>CAYTSD010000012.1:6666-36056 GCA_964440495.1 uncultured Nitrososphaeria archaeon | reverse complement strand
ATGTTTGGTGGAATGTTGGGGAGAGGTTTGAGAAGGATAAGGTGTTCTTCAAGTATCCGAATGTTGTCGGGACTCCTTGGATAGCTGGAGGCTATGGCAACGAGGAGGTCATGGACTTAATGCTTGAGAGAGCGGTCGAGAACGTTATCAAATATATTAAGAGTGGGGTTGCTGGGAATAGGGTTGATAGAATGGAATATGTGTGAAGCGGATGTTCGTTCTAGAGCTGCTTAAGGCCTTGGCCTATGTTTTCCCAGCATACGTGGCCAACGCTACGCCAGTTGTATTTGTCCGCATCATCGGGAGAGCTACGCCGATAGATAGAGGAGCATCGGCATGGGATGGGAGGAGGATTCTGGGAGATGGAAAGACCTTCGAGGGACTGTTCTCAGCGCTTGTCTTCGGAACACTCGTAGGCGTCCTCATGTATCTTGCTGGGAACCCCGGCGGGCTGCGGAGCCCCTTAGAGGCCTTGACCCTGAGCGCTGGAGCCATGGTAGGGGACATGCTAGGCTCCTTCACTAAGCGTAGGATTGGTGTTGAGAGAGGTAGGCCTGCGCCCCTACTTGACCAGCTTGGATTCCTCCTCATGGCGCTTCTCACAGCCTCGGCTCTACACGGCGTCCCAGAATGGTTTAGCCCAGCGGTCTTCCTAGCGTTGCTCGCCCTAACCGTCGGATTCCATATAGGGACCAACGCCTTAGCCTATCTTCTCGGGCTTAAGGATAGGCCCTACTAGCCCATCGTGGCTCTGAGAAGAAGGAAGAGGAGCATGGAGCCTATTATCAAGGCGTAGAAGACGTATATCATCCGCTTTGCACGCTTCTCCCTCGCTTGCCAGCCCTCATACTTCAGCCTACACTCCTCTGAGCAGAACTCCCTGTTTGGTGGGATAGCCTTGCCGCAGACCTTACAGTGACGGTGGTCAACTATCTTCGGCCTAGAAACCCTCCGTTGACTCAAGACCAAGCCTCAGCGGCTTAGCCAGCTTATATCTGTTAAAAATTTTGGGATGGGAGAGGCTACTTCACTAGACCGAGACGCTTGAGGGCTTCAGACAGCGGGGTTCCAGGCTCCACCGTGTAGACCTGAACTCCAGCCTGAGAGAATATCATGGAGACGTTTGGGCCGAGGTAGGGTGCTATAGCGCTCCTCGCACCGCTTGAGAGAATCCACTGGGCTGCAGCGGTTCCCGCTCCACCAGGCGCCGAGACCATAGGGTTAGGTAGTATGCGGATGGACTTCACTTCACCCTCAACTATGTCTATGAAGGCGAAGTAGGGTGCTCTGCCGAACACTTGGGAAATCCTCGAGTCTATTCCAGCATCCTCCTCGACGGCTGCTACGGCTCTATGCGCTCCAGGCGGGGGCGGCGGGACAGCTGCCTGCGGCTGGGGTTGAGCTGGCGCGCCCCACCATCCACCTCCTCGGCCATAGCCTCCGCCGTAGCCCCAGCCCCCTCCTCGTCCCCGACCCCAACCATATCCTCCACCCCAGGGTCCAGGCATGGCGTAGGGTCCCTGTAGGTAGGGTTGTGGGGGTTGGTAGGGCTGCTGAGGCATCTCCCTAAGCTCCTTCAACCTCTCCTCAACCTCCTTAAGCTCCCTCTTCACATCCTCTATCTCCCGCTCTAGGTCGCGTTTGTAGCTCTCAAGCATCTTAAGCTCCTCCTCGGGGCTTGTGGGCGCCTGTGGATAACGCCATCTACGCGGCCAATACACGGCTCCCTACCACCACCAGTAGTATGGGTATCCGTACCAAGGATAGTAGCTGTAGGTCGTCCATGGGTATAGCCACCATCTTGCCCCCCATGGCCAGCCGAAGAGCCACCAGCAGGCTCCTCTACCGAATAGCCATCCTGGGCGCTGCCATGGTGGGAGGTAGCTGAAGGGGCCTCTTCCAGGCCAGGGGGACCATCCCCAGCCTCCTCTCCAGCCCCAGCCTCCCCAACCTCTCCCAAATCCGAACCAGGGCCACCAGGCCATTCTTCTTCACCTGTTTAATGTGTTATTGCACAAAAATATAAGGGTTAACCCTCCCTCCCCAACATCTTCCTAAGCTCCTTAATCCTGGACTCGACGCCCTTAAGCTCCTCCTCAAGCTCCTTAAGCTCCTCCTCCAAGTCACGCTTATAGTCCTCGAGCATCTGGAGCTCGTCTTCAGGGGTAGGTGGGCCGTAGGGTGGATAGTATGGAGGCGGGTAGTAGGGTGGGTAAGGAGGATACCAACCATATCTCCAGAATCTTCTCGGACGCCACATAGCTCCTCACCTAAAGTTAGCACGCATCATCCATATAAGTTTCGTGCATAAGCACATAATCCTTAAACCTCGGACAAGGCTTATCTCCATGGGGCTTAACAGCTGAAAAATAAAGTGATGTGGGGTGCCGAAGTGGAGGTGGAGGCTCCGTGGAAGGGGGAGGCCGCCGAAGGATAGGCTAATCCACATGAGGCTGAGCAGATTCGCCTTCGCACCCCTAAACGACGACGGCATGCCGATGCCGGGGCAGCCTATACACCTTAGACCCGACGAGTTTGAGGCGCTCCGGCTCGTCTACTTCGAGGGCTACACGCAGGAGGAGGCTGCGGCCATGATGAAGATTTCCCGGGGAACCCTATGGCGCGCGCTTAGCAGCGGTAGGAGGAAGCTGGTCCAAGCCCTGATAGAGCGGAGGCCGATAGTGGTAGAGTAGCCTCTCTACTTCTTCCTCCTCTCCTCGACCCAGACCCTCCCCCGCTCATGGTATCCCCGCTTCTCCCAGTAACCATCCACATAGTCTCTGAGAAACTCCAGTCTCTTAAGCCACTTAACGCTCTTCCAGGCATAGACTCTAGGGATTATCGGCCTGGCTGGAAACCCGTGCTCATAGCTAAGCCTCTCGCCGTTTAGCTTCAACGCGATTATCGAGTCTTCTGCCAAGGCGTCCTCGAGATAGACTGGGGCAGAGTATCCCTCAATACTCCAGAACATCAGCCAACGCGCCTCAGGCTTAACCCCAGCGGCCTCGGCGAGATCCCTTATCCTAACACCCTCCCACTCCACCGAGCTGACGCTCCACCCCTCAACACAGTGGAGGCCGCCTCTAACCCCAACCTGAGGCATGCTGAGGAGGTCTGAGTAGCTTAGGGATAGCCTCCGTTCAACCAGTCCACAGACCTCAAGCCTCCAAGAGCCTAGGTCAACTTTGGGGAAGCCTAACGCCGCGTAGGTGACCCAGCGCTTAGCCTCAACCTGCCCCGGAGGTAAACCCATTCCACGGCGGATGAGGCTCCCAAAATTATTAAGGATTAGTTTTTATTGATGCCTAGACCAGAGGAAACGGGGATATGGCCGAGAAAAAGATCGAGGTCGTGGTTCCAGCTGAAGACGAGGTATTCGACATAGAGCTTGAAGAAGACCTGCTTGAAGCAAACCGGAAAATCGCCGAGGAGAATAGGAGTATATTGGATAGGTTCGGGATAAAGGCTGTAGATGTTATGGGTTCGATAGGTTCAGGTAAGACGGCGCTCATAGAGAGGCTTGTAGAGCTTCTCAGAGATAGATACAAGATAGCGATGTTCGGGGGAGACGTGACAACCACCATAGATGCTGAACGTGTGTCAAGACATGGAGCAAAAGTAATCCAGATAAACACTGGAAAGGAATGCCACCTCGACGCAAACCTTGTGAGGAAGGCCTTAGAGAAGCTGAAGCTCGAAGAAATCAACCTCCTATTCATAGAGAACGTTGGAAACCTGATATGTCCAGCGGAGTTCCCATTAGGGGCCCATAAGAGGGTTGTTGTTATAAGCGTGACGGAGGGACCCTACACCCCGCTTAAGCATCCATACATCTTCATGGAGGCCGACGTCGTAGTAATAAACAAGATAGACCTAGCGGAAGTTATGGGCATAGACTTAGACAAACTTGAAAAAGATGTCAAGAAGGTTACACCTGACTCCATTATTGTTAGAACTAGCTGTAGGACTGGGGAAGGTGTGGAGAGGGTAGCTGAGGCCTTGGGCCTGATTTAGAGATGCATGAGTTTTCCATGGCTTCCCAGATTGTTGAGAAGGTTCTCGAAGAGGCTGAGAAACATGGAGCGAAGAGTATCGAGGAAGTCGTGCTCCTAGTAGGCGAGCTAACACTACTGAATCACGAACAGCTTAGGTTCTCCTACAATGTTCTCGCGAAGGGAACGATACTTGAAGGCTCAAAGCTTACAATAAATCCCATTGAGGCTGAGGTAATGTGCCCTGAATGCGGCTTCCATGGGAGACCCGAGTATAGTGACGACCCCTCACTCCACCTCGCACCCTTCTTCCTATGCCCTAGATGCGGAGGCCCCGTAAAGATACTGAGGGGAAGAGAGCTTATAATAAAACGAATCAGGATGAAGATATAGCGTCAACTATTCTCTCATATACTTTCTCAGCTATCTCCCCGAGCTTCTCTCTGAGAGTGTCTGAGAGTTTCTCGGAAACCGTGTAAGGGTCTTCGACGACTATTCCGATTAAGACTATCTTCTTTGGAAGCGTTAGTCCGAGCTGACGTGCCATGCTCAACACCTCTGGGAGACCCATATAGTGTGGGGAAGCTGGGGAAGTCTTCTTAAACTCTTCCATAGATATTTCTCGAACCTCTCCTGGACATGCTTCCTCAATCTTCACGGAGTCAACTATTGCTACACTTTCTCTTCCCTCAAGATAGTCTAGTAAGATTGGCCCACCGCTCTCGAGAATCTCTACGTCAAATCCCTTTGAGTGTAACTTGTCTTTTAGGAGTGCTCCGACCTCGAGTCCAATTCTATCGTCCGAGAATATCCTGTTCCCGAGAAATATTACTAGAGGTCTCTTCATACCGTTCTCTTAATCACCTTCAGTAGTTTTCCACTGGTGTTATAGAGGTATAGTGCTAGAGGCATCGAGCCTGGTAGGCTGTGGGTTGCGCATGCGTGGCATGGGTCGTAGGCTCTGAAAGCCATCTCAACCATGTTTAGGAGACCTTCATCAACCTTTCCACCCCTTATCAGGCTTCTAGCAGCCTTGTCTACTGAGAGGGCTATGCGGGCTGCGTTGTGCTGGGTTGCGACGAGAAGGTTTGCTCTCTTAATCACGCCTCTCTCATCTGTTACGTAGTGGTGTATCAGGGTTCCCCTCGGAGCCTCGACCACGCCCACCCCCTCACTCGGAGTCTCTGTCGGAATATTCCTGACATTCGGGTCTGTGAGCTCAGGGTCTTCGGCAAGCTCCTTAATCCTCTCAGCGGCATAAATCATCTCAACTATCCTGGCCCAGTGATTCGCCAAGGTGTGGTGAACGGGTTTACCGCCGAGGGTTTCATACATCTCTTCATAGGCTTCCTGGGCATGCGGAGTCGCCATGCCATCGGCGGCGTTCAGCCTAGCGAGTGGAGCGACACTCATTATCCCGCTCTCAGAGCCGTCGACAAACCCCTTCCATCCAACAGGCCTTAGATAAGAGAATCTAACATAGGTCCATGGCTCAACGTGTTCGGCGATGTAGTCCCTATACCTATGGACATCGAATTTAGCGTACTCTCTTCCCTCCGGGTCAACTATCCTGATAAGCCCCTCATAGAAGTTTACGCGGTTCTTGTCGTCGATGAGCCCCATATAGTAGGTTCTATGGGTGTAGGCTTCGCTGGTTATCAAGTCAACATACTCCTTGTTCGATAGAACTATGTCTTTGAAGACCTTGAGTGTGAAGAGCGAGAACTCTAACGCCTCTTCCCCAAGCTTCTTGAGCTTCTCAGCCTCCTCCTCGCTCACCTTCTTCGAGACACCTCCAGGGAGACCTAGAACCGGGTGAATGGTTTTTCCACCGAGCATGCTGTTAGCGTCTCTAAGCTTCTTACGTGTCTGAATAATTTTGAGGCCGACCTCTCTCCCAACCTTCTTAACCACTCCTAGAATGTTGCGCTCCTCCTTGGGAGCATTTGGCCCAACTATAAAGTCTGGTCCTCCCAGAACATATACGTGGAGAGCGTGGTCTTCTAACATGAATATGTTGTAGGCTAGTTCACGTATCTTCTTGGCTGGGCTTGGTGGCTCAACTTTGTAGAGGTCGTCTAGGGTTTTCGACGAGGCTGTGTGATGCGCCCATGGGCAGACTCCACATATTCTTGAGGTTATTTGAGGCATGTCTTCAGCCGCTCTGCCCTCAGCGAACTTCTCGAACCCCCTCAGCTCAGGAATCTGGAAGTATGCCTTGACGCAGTTCCCCTCATCATCCAATACAACCACGATTTTCCCATGTCCTTCAAGCCTCGTTATGGGGTCGATAACCACCTCCCTACTCACTGTCTCGACACCTCCCTCCGCTCAGCTCTCTTCCCAAGCATAGAAGCTGGAAGATAATACTTGTAGACGAGGCCTACTGGGTCGACGAGCTTGGAGAGCTTACGCTCCGCCTCCTCCTCAGTGTCTGCCGCGAGAATACTTGCGAGGAATGATAGAGCCTTTCCACCGAAGTCTCTCACCCTGTCAAGCGGCCCAAAGCATCCAGTACACGGCATCCCAGCCTTAATACAGAGCGCCCCACATCCTCCACGTGTGACGGGTCCTAGGCATGGGAGACCTTGTAGGAGAAGACATTTCTCTGGGTCAACTATGATTTCCTGAGGCCTCTTAAACTCCTCAATCTTTATCTTCTCAGGTTTCGTGTCGTTGAGAGGACACTCGTTGCAGAGAGACTTATTACTTGCGCCTATTACTGAGTGTTTTGGCGGGAGTTTGCCTGAGAGAAGCGATGTTAAAGCGTTCCATGTTACCTCAGGTGTTGGGGGGCATCCTGGAATATAGTAGTCGACTTCTACTACTTTGTCGAGTGGCTTGAGATAGGGAAGGAACTCTGGAAGCTTGAGTTCAATCCCTTCAGCCTCGACTTTCTCCTTGGGAAGAATCTTCTCAGGGTTCACGGTGGTAGGGTTGTCAAGATAAATTCTCTCCATAATCTCCTCCCTGCTTGAGAGATTCGCTAAGCCAGGTATCCCGCCCCAGCATGCACAGGCTCCATAAGCTAGGACGAGCTTCGACTTCTTTCTCAGAAGCTTCACAACCCTCTCATGCTCCGATACCCTTATCCCGCCGTTGATTATACTAGCGGTAATAGAGTTGTCTGGAAGCTTCTCCAGGTCTGAGATCTTGAAGTCCATGGCAACTGGCCAGAATACTATCTCAACCATCTCTGCGAGTTCTAGAAGCTTCTCTGCTAAATCTACCGTCGCCTCCTCGCATCCTCCACAGCTTGCACACCAGTATAGAGCGACCTTAGGCTTCTCCATCACGCATCCGCCTCCAACCTAGGCTTCAGGGGGCCGAGAGCCTTTATCTGCTCAACCATCTCGGAAGTAACTTTAACAAATTTATCTGCTTCGGACGCTGAAATCCATTCAAGCCTGAGTCTCTCCCTCTCTATCCCAAAGTCTTCTAGGAGTTTGTGGAGAAGCTTCATTCTCCTCATGGTTTTGAGGTTTCCCTCGATGTAGTGGCAGTCTCCGGGATGGCATCCAGCGACTAGGACTCCGTCAGCTCCCTTCCTAAATGCTTCCAAGATGAACTGTGGGTCTACTCTCCCCGAGCACATTACCTTGATTATCTTCACATTTGGGGGATACTTCATCCTCGAGACGCCTGCCAAGTCTGCGGCCGCATAGCTACACCAGTTACAGAGGAAGGCAACTATCTTGGGTTCAAACTCTTTTTCAGGCATATTCCAGCAACCCCTCCAACTCTTTACGGATATAATCATCCTTGAAGAAGTTCTGTTCGATAGCCCCAGAGGGGCATGCAGCCACACATGTCCCACAACCCTTACAGAGAGCTGGATTTATCTCAGCAACCTTCTTCTCCTCGTTAAAGGAGATTGCATTATAGGGGCAGAGACCTATGCAGATACGGCATCCACTGCAGAACTCCTCGTTAACCACAGCAATATACGGCTCAACCGTAACCTTGCCCTTATCTATTAACGCGATGACCTGAGCTGCTGCGGCCTGAGCCTGAGCAACTGTCTCGGGAATATCTTTAGGTCCTTGACAGCATCCAGCTATGTAGACACCGTCGTTAACCGTTTCAACAGGTGCAAGCTTCGGATGCCTCTCGGCGAACCATCCATCCTGTGTACAGCTTACGTTGAATAGTCTTCTTATCTTGTCTGTGTCTGGTTGGGGTTCGAGGCCGACGGCTAGCACCACCATATCTACAGGTATCCTTCTAACAACCCCTGAAAAAGTGTCCTCAACTGTTACGATAAGCTTTCCTTTCTCATCGTCTCTCAACGCAAGGTCTGTAACCTCCCCAACCCTTCCCCTAATCATCTCAACATTCTCTCGCATAATTTTCCTGTAGAACTCCTCGAATCCCTTGCCTGGGGTCCGCATATCTATGTAGAGGTCATATATCTGTGCGTTGGTGCGTTCTTTGATGAGGTGGGCGAGCTTGAGGCTATACATGCAGCAGACCTTCGAGCAGTAGATATTAGTGTTTTCATCTCTTGACCCGACGCAGTGGATTATGGCAACGCTCTGAGGGATTCTCCCATCCCTGAGCTTTGGTATACCTTCAGTAGGCCCAGTCGGGCTAAGCATACGTTCAACTTCGAGTGATGTGAAAACATTTGGATAGACTCCGTAGCCGAATTGAGGAGTCCTCCTAGGGTCAAATGTCTTAAACCCTGTTGCAAGTATTACTGCCCCAACCTTAACCTTGATACGCTCTTCCTTCTGGTCGAAGTTTATCGCATCCTTTGGACAAGCCTTCTCACAGCTTCTAACGCATCTTCCGAGCTTAAGGTATAGGCAGGTCTCAGGGTCTATTACAGCTTTCAATGGAACAGCCTGTAGAAAAGGTATGTAGACGGGCTTCCTCTTTGACAATCCTAGATCGAATTCATTTGGGAACCTTGGCTCCTTGAAGACACATGCCTCAACACACTGCGCGCATCCGATACATTTATCCTCGTCAACGTATCTTGGCTTCTTCTTTATCGTTACCTCGAAGTTTCCGACATAGCCGTCCACAGCCTCAACCTCTGCATAGGTTATCAGCTCTATGTTCGGATGGTCTTTAACCTCAGTCATCTTAGGTGTTAGTATGCATTGGGCGCAGTCTAGTGTTGGGAATGTTTTATCGAATTTCGCCATGTGTCCGCCTATGCTTGGCTCCTTCTCCACTAGGTAGACCTTTTTCCCAGAGTTTGCTACCGCGAGGGCTGCGGTTATTCCAGCTATTCCTCCTCCAACGACTAGAACCGCTGGATGTATATCGACCTCCATCTCTTCTAGAGGTTCCTGGAGCCTTACGCGGTTGACAGCCGCCTTGATGAGAGCTTTAGCCTTCTCAGTCGCCTTCTCCTTATCCTCAGTCACCCATGAGACAGCTTCCCTAATATTCACCATGAAGAACCGGAAAGGGTTTAATCCAGCGTCCCTCACAACCTTTCTGAAGGTCTTTTCATGGAGAGAGGGGGAGCATGAAGCAACTATAACCCTATTCAGCTTAAGTTCATGGATATCGTTTTTTATGAGTTCCTGGCCTGGGTCGGAGCACATGAACTTGTATTCCCGAGCAATTACAACATCTGGAAGCTTCGAGGCATATTCTACAACTTTAGGTACATCGACTACTCCGAGGATGTTGAATCCACAGTCGCAGACATACACCCCTATTCTAATCTCCTCACTCACTTTACAGCCACCTCCAAGACAGGTTTATAGATTAACATGTCTAAGCCGAGCTCCCTCTCACTCAAACCGAGGGCAAGGCCGAGAAGCTGTGTGAAGTAAAGTATTGGAAGGTTGAAGCTCTCTTTAGAAAACTTCTTAACCGCAGGCTCCTGAAGCACTTCTAGATTGTAGTGGCAGAGAGGGCATCCTGTTAGAAGAATGTCTGCATCCCTATCCTTCGCATCCTTCAATATAGCGTACACGAGCCCGTATCCAACGTCAGGAGATGTTACCGTCTGCATCCCTCCACAGCATCTCATTCTTGCTCCAAAGGGCTCTATTGGAGTCGCTCCAGACACCTCAATAACTTTTTCCAATGCTTGTGAAGTTATGCTTCCCTCATAGAATCCGAAGGGCCTTCTTAGTGCGCATCCATAGTAAGGTGCAACCTTCAATCCCTTCAGCGGGTTCTCTACAAGTTTCTTAATCTCGTCAAACCCGTAGTCTCTTTCAATTGCTTCAAGTGGATGAACTGGGTGGGCGACCCCCCTGTAGGTTAATCCTTGACCGCTTAAAGCATCGGAGATTCTCTGCCTCATATCGGGATAGTTTTGGTAGTAGTAGATTGCTTTCTTGAGTGCAACATAGCATCCTACACAGGGTGTTAGAACCTCCTCGTATCCAGCTTTTTCTGCAAGCGCCAGGTTTCTTAGGGCGAGAAGGGTTGCGCTCCTCTCGTTTATGCTCATGTAGGCTGTTGCTCCGCAGCAGTTCCAGTCATCTATCTCCCATAGCTCTGCTCCAAGCTTCTTGAACAGTGCTAGAAGGCTCATCTCATAAGGTTTCCCAGCTCCTTTAAGGGAGCATCCAGGATAGTAGGCGTATCTCTTCACCTAATCACCTCCTCTATGGCGCGTCTGAGGCCGGCGGCGTCCCTAATCTTCTCAGAGGAGAGTGGAAGCCTATTCCTCTTCATGAGCTTTAATCCGGCTGGAAGGAGCTCTAGAAGCCTCCTAAGACCAGCCTTGAAGCCGAGCCTCATCCCAAGCTGTACCTCATTTATCCTCCCATTCTCTCTAACCATTTTACAGAAGATTTTCTCAAGCTCTGGGACGAGTGTCTCTCCCTCGATTCCCTCCCTCATCGCTATACGCTTCAAGACATACATTATCTCGGTTATCTTAACTCCTCCAGGACAGTAGGTTGTGCACCCATAGCATGACGTGCATATCCAGATAGTCTTCGAGTTTAGAACCTCTGACCTGAACCCGGCTTTAGCCATCGCTATGAGCTGCCTCGGCGTATAGTCCATATATATCGATACAGGGCATATTGAGCTACATGTCCCACATTGGATACATTTGTTAATCGTTTCTCCCCCAGGCTCTGATAGGATTTCCTTTAGAAAGTTTTTGTCGAGATCTCCCTCGAATCTGAAGAAGTACTGTGGAGGCAAGGCGCCTCGTACAGAGACGTATACGCCACTTAATAAACCACGCTTACATAAATCCTTGGACATAACGAGATTTGAATATCTAAATCCTCTTGCCTCCATGGTTGACGCAGTCTTTATTATTAGGAGTCGTTATCCGGGTGCTTGGAAGACATGTGCTATGCTATTCCAGGTAAGGTTGTCAAGGCTGAGGGGGATTGGGGAGTTGTAGACTTTGGGGATGGGGTTAAGAGGAAAGTTATATTGGCTATGGTTGATGCCAAGGAAGGTGACTACGTCTTAGTTCATGCAGGATACGCTATACAGGTTTTAGACGAGGAGGAAGCTCTCCAGATAATCGAGGACTATAGGATGATGCTTGAGCTGGCCGAGAAGGAGTGAGCCGAGGGTTGGGGGACAGGGTTAAACAGATTCTCGCAAAATATAGGGATAGGGAACTCGCCCAGCTTCTCGTTAGAAGGATAGGTGAACTCGCTGAAGGTCTTCCAAGGATACGCATAATGCATGTATGTGGAACGCATGAGTGGACGATAACCCACTGGGGGATTAGGTGGCTTCTCCCAGAGAATATTGAGGTTAGAGCTGGGCCAGGATGCCCGGTCTGTGTGACGCCTTCCTCCGATATTGATGACGCTGTGAGGCTTGCCCTAGAGGGTATTAGGATTCTAACCTATGGGGATATGTCGAGGGCTAAGGGTTCTCGGAGGCTTTCACTCGAAGACTCGAGGGCGTTGGGGGGCAGAGTGGAGGTCGTCTATAGCTTCAGCGACGCAGTCCAGGCAGCCTCTAGAAACCCCTCGGAGGAGTATGTCTTCTTGGGCGCAGGGTTTGAGACAACGGCTCCGCTTACAGCCTACGAGGTCTTTAGAGGGAGAATCCCGTCCAACCTCTCCATAATCTCCTCCTACCGATATGTTCCACCTGCCGTCGGGCTGCTTGCGGAGGCTGACGACTTGGAGATAGACGCCTTCATAAACCCTGGGCATGCCTCGACCATAAGCGGGATGAAGGCCTATGCCGAATACTTCGAGAGGTGTAGGAAGCCTATGGTCTTCGCTGGGTTCGAGCCCATCGACGTCCTCCTAGCAATCTATCTAATCCTCAAGCAGATTAGGGATAGGAGGCCTAGGATGGAGAACGAGTACAGGAGGTCTGTAACATGGGAAGGGAACCTAAGGGCTCAGAGGTTTCTTGGGGAGGTATTCAACCTCGAGGAGAGCTACTGGAGAGGAGTTGCGATGGTTCCAGAGGGAGGCATGGCCTTCAAGGAGAGGTTCAGAGAGATTGATGCTAGAGAGCGCTACGGGCTTGGGAGAGGCGGTGGAGACAGCTTCCCAGCCGAGGCACGATGCGCAGACGTGATTAAAGGTAAGATAGATCCCCCTGAATGCCCGCTCTACATGCGTGAGTGTAAGCCCTCAACCCCGATAGGCCCAAACATGGTTGGAGTCGAGGGAACATGTAGGATTTGGGCTCAGCATAGGGTTACCGGGCTGAGATGTAGAGGAGGGGTCTGCGTCTTCTCTGGGGAGCCTAAAATACCTAGGAGGAGTGTATAGGGGCTGGAGATGGAGTCGGAGAAGGTTACAATGCTTCACGGGGGCGGCGGAGTCTACATGCAGAGACTTATCAGGGAGCATCTGCTCCCGAGGTTCAGCGGCCTCCGAAGCCGATTCACGGTTGAGCTCCCTCTACAGGCTCTCGCAGACTCGGCTGTCGTCGAGGGTGTAGCTTTCACTACAGACTCCTACACGGTTACCCCGATCTTCTTCCCAGGAGGAGACATAGGCAGACTAAGCGTAGCGGGGACAGTGAACGACCTCTCGATGGTTGGAGCCGAGCCAGCCGCGATCTCCTGCGCTCTAGTGATAGAGGAGGGGCTGAGCTTCAGGGAGCTTGACAAGGTTCTGGACAGCGTTAGGGAGACGGCGGAGGAGGCAGGTGTAGAGATAGTTACAGGGGACACCAAGGTTGTAGAACGTGGGAAGCTTGAGAAACTGATAATCAACACCTCTGGGATAGGTGTCAGGAGCCGGCTCCTAGACAGAAACCTGAAGGCCGCTGGGAGGACGTTGGAGTCGAGGTGGCTCTCGGCCTCAAACCTCAGGCCTGGGGACAAGCTGATACTGACAGGGGCTCTGGGAGACCACGCCGTCGCGGTGATGCTGGCACGCGGAGAGATGGGGTTCCAGGCTCCAGGTGTTAGGAGCGATGTAGCGCCGCTTAATGGGCTGATGGAGGCCGTGTTGGAGGTTGGAGGGGTGGTGGCGGCGAAGGACCCAACCCGTGGAGGGTTAGCGGCTCTCCTAAATGAGTGGGCCGACGCCTCAGGCCTTGGAATCCTAGTCGATGAGGAAGCTATCCCCATCCATGAGGGTGTTAGAGCCGCCTGCGACATCCTCGGAATAGAGTTCTATGAGCTGGCTAACGAGGGGAAGGCTGTGCTGGCGGTTGCCCCCGAGAGGGCTGGAGAGGTTGTAGAGGCTCTGAGAAGCCATCGACTCGGCAGGGAGGCGGAGATAATAGGGGAGGTAACCTCAGAGTATGAGGGAGTGGTCATTAGGACAGGGATAGGGGGACTCCGCTACCTGCCAGCCCCCATGGGAGACCCGGTGCCGAGGATATGTTGAGGGAGAGGCTCAAGGCTCTAAGCATCTACGTGGCTGGGAGGGTTCAGGGAGTAGGGTTCAGACCCTTCATCCATAGGATAGCCCTGGAGGCAGGGGTCTCAGGCTATGTGCGCAACATGGGTGGAGGAGAGGTGGAGATATGGGTCGAGGGTGGAAGTAGGGAGGTGCAGAGATTCCTGAAGCTTCTCAGGGAGCAGATACCGCCTCCAGCCGAGGTAGAGAGGCTTGAGGTCAGGGAGGCTGAGCCGAACGGGTATAGGGAGTTCACGATTCTGAGAAGTGGGAGCAGACACATTATCGCTTCAAGTCTTCCACCCGACCTAGGGGTCTGCGAACATTGTTTAAGAGAGGTTCTCGACCCAACCTCCAGATGGTATCGCTACCCCTTTAACAGCTGCGCATGGTGCGGCCCACGCTACTCGATGATGTATAGGTCTCCCTACGATAGGGAGAACACCTCCATGAGGAGGTTCCCGCTCTGTAGCAAATGTAGCAGAGAGTATAGGGATATAGGTAATAGGCGACGGTACCATGCCCAAGGGATAAGCTGCCCCAGCTGCGGGCCAAGCCTAAGCCTTTGGGACGGAGACCTAAAGCCTCTCGAGTCGAGAGACCCGATTAGAGAGGCTGCGAGGCTTATCGAGGAGGGGATGATTCTCGCAGTCAAGGGGCTTGGAGGATTCCATCTCGCCTGCCTCGCAAGCAGCGACGAGGCGGTGCTGGAGCTTAGGAGGAGGAAGAAGAGGAGGAGCAAGCCTTTCGCACTTATGGCCCTCGACTTGGAGACCGCTGGAAGAATAGTCGAGCTCACACCCGAGGCTGAGAAGCTTCTGAGAAGCTCTATGCGGCCTATAGTTCTTCTACCGAGGAGGGAGGGGGCCCCTGTCTCTAGGTGGGTTGCTCCAGGGCTTCAGACCCTTGGGGTCATGCTTCCCTACACGCCGCTCCACTACCTCCTACTAGCCGAGACCCGTGACCGCTTCCTGATAATGACCAGCGGAAACCTTGGAGGGGACCCGATGATTAGGGATGAGAGGCTGCTTGGAAATCTGAGAGGGGTTGCCGACGCCTATCTAGTCCATAACCGTGAGATAGTTCACAGGGTTGACGACCCGGTTGTTAAGCCGACCCATGGAGGGTGGACTATGCTCCGATGCGGCAGAGGGTATGCTCCAGCCATGCTCCACCTACCCTTCACCTTGGAGGAGAGCTACGCGGCGCTTGGAGCGGAGCTTCAGACGGCTCCAGCCATCGGCTTCGACGAAACCATAGTCCTAGCACCCTACTCAGGCGACACCGACAACCCCCTAGTCCTCAGAGAGCATCTGGAGTCTCTAGAGTTCCTCCTCGAGAGCTATGGTCTCTTGGAGAGGGATGGAGTGGTCGCCGCAGACCTACATCCCCTCTACATGAGTAGACGGGCTGGAGAGAGGCTTTCACGGAGACTCGGCTGGAGGCTCAGACTAATCCAGCACCACTATGCCCACATAGCCTCGGCGATGGCTGAGCATCGTCACCCCCCTGAGGAGCCAGCTGTAGGGATAGCTGTAGACGGAGTTGGATACGGTCTTGATGGAGCAGTATGGGGTGGAGAGATCATCGAGTGGGGGTCTAAGGGATTCCAACGCAGGGGGAGGCTTGAGTATCATCCCATGCCTGGGGGAGACCTGGCCGTCCTGAGACCCCTGAGAATGCTGGCATCGATACTCTCAAGCTTCCTAGACCCCCAGGAGATAGAGAGGCTCTTCGAGAGGTACGGGCTTCTCACGAAACTCCCAAGGGGGGTGACGGAGCTTAGAGCCGTTGTCAAGCTAGCTGAGAGAGGCTCACCCCTAACCTCAAGCACAGGAAGATTCCTAGACAGCGTGTCGGCTCTACTGGGGGTCTGCTTCGAGAGGAGCTATGAAGGTGAACCTGCGATAATGCTTGAAGACTATGCTAGAGGAGGGAACCCCCTCAGGAAAGATGTGGATGAGCTTCTGGGCAGGAAGCATGGCTTAACCGTGGTCTCGACCAGCAGGCTTATGGAGCTCCTACTCCAGCTTCTCGACACCAAGGCCTCCAGAAGAGACGTAGCCTATACGGCTCAATACCTGTTGGGGAAGGCTCTTGGAGCAGCTGCGGGGGAGGTTATGCTGGAGGCGGGAGCTGAGAAACTCTATATCTCAGGCGGGGCGGCCGTCAACGAGATAATTCTCAGAGGGGTTGCTGAGGGAGCCGAGACCAAGCCTCTACTCAACCGCAGGATACCAGCGAACGATGGAGGGATAGCTGTAGGCCAGATTTATGCCTCGGCTCTTCTAGAAGGTGGAGTAAGGCTTGGGGGAGACACTGCTTCACCTTAGTCCCTCTTCACTTCTCCTCATGCTTCTCCTCAGACTGTTTCTCCTGCTCCTCCTTGAGGGGCGTAACCTTGACCCCGTCTTCGAGAAGCTGGACGACCACCCTTCCACCCTCCTTTAGCCCAAGTTTCTGGAACGCTTCTTTGGGCAGAGTTACCCTTCTCCCCGAGAGGATGCGTTGAACCCTCCCGTTGCCCTCACCGTTTCCCTCACCCTCAGGTCTCCGCGTAGACTCCGCTCCACGCTTCTTCTTGGTCAAAGTGAATATCATTATCCCCGCCCCTATTCCTGCGACCGCGGCTGACTGGGCGTAGAGGACGCTTCTAGTCAGGGTTCCCTCGTTGACGGCTGAGTTATACATTGCTTGGAGCTCTTGGTAGGCCTCCTCCTTCTCCGCAAGCCTCGACTTCAGGTCTTCGACGTTGCTCTGGAGCCCGCCTATAGTGGTTAGGGCTGCTTCATGCCTCTCCTTCAGCTCCCCATACCTCTGTTCAAGGTCTTGGTAGACCGCTTTGAGCTGGCTTAGCTCGCTGAGGGTTTCCTGATAGTCGCTGAGAAGTGACTGATAGTTTGAGCTGAGCTGCTGGTAGGTTGAGGAGAGCTGCTCATGCTGGGTTCTTAGCCTCTCATACTCTACGAGAATCTGCCTATACTCCTCGTTCAACGCATTGTATTTCTCCTCAAGCTTACCATACTGGTCTTGGAGGGAGTTATAGTTCTCTAGAAGTGTTTGATGGGATGTGTTCAGCTCGGAGAACTGTTCTTGGAGGCCGTCAAGCCTCGCCATGAGGTCATCTATCTCGTCTAGAAGCTCGTCAACCTGTTTTTCAAGGCTCTCCACCCTCTCGTTCGCGGACTCAAGCTGGGATTGAAGCTCCTCGTAGGTCTTCTCCCTCACTATCGACATATACCACTCATGAGTCAACTCACGTGTCTCAAGGGTGTCAAGCCTGTATTCAGCCGTAACCCTAGCCTCTAGGAACGGCTCTACAACCCTCCGCCTCGAGACGCAGATACTTATCGTCTTCATCAGAACCCATCCCCTCTCAACGTAGAGACTGTCAACCAGATTCTCGTCATAGAGTACATCGCTTCCACCATCATAATAGTAGACAACCTTGAGCCGTAGAGCCTCTATGGTCATGTTGTTGAACGCGTCCGCCTGGAACCTTAGGTTGAAGCATGAATTTACCTTGACTTCAGGCGGGTAGGTGACGGATATCTTGAGGTTCGAGTCCTCGACCAGGGCTACATAGCCTTCATCAGCGTAGGCGACGCCCAGTAACGGGATTAAAAGGAGGGCTGCGAGGACGACTATGGCCAAACGCATACTAGAAAACTCCTCAACCATGCTAATAACAATTTTTCCAGCAATCTCGCTACATTCAAGCTACAAACCACGTTCCAGTAAGTGTTGAGCCCTGCGTAGAATCTTCCAGATCTTGTCGTCGACGTGATGCAGGTTCTCGGCAACCTTGCCCTTAGCCATGCCGCTGAAGGTTTCATAGTCTACAAGTGCTCGAACGATTGCAAGAGGCTTGAGGTGGCGTTCATCTCTCACAACAAGCAGCTCGCCTACATTGAACGATCCCTTAACTTCTCTTACTCCAGGTCTCATAACGTCGGCGCCGTTGGCGATATGTGGAACAGCACCCATATCAACTATAATCGATGGAAGAATGTCTAAGACCATCTTGTTGCGTTGTTCATCAAGCACTGGGAAGAGTATCCCTTCTCTATCAGCAAATAGGAATCCGCCGATTTTGTAGAGTTTGATGTCTCCTTCAATTATCTCCAGAGCCACCCTAGGTTTTCTTTCCCTTAGAACCCGTCCCCATGGAATCGCTCTTATCCTCTCAGCAAGGGCTGCGGCATCTCTTTTGCTTAGATACCTTGCCCTCATCTTCCCAGCCCATCCCTTAGAATTCTGTAGGCTTGGCTCAAGCTCTTAACACGTTTAACGTAATTGGTTTCAGCTATATCGCTGTTCCATGGTCTGTCGTAGAGCAGTATTAGTTTATGGTTTATTGACGCTTCTTCTGCAACTATTGGTGAGTCATCGATGTAGACATCATAGTCTAGCAGTATTTTCTCCCTCATGCTTCCTATCCATACATAGTTGTCGTAGGGTATTTTATGGTATTCAAGCCATTTGAACGCGTATTCCTCGGTTGGCTTTGGTCTCGCTGTAACTATGTCTATTCTGCCGAGAGTCTTTAGGAGGGAAACCTTCTCCGAGAGGTTCTCCTCGGTTGGGGGTAGATATCTCCACTGTCTCCAGGCTTCATCCATTATCCGCATAAACTCTTGGGAGGTTATTCCAAGCCTTCTCCAGAAATCCCACTCGACGAGGTCTTCGTATCTCAGCTCATATCCAGTCCGCTGCTTCCAAATTTTTATCCAGAGCCTCATCGTGTCAGCTAAGACCCCGTCTAGGTCGAGAGCTATCATGATTTTCTTGAACTTCTTTCTCAGAGGAGTCAGCCTCCGCTTGAAGCCCTCCAATATCTCTCCGAAGCCCTCATCCTATATTTATTCCCACCCCCTACGTTTATTAAAACCCCTGTAGGCTTCCTTCTAACGGGGCGGGGAGATGCCTACCAACGTTAGGATAAAGCTGACGAGCACGGACTTGGAGAAGATTGAGCGTGTATGCTCCGAGATAAAGGACATAGCCCTCAAGACTGGGACGAAGATAGCTGGCCCTATCCCCCTGCCGAGGAAGAGGCTCATAGTCCCGGTTAGGAAGTCTCCATGCGGGGAAGGAACCCACACGTGGAGGAAGCATGAGCTCCGAATCCATAGGAGGCTTATCGACCTTCAGATAACTGACCAGAGGGTTATGAGGCAGATAATGCGTATCCAGATTCCCGAGGATGTCTCGGTAGAGATGATGGTTAAGTAGGATAGCTTATCATCAGCTGATACATTGTGTGGGAGATGAAGAACAATATTAGGATGACTAGGGCTGCTGTTGAGCCGTTGAGTCTTCTCCCATAGGCTGTTAAAGCGGTGAGGAAGGGGAGGGAGAGACCTTGAGCAACTATCAGGAAGATGTCTCTAATCTGGAAGTATTGTGGTGTACCCATAGGTGGGATTAGACCTAGGTGGAAGAGCTTGTTAACGGAGATTATGGCTGGGAAGAACATTAGGGGGAGGACTGCAACCATCAAGGCTAGGAGGAACTTCACCTCATCCTGTAGGGAGCCGCCTACCACAGACCTGACCCTAGCGAGCAGAGGCTCACCCTCCCTCCTCGCATGGAAGAGAACCCCCGAAAAAAGCAGCGCTAAGAGGGAGATGAGGCCGTAGAGTATCAGGATGTTTAGGAGATGGCGGCCCACTATCTCAAGAGGGCTTGGCTGAGCGTTGTAGAAGTGTAGGAGGAAGGTTGTTGAACGGGTGTAGATTAGGAGGACTGAGGAGAGGGCGAAGGAGAGTATTGGGAGGGAGATCGTTACGCCGAGGTTCTCGTAGAGAGGCGTGTAGAGCCAGAGGGGGAAGAAGAGTATGGAGAGGGCTGTGGCAAGCTTGCTAGGGGTCTTAGGCCTGAATATCTCGGGTGAAACGGTTCCACCCTCCCTTAGAACCTTGTAGACCTTCAACCCATCCTCGGTTAAGACATAGTTTCTATCGGAGTCTTGGGTCACGAACCCCTTGAGTTGGCGGAGGTTGTAGTAGAGTGAGCCTGTGCTTATCTTGAGATGGTCTCTGAGGGCTGTGGCGCTAATCCTCCCAGCGTCACCTATGGCCAAGATTATCCTACGTCTAGTCCTATGCCTGAGAAGCCAGACCAATTCATCCTCATGTCCGCTGTCGATGGACGCCAAGAGCAGGGCACCAGCCCCCTAGACATGGCTTAGGGACTGCCTTTAAAAACTTAGCTTGAGAACGGTTCTCGAGAAAAGCTGAAAACAGGCTCTAATTTTTAGAGAGATTAAATATACATGGTGCGCTCAGTCTTATTCTAGTAGAGGTTTAGGGTTCCATGAGTTGGACTGAGGATAGCGTAGTGTTTAGGGGAGCCATCAGGAGAAGCGGGAACAGCCTAGTGATAACGATTCCAGCCGAACTCTCCCAGAGATTCCTCCTAAGAGAGGGCCAAGAGTTCGTAATCTACGGCCTAGGGAGGAAGCAGCCTGAGTTTGAGGGGGCCCTCCAAGTCTATCTCGGATACTTCATCGTTCATGAGAAGGTTCCAGCCGCGAGGTTCAGGGTCGAGGTAAATGAGGGGGATGAGGAGAGGCTTCAGAAGATTCTAGGCGAGCTTGAGAAAAGCCTCCTACCCTCACGCATACACTATCGCAGGCTCAATAACGGCGAGGTCGAGGTCGAGTTCATGTTCGGAGCGATTACCGAGAGGGGTATAAGGAGGCCGAGAAACCGGGGGGAGATAGAGGACGCTGCCTCCGCAATAGAGTTCAAGCTCAGGGCAAGCGGGTTCAAGGTTCATGAGAGAGAGTATAGGGAGAGGATAATCGAGTGGCGGACCCTCGACCCCTCCTCGATATCGAAGGCACCCTACAAGCTCACCGAAGTTGTTAGATGGACTTGGGAGATTTAGGGGGCGGAAGGCACCTGAAGGTGATAGCAGACCTACACATCCACAGCAAGTATTCTGGAGCAACCTCACAGCGCATGAATATACCTGAGCTCACCGGGTTTGCTGAACTCAAGGGGCTGAACCTTCTCGGAACCGGGGATGCGCTCCACCCAAGATGGCTTGAGGAGCTTAGGAGAGAGCTTGAGCCAACGGTTGGAGGACTCTACAAGCCTAGAGGCGGGGGAGAGGTATATTTCGTCCCCCAAGTCGAGGTGGCGACCGTTCATAGATATGAGGGGAAGGCTCGCAGAATCCATCACGTAGTCTTGATGAGGAGCTTGGAGGTCGCTGAACAGCTCTCAAAGAAGCTGAGCAACTACGGGGACATGGAGTCCGATGGGAGGCCGGTCCTAAACATGAACCCAGCCGAGCTCCTCGAGATAGTCATGGAGCTTGACAGACACAGTATCTTCTTCCCAGCCCACATCTGGACACCTTGGTGGAGCCTCTTCGGAGCCAGAAGCGGCGTAGACCAGATAAAAGAATGCTATGAGGATCAGGTGGGAAATGTTCACGCCATCGAGACGGGCCTCAGCAGCGACCCACCCATGAACTGGAGAGTAAGCCAACTAGACGGCTACACGATTCTCAGCTCGTCGGACTCACATAGCCCCTACCCCTATAGACTCGGTAGAGAGGCGGTAGTCTTTGAACTCGAAGAGATGAGTTACAGAGAGCTTGAAGAAGCTGTGAAAGACCGTGAGAGCGGGAAGATTAAGCTGACGATAGAAGTCCCACCAGCCTATGGGAAGTATCATTGGTCGGGTCACAGAGCCTGCGGAGTTGGCCCCATACCGCCTGAAGAGGCCAAGAAGATGGGGTATAGATGCCCCGTATGCGGTAGAACGTTGACAAAGGGTGTTGACGACAGGGTTGAGGAGCTTGCGGATAGACCTAGAGGTTATAGACCTGAAGGAGTTCCAGGATTCATCTACCTCATACCCCTACAGGAAATCATCGCCCTAAGCCTAGGATACGAGCCTGGAAGCGAAGGAAGGCTGAACACCAAGAAGGTTTGGAGCGTGTATGAGAAACTCGTAGGAAGATTCGGGAACGAGTTCAACGTACTGCTCGACGCCTCGATTAAGGAGATAGCTGAGACAGCATCCCCACTCTTGGCAGAGCTTATAGAACGTATGAGAAGGGGGAGGCTCAAGATAGTTCCAGGCTTTGACGGAGTCTATGGAAAGATTCTCTTAGAAGGGGTTGAAGAGAGGAAGCCGGGTCTCGGCGGAGTAAGCAGATTGGAAGACTTCATCTAAGAACAGCTTTCACGCAGATGAAAGACCTTCCCTCAACGGTTTCAGTCGGCTCCTCAACTCTTTTCTCATCTGAGGGAGAGTAGCTGAGGGTTGCTTTAACCCTCTCCACCTCAAAGCCCGCTGACTCAATCATCTCCCTCAACTCATTCAGAGTATAGAACCTGGCGTATCTATAGAATCTATGGCCACGTTTCCCCAGTTCCTCATAGTATCTCCCCCATGGAGAATCTCTCGGAACAATACACACCGCCAGACTTCCACCAGTTTTTAGAACGCGGGCAACCTCACCGAATACATCTACAGGTTTCTCGAAGAAGCATACGCTAATCGTTATCACCACATAGTCGAAGCATCGTTCCCGGAAGGGTAGATGCGCTCCATCAGCCGCTAAAACCTCGACACCCCTCTCCATAGAAAGCTTAAGAGGGTTCAAAGCCAAGTCAACGCCGAACTCTATACCCAGCCTCGACGCAAAGACCCCAGTTCCAACCCCAACATCCAACCCTCTTCCATGAAGCCCGAGAGACTCTAAAGCCTTCACCTCAGACTCAAAAACCTCCCAATTCCTCCTATACCACTCATCATAATCCCTGTAAAAAACGTCGAAGACCCCGCCTCCAAACATTACACTAAAATAAATAAAACCAGTACACAAATCTTATCGAGAGGAAAGGGCCCGTGGCCTAGAATGGATTATGGCGCCGGCCTGCGGAGCCGGAGGTCCCGGGTTCAAGTCCCGGCGGGCCCATTTTTCAAGGATTATATTTTTGGATGTTGTTTTATCTATGGTATGGATGTGAATATTCCTCTCGTCGGGGAGGTTGTGAGGAGGGAGATATACATTATTGGTGGGGAGGAGCCTGTGAGTAGGGCTGTTGGGGCTTTCAGGAAGCTTGACCTCCCCCTGGTCATAGTTATGGATAATTCCCGTGAGAAGATGCTAGGCATCCTCACCGAGAGAATAGTTCTCCGCTCAACATTCAACATAGATACAACTAAGGCTAAGTCCGTTGTCCTAAAGTCTCCAATAATCAGGGTTGATAAGCCTGTAAGCGAAGCTGCACGCCTCATGCTTGAAAACAATCTCAAAGCCCTTCCAGTAGAGGAGGATGGAAAACTCGTTGGAACAATCTCAATCGAGGATATAGTCCAAGCTCTAGGTGACAGGTTCTTCTCAAGATTCAAGGTCAGAGACGTGATGAGCAGAGACCCCATAACAATTACACCTGAAACAACGATAGGGCAGGCGCTGGTCATCATGAGAGAGAACGGCATCTCAAGACTTCCAGTAATCCAGGAAGGCAAACTCTCCGGAATACTAACAATACATGACATAATCGTTAAGGTTATTCAACCTAGAGAGCGTGCGACGAGAGGGGAGGTTGTAGGAGAGAAGCTGAGGACTCTAAGCCACCAAGTAAAAGAGATAATGACTCCAGTCGTTATCACGGCGTCTCCCGACGAGCCTCTAAGTAAGGCGATTAAGAGAATGTTCGAGAACGATGTCTCATGCCTAGTAGTAACTCAAGACTCAAGAGTCATCGGAATAATAACTAGAGCAGACATACTCGAACCCGTTGCAGCGCTAGCTAAGCCGACCAAACCGCGGATAAGCGTCCAACTAAGCTTCAAGGTTGAAAGAGTATCGGAATCCGATAAGCAGGATGTCATGGAAGTTGTGAACAGATACTTGGATAGACTTGGTGAAAGCCTGGGAGTAGGATACTTGATGCTGCACTTCAAGGAGCATAGGGAAAAGCATGGGGAAACTCATCTAATACATTGTAGAGCCAGGTTGAATACGGATAAGGTTCAGCTCATAGGGGTGGGAGAGGCTTGGACACCGGCTCAAGCAGCACGGATAGCGCTAGACAAGATAGAGAGGAGATTCTTGATAATGAAGGAGACAGCCCAGAAATATCCTTACGCGGAGGAGATTCTAACGAGGATAGCTGCTGAAATGTAGCATGAGGGCAGAAACCTTAAATCTCGTTAAAAGACTCTGACACCGAATGCTTCCAGTAATTCTTCTGAGAACAGCTGCCTCGATAGTTCTCTGCATTCTCATAGTAGCTTATACGATTAAATTATTGAGGAGGCTTAAGAGAGGCACCGTGGTCGCTGGAAGGATATTCCTCTCGATAAAGAAGATTGAGGTAATGATGTTTTCAGTGTTTATAGCGGTTATCCTTGTTCACGTATTCACAGTAACCCTCCTAGCTGAAAGCTATATCATAAGGGAGATTGGACGATACTTGGCGGTTCTATCCCTCCCCTTCTTCCTCTACGCACTCTACAAGCTTCACGAGGTGATTAAATGAACTATGGAGCAATCCTCGGGGTAGCCCTCACGGGAACCATGCTGATTCTTGCACTCATATCAGTTATACTCTCCATAAAGAAGCGTAAACTCCTCGCAAGCAGATTCTTCCTAGAGAGAAGGAACGTCATCAAAGCCCTAAACATATTCCTGATAGGGATGCTCATGCTCACCGCAAACATGCTAATCCGCGCATTCAGCCTACTGGGACTTGTCAGCCACAACCTATACGTAATAATATCGATAACATGCGGCTCAGGTCTCGCCATATCCCTAATCATAACCTTCTGCGAATACATAAGAATACTTGGAATAGGAAAACGGGAGCCAGACCTAAAACAGCTTCGTAAGTCATGAAGTGTGGGGCCGCTGGGATTTGAACCCAGGACCTCGCGGGCCCAAGCCGCGAATCATAGCCATGCTAGACCACGGCCCCTCGGGCTAGGAGTATTGGTTTGAGTATTTAGCTTTCTCTCCCCCGGGGGGTTAGAATCTGTAGGTTATGGATTGGAGGGCGAGCATCACGTTTAGCAGGCTTTGGAAGAGGCCTGCCTGGGTTACCCTCCCGATTATTTTTCCATCCTCGACCACGTAGATTCTCCTAACCTCCTTCTCAACTATTAGACGCATCGCCTCACCGACGGGGGCGTCAGGCTCAATAGTTATTATCGGGGTGCTCATAATCGACTTAACCGTAATGGTCTCAGGCTTAATCCTCTTCCCAAGACACCTCCTAAAGATATCCCTCTCAGTCAAGACACCTACAGGAATCCCCTTATCAAGAACAACAAGCGACCAAACATTATTCTTAACCATAAGATCTATTGCGTCGATAACGGGTTTAGAAGCATCAATAAAGAAAACATCCTTATCCATAACATCTCTAACCTTAAGAGTTACAGGCAAGAAACATCACCAAAATTAAATTAAGTCCAAAAATCTTTAAACTTTTCCCCATATATAAAAGCATAAAACAAAAATAAACCCATAAATCAGAAGAAACAGCCCCGGTAGCTCAGCTGGTGGAGCGGCGGCCTCGTAAGCCGCAGGTCGCGGGTTCAAAGCCCGCCCGGGGCTTTATGTACGATTCTATTCTAGTATGTAGGTGTGTTCGTAGGGTCTGTGGGTTGAGGGAACTATTTTTATGAAGTCTGTTTTACGGAATTCTGTTTCTGGCTGAATCTTACATCCTGTTTCAGCCACATAATCTTTCAGGATGCTTTTCAACTCTGTCCAGTCTTCTTCCGTCAGTTCGGTGATTTTCGCCCCCTTTCCGAGGTGTTTCTCCCCGACTTCTCCACGTATGTAGATTTTGCCTCCATGTATCCCTGTTCCAAGATATTCTCCGACGGGTTCATCCTCCCTGTTCAGTCCAAGTAAGATTATTCTTCCACCCGCCATGTATTCTCCCAGGAAGCTTTCAGCTCCTCCACCTATGACGAGGATAGGGTGAGTTTCCCCATACTCCTTCATATGTATCCCAACCCTGTATCCGACGTCTCCCTCTATGTAGATGCATCCGCCTCTCATCGAGTATCCTATAACGTCTCCAGCTATGCCGTGGACAACGATCACCCCATTGTTCATAGTGTTTCCAACAGAGTCTTGGGCATCTCCATAAACAATTATCTCCGGTCCATCCATGAATGCCCCTAGATCTCCTCCTGGAACTCCGTGAATCATTATCTTCACATTTGCCTTGAGTCCGCATCCAATGTATCTTTGACCATACACGTTAAGCAGCTCTATCTCTTCAGCCCCATTCTTCACAGCGTTTCTTATCTTCTTGTTTAATGTTTTGAAGTCTAGGTTGTCTGCGTCTATTCTTATCCTATTCATTTCATCACCTTCCTGCGGGTTTTATTCCTAGGACTTCGAGTGTTAGCGGGTCTAGGCCTACTCCTCTGAGACGCTCCCTGTTTCCTCTCAGGCTTGTTATGCTGCTCATTCCTAGGGCGCCTAGGATTTCCTTAAGCTCCATGCTCCATGCACTTATCATGTTGATGAGGCTTCTTGCGGCTACGTCGACTTTAAGCCTTCTTCTAAGCACAGGGTTCTGGGTAGCTATCCCCCATGGACACTTCCCTGTATAGCATTTCTTACACACCCTGCATCCCATCGCTATTAGAGCCGCCGTCCCTATCGCAACGACGTCCGCACCTAATGCTATGAGCTTAGCGACATCCGCTGCGCTCCGAACACCCCCTGAAGCAATTATTGTTACATCGTTTCTGAGACCTTCCTCTCTGAGCCTGTCATCCACGGCCGGTATCGCCAGCTCAATAGGTATTCCCAGATGGTCTCTTATTACTTGGGGTGCGGCTCCCGTCCCTCCCCGGAAGCCGTCGATAACTATCCCATCAGCCCCCGACCTCGCTATCCCGCTGGCGATTGCCGCAATATTGTGAACCGCCGCAATCTTCACTAGAACGGGTTTAGAGTAGTCTGTCGCCTCCTTCAAAGCGTAAACAAGCTGTGAGAGATCTTCTATCGAGTAGATGTCGTGGTGTGGTGCTGGTGACAACGCGTCAGATCCTATTGGAATCATTCTTGTTTTGGAGATGTCTGATGTGACTTTCTCTCCTGGGAGGTGTCCGCCTATCCCAGGCTTCGCTCCCTGACCAATCTTTATCTCGATGGCTGCGGCCATGTCTAGGTAATCTTTGTGGACCCCGAACCTCCCTGAGGCAACCTGCACCATTATGTGGTCTCCGTAGGGGTATAGGTCGGGGTAGATACCTCCTTCACCTGACCCCATAAGTATTCCACACTCTTTTGCGGCTATTGCTAGAGCCTTGTGGGCCTCGAGGCTGATTGAGCCATATGACATCGAGGCGAATATTATCGGTGTCTCAAGCCTAATGCTTGGCGGAAGCTCCACAGCTAAATCATATCCTCCCCCATTAAGGTATGCAAGCTCCAGTTGTCTAGGCTTCCTGCCGAGGTAGGTTACAAGCTCTATCGGCTCCCTCAGAGGGTCTATAGGCGGATTGGTCACCTGACAAGCATCAATAAGTATATGGTCAAGTATTGAAGGATGCTCTAAGTCTGTTCCGGTGCTTGTTAGGAGAGCAGCCCCGCTGGCAGCCTGCCTCCAAATATCTCTCCTAATACGTTCAGTCCAAGTCGCGTGAGACGAAAACGCGATATCATTTTTTACAACTGTTATTGCGTTTGTTGGGCAGAAGGCGATGCATCTCTGGCAGGCTGAACACTTACTGTCATCGGACACTATCCCTATTCCATCAACATATTTTAATGCTCCGAAGCTGCATTCGATGACGCATCTCCTGCAGTGTATGCATTTGTTTTTGTCTACGATTACCTTGAACTCTGGGGGGATGAAGTTCTCAGCCATTCTATGCTTTCACCCCCTTCTCCGCTAAGCCTATTTTATCCTCTTGTGGAAGGCTGATGAGGAATATCTCTGGTTTCCCAGCCTTGAGTGACCAAACCCTGTCAGGGTTTTTGCAGATGCGTTTTATGGCGCATTCCTCGCTTGCTATGTAGGCCATCGACCCACATTTAGCGGCTACGAGAGGCCTCAGCTTAATCCGGTCGGTTAAGGCGAGCATGAGGGGTGTACCCTGATACTCTAAGCCGACGATTATGCTGAATGGGCCGTCGAGCATAAGGTCTGAATAGATTATTCTTACAGCTTTCGCGAGCTTTTCTTCTCTTATCTCACTCCACATAGGCTGGCTTAGAGCCATACATGCCAACTCTATTGGAAGCTTGTGTCTCCTGACTAGGAGGTCTAGGGAGTAGGCGACGACCTCGCTGTCGGTTAGAAGTGTGCACTTGTATCCCCACATCTCTAGGTAGCGTTTATTCGTTCCGTAGCTGCTTATCTCGCCGTTGTGAACCACAGAGGTGTTGAGGATGTTGAATGGATGCGCTCCACCCCACCATCCAGGAGTGTTCGTCGGGTATCTTCCATGACCTATCCATAGATAGCCTTCATACTCGTCGATTCTATAGAATTCAGCTATATCTGATGGGTAGCCGACCGCCTTGAAGACCCCCATGTTCTTCCCACTTGACATAACGTAGGCTCCGGGAATCTCGGAGTTTATCTTCATGACTAGGGAGAGCATATAGTCGCCTGGGTCTCCTGAGAAATCTCTCGGAACATTCGCAAAGTATCTTCTAAGGATTGGAGGGTTCCCTATCCCGTCGACGCTTCTAGTTGGTATGGGTTCCTCGTCAACTATGTGGAGGCTACGTGTCAGAAGCTCCTCAGCCGCCCGCTTAGCATCTCTATCCATGTACATTAGATGGAACGCGTATTGGTCTCTGTGTTCGGGGTATATTCCGTAGCCTGCGAAGCCTCCTCCGAGACCATTGTAACGCGGCTTCATCGCTTCAAGCATCCTTCTAAGGGTCTCTCCAGAGAAGCGTCTACCCTCAAGGCTTGCGGCGCCGACCACGGCGCATCCCTCGGGAACCCTCTGAGGAAACCTCAGGCCTCCACCCCCAGCTCTCATCCGTTTAGGGGCTAGCCTAGAATACTCCCTAATAAACTTTTTTAAACATCTTAAAAAATAGACGGAAAAATCCACGGAATCTTAAGTAAGAAGGCCTCAAACCATGGAAATTTTTAATGATGCTTGAGGAGGACAAATACATCCACCAATACGCATCCTAAGCCACCGATGACCAAACCCTCCCATAAAAGGATCGGGCTCAGATACCCCAGAGACCTTCACAGAGTCCGATCTGAGTCCCTCATCACAGCCCAAACAATCTAGAAAAACCAAGTAAAATAAGATTTAACTCAACAGATCTTGCTCAAGAGGCGGAATCCTATGCTTGAACGATGTTCTTCATTACAAGGTCATCACAATCCTCACAGCCAGCAGAAAACTACTGTCTGAATCATTTTCACATGTTCCTGTTTGAGCAAGTATTAAAGTTGATTTTTGGATTAATGAAATGTACAAAACGATAAATGTTAGGAAAAGTGAGAAGAATAAAACATTTTGCTTAAACTTTCTTGAGTAGTTTCTTGTTAGAAAAGAAAGTGAGAAACTCCAAATAGTGAATAATGCTGAAAAATAGAAGTTATTTGAAAGAAGAAAAATTGAGTAAGCTAATAAAGGAATAGTAAAAT
>CAYTSD010000012.1:0-6656 GCA_964440495.1 uncultured Nitrososphaeria archaeon | reverse complement strand
TAGTAAAATAAAATATTGAAATCTTTAGATAAAACTCACTTTTCCTCATTAATTATATTTTTCTTTTTCAATTTTATAAATAAATCAATTACAACAAAATTCTCTTAACTTCTAGATCTGGTAGGAAAATGTCAATGAAATTTATTCCATCATTTTTTTGCAGCGTTTAGGCGAGTAGCAAGAATGTTTAAGCTATAAGTATTTTCCTGTACGATTAAGGGTTCATTACTTCTTTTCATCAACAAACCTTCATCATAGCTATTCAAAATAAAGCTTGTTTCACCATGAATCCAACCAGGTCTTTTATCTTGTGGGTAATTAAACTCCTCTCTATAAATTGGATAACCTGTAATGCTTCCGTAGGAAGAAGCCAATTCAACTCTAACTTCTTCTAACCGTTTTGGTGAATCAAAAGTAAGTAATGAATAACCATAGAGTATAATCGGGTTTTTGCTTTCCTCACTTCCCTTAGATAAAAGAGTTTCATAATTATCCTTTCTTGCTTCTTTAACAGTATTTGGAAAATAGGTTTTGTTCCACCAATCTTTTTCCCAAGTATAATAATGTAATCTTTCAATCGGAGACATCATTCTTGCTCCATACTTTATCTTCTTATTCGGATTCCTCAAAATCTCATTCAATTCATAGTTTAAACTTTCGTAATTTTCAACCCATTTTAACAGAAAGTTTAATGTTTTTTCTGATGCAATTATCGCTTCTTTTCCTGGAGGTATAGATCCTACTGAAAAATTAGGATCATCTTCCTGTGCGTATCTTCTTTTTTCTGGATCTACATATAGTAAAGCAGTAGGCAATTGTACTTGTCTCAATCCATAATAGATATGCCTATTGTTTACTTCTTTTCTGTCACTCCATCTTTCAATCAAAACATTGTCTGCAATGCTTGCTCTCTTACCTTGAGCTTCATGCATCAAATGTTTTTCAAACAATTGCTTTGTTAAATCCCAAAGCTGCAGTTTTCTACCATCGTATTCTAAAACGTCAAAAGCATCAATTCTAAGCCAATTTGCAATGGTAAGCATTTGATCAACAGTTGCTCTAGCAGCATAAACATGTTCTGTACCAACGTCCATTTCACTCAAAAACTTTGCAAGCAAGTAAGACGCTTCCCCTTTTATCGTAAATTCTGCTTTTTCCAGATCTTCAACAAAATTACCGCAATAAATCCAAGGTTTTGAAGGAAGTGCAGCCAAAACTAAGCTTAATCCATTCAAAACATCTTCATAGTTTTTTGAATAGAATGTAAATAACTTGCAAGTTCTTTCAAATACAAAGAGCTTGCTCTAGAAATTTGGTTTACTTTAGCTGCATTTACAATTTCATTCTCCTTTCTCAAAATTTGCTCAAGCGTTTTAACATCTTTTATCGGTAAATCACTTTCCAGCAAATCCTTCCAGAGTGTTTTTATTCCTTCTCTTCCAACGCTTGAATTTTCAATTTCTTCATCGCTCAAACCAACGCTTATGCTAAGCAATTTTTCAGCTTTAGCACCATCTTTCTCGGCTTCTATTCTAACAAATTGCTCACCAGGCTCTTGTTTAGTCAAAAAGCTTGCATAATATCCATCTTCCTTTCTAGCAAAATTATCCTTGTTTAAAACTCCTTCAATGCTTGCATTCTTGTAATAAGCCTTTAAATCATCCAATTCAGCATCGCAATAAAGCTTTATTGCAACATCGATGTCTTTTGCATTCTCAACATAGCCTTTACCCAACTCTGCTTTTATCACGATTTCAGGCTTTTCAGTAACTGTTTCTGTAATGGTTTCGGTTTGAGTAACAGTTTGGGTTTTGGTAAGTGTTTCTGTAAAAGTTGAGTAAATAGTTTGGGTTGAAGTTTTGGTTTTAGTAAGTGTCAAAGTCTTCTCCGCAATCTCTTTGGAGACCGCCAAATATCCGAGAAAGCCGCCAAGGAGAAAACCGGCTGCAGCGGAAGAAGCAAGCAGGGTGAAATCCCTTCTAGAAAGCCTCCTACCCTCCATACAGTACCACCAACCCGATAAACAAGAAATATCCCAGAAAACTTTTATAAATTTACCCTGTCCAAACCGTCTCAACAACACTAAACAGAATACTCAGGAACCCAGCAGGGACAGATTAATCCCTTTATATTTTACCTTCTAATTCAGACAGTAACCTTGAAACTCTGTCTCTCAGCACAGGAACCTTATTTTTGACAATGTCCCATACTATGTCTAAATTCACACCAAAATACAAGTGTATCAACTGTCTCTTATTCCAGCAATTTTCCTCCATTCTATCTCATTATACCTCTTCTTTAGAGAAGTAGATACATTTTTGACAGCCTCACCAATTATCTCGATATTCCTCAAAACTGCATCTTGGGTTTTTAAATCTTTCAGAAATTCTTCATAAGACATACCTTTAGTAAAGCTGATAATTCTATTACATGCCTCAAGCACATCCAACAAAAATTCCCTATCACCTCTACGAGACATAGACAACGTTCTCCTCAATCTCTTTCCGAATATATTCGATTCGTATACTATTCACACCCTCCCTCGTAAGCAGATCAACCTTCTTACCCAACAATTTTTCCAAATATTCTTTTAGATCTAAGAAATTCTCAAGAGTTGCTTTCCCTTCCTCAAACTCTACCAAGATATCTATATCACTCTCCTTCCTCTGTTCACCCCTCCATAAGAGCCGAACACACCTATCCGCTTAACCCCAAACCTCCTAATCTCCTCCAAGTTCTCCTCCATCTTCTTTATTATCTCACTGAAACCCGACATTTCCTCCATTTTTATAAAATTAGCCTACCTAGCTTTAAATCTTTTATCCCTTCAACAACTCAGATATCTTTGAGACAAACTTGTCTGCTCTCTCAATCCACTTATCTATGTCCTTTCCGTCCAAGTCCCTAACCTCACCCCTCTCAATCCTCTTTCTAAGCTCCCTAACCTCCCTGATCCAGTCAGCCATCTCCCCGTCAAAGAGCCCCTTCTCCACAAACCTCTCAACAAATTTCTCATAGACGTTGCTGGGATTTGTTCTCACATCCTCCTTCATCAATAAAGCCATAGCAGAAGCAATTATCGCGTTATAGCAGTCATCCGCAACCAAGAGAAGTTTAACAGTCTTAGCCTGGAGAGCACGCTTAGAAGCTCGCTCAAACAGTTCCCAAGCAGCCTTCTCATCAGGCTTAAAGACGCCAAGCCTATACAGTCTCTGAAGATACTTGAAGAACCCATTATCCACCAGTGCAACCCCACCCTCCAAGTAGCTGAGAATATGGGGGCTACGCTCCTCAAGCAAAGACCAGAACCTACTCAGACTAACAACAAACAAGTCAACCATCTCTCCAGCAGCCACCCTATCCCTCCTCTTAACACCCTTAAACCCGCTTCTCCTAGCAAGCTCATCCAGAAACTCCGCAACCTCCCTCTCAAACCTGTCTTCATCGTAACCCTTCTCCCCAGCAGCCAAGTCATCATAGACAACAACAAGATCTAAGTCTCCACCCTCTTTCTCAAGATAAGAACCAACCAAAACAACAGAGATTATTAGACCAGCATAGGCCTTCTCCAACCCCTTAACCAGCCTCAGAACCCTCTCATCGACATCCATCAACAAACCCTATAGAATCCAGCAATAATAATCTTTAAAGAAAGATAGGCACGCCGAAAGCAGCTCTACCCTATCTATGAATAATCCTATTATAGAGAAGTCTAAGCGAGGAGACATCTATTCTATCCCTGCCATGCATCTCAGCATTCAACGCCAAGTTCCTCAGAAGGCTTATCGCAACCCTAGCATCACCCTTAGATATATAGGAGATAAGCTTCAGAACCCTCATGCTATAACTTCCCTCCCTTAAACTAAGCCTAGCACGATCCCTCACAATATCATAGATCTGAGAAGGAAAATACCTCCGAAAACGGATCTCACTAACAGTAAGCCTGCTTAGAAGACTATCAGAAAACCTCAATAAAGCATAGCTATTGGTGGAGGCAAGAATCAAACTACAGCCAACAGAGTTTAAATGATATAAAATGTCAAACGACTTAAGCCTATCAAACTCATCCAAGAAAACCAGATAAGACTTACCATCCAATACGGTAGCCAACCTCCGGAGAAGCTTCAGCGAAGAACTACTAATAATCATAGCGGAAAGATCCAAGGGAAACATGAGATTGGCCATAGATGCTTTGAGAATATGTGCGATGAAGGTAGAGCTCCAGGATAAGAGAAGAATAGATGAACATGAAGCAAGCGTAGTTATAGCTCAGCTCGACTGCCTAGTGAAACTGAACGAGGATGAGAAACTCCTACTCGAGATACTCACCAGAAATAAGTCGATGAAAGCTGGAGAACTCTACGAGCTCTACTACTCTCTCGCACCCCAACCAAAAGAGGAAAGAACATTCCGAAAATACATGAGGAGGCTCTGCACGCTAGGTCTTACAAGAGCAATCGGTGAAAAGAAGGGAAGAATCTACGAGATAAATGCTACTTCTCACACATAAACCTTAAATCAGAGAAAGCATAGATGAAACTGAGATGACCAGTTCGATAGAGAAGGAAGTCCTTGAAGAGCTAAGAAAGCTTCGAGAACAAGTCGAAAGAATAGAAGCACTCTTAGAAGAGAGACTTATTGGATCTGAAGAACCTGAACCCGATGAACTAGAAGCAATCAAAAAATACGAAGAAGCTAAGAAGAAGGGAGATGTTTCATTCACAACACTCGAGGACTTAAAAATCTAAAAAGGTTAGTGTTCTTGAAGACTTACAAAATTTTGATTGAGCGCAAAGCTCTTAAACAGTTCGAAAAACTAGATAAAGATTCTAAAAGAAGAATTTTAAACATTTTGAAAATTTTACGAGAGCATGGTTTTATCCCCATATTAGATATAAAGAAGTTGAAGGGTTATAAAGATCATTATAGACTACGTATAGGCAGCTGTAGAATACTTTTCGAACTCCGAGAATCAAGGACCTTAATAATATACGCTATCCTGCCTAGGAAGAAAGCCTATAAGAAGAAATCAAGCTAACTAAATCTCACTACAGTTCTAATCTTCTCTATAATTCAGCGTAGCATTTTATGCAGATCTTTTCATCTGGAGAATTCTTGGTTCCGCATTTGCTGCATATCTTAACTTTTAGGATAAAGTCTCGACGCTGCTTTCTTTTCAATCTATTCAGCTTCAGCAATGCATCGTCTACATCCCTTCCACTTAGATGAACGTATACTGCCGCCATCTTAGAGCTCTGAACCCAGCCAAGATACTGCTTAAGCTGTGTCTCCCTCAAATAATTTGCCAGCAATGTTGCTCTGCTATGCCTGAACAGATGCGGATAGATTCTCTTCTTTATCTCGGCCTTCTTAGCAATTTTATGGAGAAGCTCCTTGAAAGACGAATAACTTGATGGCTTACCCCTATTCTTTCCATTAAGGATAGGCCATAAAGGAGCTTCAGGATCATGCTTTAATGGATGATTGTTGATCCATTGAACAAGCTTTGGAGCACTTGCTATAATTCTGACCCTACGCATACCCGTCTTACCGTTTACAAGTAATATTGCGTCGTCATCATCAAACCTAACATCCTTTATCTGCAAGCTTAAGATTTCTCCAATCCTGCAGCCAGTCTCATAGAGCGTTAGGATCAAAGCCTTATCCCTTAAACAATCGCAAGCATTCACAAGCTTGAGTACCTCTTCTTCGCTTAGAAGCTCCTCCGGAATCAATCTCCTATTCTTTCCACTAGGCTTATAACGTAAGGTCAGGTTCCTTATTCCATAACCATTTGTAAAATCTTTTAAAAACTATGTAAAAGTCTCTCCTAGTCCAGTAGGGTGAATGAATAGACTCTATGATTCTGAAAACCCTTATCCAATCTTCTGTTTCTGCCTTATCAAAAGGCTTTGCTAAAAGCTTAGCCAGGGTTAGAAGATGGCTCAAATACTTTAACTGTCTTCTACACTAAGACCGGAAATAAAGCAGTAATCAATAAACTTCTTGATCAATAACTTATTTTCCTCACAAATCTCATAATTTTCCAAATTCTTCAAAGCTAAACTCAACCTATTCTTAAAATTATAAATGTCTAGCACTTTAATCACTTAACCTTACGCTTTTTTATTTTTCAAGGAATAGAAGTCGTACCCAAATGCTCCGGCCGAGCAAACGGATACAACCTCCAACCCTTCATGAAAGCGGATCTATTCCGAAAATATTTTTGGCTTCAGGAAATAAATTGATTTCTATTCAATACTATCTAAAATCTTTTTATAGTATTTTTACTAAGAAAATAGTAGTGGAAGTATGGCTTACGAGGTTAAGGTTACGAGACAGGGACAAACTACGATACCGAAGGAGCTTAGGGATAGGTATGACATAAAGGAGGGAGATAAGGTGCTTTACATAGATGTCGGCGGCTACATGGTGGTTTTACCCATGCCGAAGGATTCATTGAAAGAGTTACAAGCTTTAAGAATAAAGGATGAGAGAACTATAACTGAGATTAGGAAGGAGATTTACAGGTCTGCTCTGAAATATTCTGAGGAGAGAAGAAGGCGTGCTGCTCGATAGCGACACATTCATAGCCGTAATAAAAGAGGAGGATAGGATTAAGCACGCTTCACTAAAAATATTGAAAGCGATTGAAA
>CAYTSD010000011.1:5308-41895 GCA_964440495.1 uncultured Nitrososphaeria archaeon | reverse complement strand
CTGCCTCCGCCTGAGAAGCCTGGCGTAGCCTCTCCGGGAGAGAAAGCGTTTGACAGTCTCCCTCTCCTCGGCTCCGAGGATTCCCCAGCGGGTGAACGGCGGATTTGTCAATACTGTGTCAGCTTGAAGCCTCTTCTCGGCCAATAGCTTGAAGGCGTCTCCCCAGTAGACTTTGACCCGACGGGGGTCTCGGAGGAGGAGGCGTAGGGCTGCGTAGCCTACCAGGGCTGCGAGGGGCTCAACCTCTATTCCCCAGACCAGCTTAACCTCTCCTCCAACCCTCCTGAGAGCCGTTGTCAGCGTGAGAGCCGAGCCCATGAAGGGGTCTGCGAGAACTCCTCCGCCATAATGTGCGTAGAGTTCGGCCATGAACCTCCTCCCAGCCTCCACGGTATAGTAGGCTGAAAGCCTCTTCCGCCGCCTCGGCTCAATAACACTCTGAACCTCCCTCTGGACACCTTCAACAAACCTTGAGTCAACCCTCTCTACGAGCCTACGGGCTCTGCCGAGGGCTTCCTCAAGCTCCGCAAAGATTCTCGGGGGTAGAATCTCGGCGGCTTCCTCGACGGCCTCGACCCCGCCAGCCCGTAGAAGTATCGCTGCTGTCTTCACGAGGATGTCTTGCTCGGCGGCGGATAAGCCTCTCATTCCATGGTTCCTCCTACATCGAGGCTAATAGCGCTTATTCTAGGGAAGATTTGTTAGGTTGCTGGCCTCTTCATGCTGGGTAGAGGGGATGTTCGAGGTTCTCGCCGAAGACCTTCTCGGAAGGATTGGGAGGGTTACAACCAGGTCTGGGAGATTTGAGACACCCGCCTTCCTGCCCGTGATAAACCCTGTCACGCAGGAGATTCCAGCGAGCTGGATGAAGGAGAACCTTGGAGCAGAAGCCGTGATAACCAACGCCTACATAATCTCTAGGAGGCTGAGGAGGGAAGCTGAGGAGAGGGGGGTCCACGGGATACTCGGCTTCCAAGGGGTGGTGATGACCGACAGCGGAGGATACCAGGTTCTAGAGTATGGGGATATCGAGGCCACACCTGAGGAGATAGCCCTACTCCAAGAGAAAATGGGAAGCGATATAGCGGTTCCCCTCGACGTCCCCACAGGGCTTACAGGCAGGGAAAGAGCTGAAGAGACCGTTGAACAGACCCTCAGAAACCTTGAGGCAACCATTAGGGTATTAGAGAGGAGAGGGGAGAGGGGAGCGCTCTGGGCCGCTCCAATCCAAGGTGGAGTCCACCTAGACCTCCTCGAGAGATGTGCTAGAAAGGAGGTGGAGATGGGGTTCGACCTCTACAGCCTGGGAAGCCCCACACCTCTAATGGAGGGCTATCGATTCAATAAGCTCTTCCCGATGCTCCTTACGGCGAGGAGGGTTATAGGGCCTGGGAAGCCTCTCCACCTCTTCGGGGCAGGCCACCCAATGATGTTCGCCTTCGCCGTCGCGCTCGGGGCAGACACCTTCGACTCGGCGAGCTACTACCTCTACGCAAAGGATGGTAGATACATAACCTCTACGGGGACTCTCCGGGTTGAGAGGCTCAACTATCTTCCATGCGGGTGTCCAATCTGCTCCAAGACAAGCGTCGAGGAGCTCAGGGAGATGCCGAAGGAGCAGAGAACAAGGCTCATCGCGATGCACAACCTCTACGCCTGTTTTAGGGAGGTTAGGGAGATTCGGCAGGCCATCAGGGATGGGAGGCTTATGGAGCTTCTGGAGCAGAGGGCGCGAAGCCATCCACGCCTCTACCAGGCCTTCCACGAACTCCTACAGAGCGAAGAAGCCCTGAAGCTCATGGAGGAGCATACGCCGATAACGGGGAGGAGGGGTGTGAACCTCTTCAACAGCCTAAGCCTCAGGAGACCTAGGGTGAGAAGAGCGAGGAGAAGACTCCTAGAAAACTACTACAAGATGAGAGGCAGGGAGACGCTGGTCCTGATACCTGCCACGAGACAGATAAGTATGGAGAAGCTGAGTAAGCTTGTGGCCGGGGACGAGTTTGACGCAGCCTTCTATGGCACACCCTACGGGCTCATCCCCTACGAGCTACGCTACGTCTACCCCTTCTCTCAAACCAGTTATCCAAGCATCCTCCTAGAAGAGGCCCGTGAAGAGATAATCTCAACATCTCTTAGCCAGGTCTCTGAAGCCCGCTACCAGAAAATACTCTTAATGGAGGCTAAGGCTAAGTGGCTTAGGGTATTCGCCGAGCATCTGGCTGAGAAGCTTAGGGAGAGGGGGCTTGAGCTTAGGATGCTCAGGGAACGTGGAGGCCGAGAATCTTTATCACGTCCATCTGGTCGAGAAAAATCTAGAAAAGCCGAGTAAAAAGGGGAAGAAAGGCCTTGGAAGTAACTTTCTTGGGGTCTGTTAGAGAGGTTGGGAGAGCAGCCGTACTCGTCAAGACTGGGAACGCTAGAATCCTACTTGACTACGGTGTCCAGCTTACTGAGCCTGAGCCTCTCTTCCCAGGCCACATAGCCGCAAAAGATGTTGACGCAGTCGTCTTAACCCACGCCCACCTCGACCACACGGGCGCCGCACCCCTCTTCATGCTGAACGGTGGAACACGTGTCTACGCATCAGAGATGACCTTCCAGATAGCGGACCTGCTTCTAAGAGACTTCCTGAAACTCAGCGGATACTATCTACCCTTCGAAGTTCTAGAAGTCCAGGAGCTGGTGAGAAGGGGTGTGAGGGTAGATTATGGTGAGACTGTGAGGATTAAGGACGCTGAGCTCACCTTCCTCGACGCAGGCCACATACCTGGAAGCCTACAAGTCCTAGTAAACGGTGACAAGACACTCCTCTACACAGGAGACTACTCAACCATTAGGACGAGGCTTCTCAGGGGAGCTGAGCCTGGGCCGAGAGACGTGGACGCAATAGTTACAGAGTCAACCTACGCTCTTGAAGACCATCCCGAGCGAAAGGAGCTTGAGAAAAAATTTGTCTCGAGTGTGAGAGACGTTGTCGAGGCAGGTGGAGTGGTTCTCGTCCCAGCCTTCGCAGTCTCACGCGCACAGGAGATAATGTGCGTCCTCGAAGCCCATGGATTCAGGAAACCCGTCGCGATAGATGGAATGGCTGTAAAGGTATTAGACATATTCCTAGAGAACAGTAAATATGTTGATGGATACGAGCTCCTCTACGCCGCCTCAAAACACGTGACAAGAATCACAGACCGAAGAAAAAGAAAGAGAGTAATTAAGAGACCTGGAGTGATAATAAGTCCCGCGGGAATGCTGAAGGGTGGGCCAGCGGTATTCTATATGGGGAAGGTTGCGGAAGATGAGAAGGCCGCAGTGTTTCTAGTAAGCTTCCAGATTCCTGGAACACCTGGAGCGAGACTTCTAGATGAGGGGAGATTCGCTGTCGGAGACATAGACGTGAAGGTGAAGGCAAGGGTTGAGCAGTTCAAGTTCAGCGCCCACGCCGGGAGAAGAGAACTCAGAGAATACTTGAGAAGACTAGATCCAGGGAGAAAAGTATTCGTAATCCATGGGGAACCCGAAGCATGCGAGGATCTAGCAAACTATGCAAATGAAATCGGGCATGAGGCGGTGGTTCCAGAGCTTAGAAGAGGATACACTATTTGACCCATTAACTTGATTAACTCTATTTAAATACCGTTGAACCCCGTTACAGTGCCTCATACAAAAGCAGAGGAATATCAATAGCCTCAATCCCTCTTATATTATACCTCTTAATTGTTGACATAAACTGATACATGCATAGAGGACACGATGTAACAATCTTCTCTGCACCGATATCCAACGCTTCCCTTATTATTTTCTTCGCCACAGAGTCTGTTAAATCCTTGAACACCATTCTAACCCCGCTGGATATTCCACAACAATAGCCAGACTCCCTATTTCTTGAAAGCTCAAGAAGCTTTATTCCAGGAATACTTTGAATCAGTTTCCGAGGTTCACTGTATTTTCCAGTAAACTTTGTGAAGTGGCAGGAATCAAAATAAACTACTTTTGCATCTATTCTTTTCTTAGGAACAAGTTTACCTTCATCAACAAGATGTGAAAGAATTTCAACTATGTGATAAACTTCAGGTGTTCTTCTATTGAGTAGACGAGGATAAACCTCCTTATACATGTAGTAGCATGCACTACACGCTACTATTAGCCTTTTAGCACCCTTCTCCTCAAACTTCTCAACATTATCCTCAGCTAGCTTCTCAGCCTCCTCGATAAATCCATGATCCCATAGTAGGAGACCACAGCATCTCTCATCCTCTCCAAGTATCGTGAAGTCAACTCCAGCTTTTAGTAAAATATCAATTGTTGCTCTACCTAGCTCATGAATCTTAAACGGTATCATGCATCCAGATAGGTATAGAGTTTCAGACTTTTCTGGAAGCTTTACATCTGAGGGAATCCAACTTCTCCAGAACTCTCTTCCTCCCCCCGTCATAGATCCTGATCTAACAATGTTCTCGCATAGAAGCTTAACTTTCTCTGGCGCCATATTCTCCCTTATAATCCTCCTCCGAAGCATACGAACAATATCTGTTAGCTGTATGTTCATGGGGCAAACTCTTTCACACATGCCGCACATAGTGCATGCATACGCAGCCTTCAGTAACTCGTTTTCTGAGACATCAGAGTTGAGCAGCAGGCGTTTAGAAACATCAAGCTTTCTCCAAGGTCCAAGCTCCTCATCCCCTGACAATAGATAGAAGGAACAGACATCATTACACACCTTACAGTCGACACAACTATCTATCTGATCTCTAAAATCTTCAAGCGACAAATCCTCACAATCTTACAACGATCAAAATATAAATATAACGTGTAAAAACCAGGTCCAGCCTATCGCTCTATAGGATAACCCTTATGAACATATAAAAATAGCGGCTGGAGAAAAACTCAAATAACCTTATCCAAAGAAGAGGAACAGGGCGGCCGTCGTCTAGCCTGGAAGGACGCTGGCCTTCCGAGCCAGCGGTCCCGGGTTCAAATCCCGGCGGCCGCACTTTCTTGTTAATGTTTTTATGCTGTGTGCTGGTTGGGGTGTGTCATGGGTAGGGGGTCTGCGTCTCTCGTTATCGTGCTGATAGTTGGGTTTGCTATAGGTTTCTTGGCTGGCGTAGGTTTACGTGGTTCCCCTTTTCTTAGTTATCTTATGAGTGAGGGGGCGGGGACCCTGGCTGGCGGTTATCCTGAGGAGGTTGCCGTGACTTCCGTTAGGTCTTCCAACGTTAGGAAGGTTTTGGAGTTTAGAGGGAGTGGGAGCGCAAATACTCCGCTCTTTACAGCCGAGGGTATTGCGCTGAGGATTAAGGTTGATGTTAAGGCTTTAAGGTCTCCTAGAGATGTTACGTTGTGGTGGATTATCTATAAGCTTGGAGAGGAGAAGCCGGTCGACTCAGGCTCAGTTGTTGGAAGCGAAGGCAGATTCGAGTTCTATGCCTATGGCCTTGAGCCTGGAAGCCGATACTATGTTAAAGTGAATGCCACGAACTGTAGCTGGGTTCTCCAAGTCGAGGAACTAGCCGAGGTTTAGACACTTTTCCCACCGAATATGAGGTAGGCGTCAAAGAGAGCTTCAGCATCTTCTTTAACCGAGTCTCTCAGAATCGGTCTAACAAGTCTAGCATAGTCAACTTCCTCTAAATCTATTTCAGCTACCTTAACGTCATCATCCATTAAACGGCATTCGGCAACTATCTTTCCGAGAGGTGAGACTATTCTTGAGCCTCCAGCAAATCCTACACCATCATAAATTCCAACAAGGTTAACCCATACAACGTAGACCGTGTTTTCTATAGCTCTCGCCTCCGTCAGTTTCTGGAAGAATCCAAGAGACGAATCAGGTGAAGCAGAGATTATTATCAGTATTTTCGCACCCATCAGCGCGTATGCCTTGAATATTTCCGGGAAGAATATGTCATAGCATATCGCTATTCCAGACCCGACTCCCTTAACGCTCCATGTTTTCAGAGGATTTTTACTCTGCCCAAACCATCTATGCTCATTGAAGACGGAGAATGTTGGAAGATGCCTCTTCCTGTATACATGTATTTCACCCCGCTCGTTTATGGCCAGAGCCGAGTTGTATACGAATCCATACTCGCTTTTCTCGGGGAACCCTGTAACTATCGCTGTCTTGTTTTCTTCGGCGGTTTTCCTCAGCCTCTCAACTATGGGAGACTTGTATGGGTTGAAGGCAGCTCTATAATGTATGTCCTTCGAGTAGTAGCCTGCTAGGAACTGTTCCGGGAATACGGCTAGGTCTGCTCCATGCTTCTCGACTGTTTCAATTATTTTCCCCGTGTTTCCTTCGATGTCACCCAGCCTAGAGTATAGTTGTCCTAAAAGGATTTTCAGCTTCAGGCCACACGCCTCCGACGAGGCCTATACAATATAGTTAATAGCTTTATTTTCATCTAGGTATGCTGGTAATGTTGGCGAGCGTCCCGCCTCCGCTTGATTATGAGTATGCTGTTGAGCGTATAACTCGTTTTCTCAGATGGGCTGTGGAGAAGTCTGGGACTAGGGGGGTTGTGCTGGGGCTAAGCGGCGGTGTCGATTCCTCGACTACTGCGGCTTTAGCTGTAAAGGCTCTCGGAGCAGAGAGGGTTCATGTGCTACTTCTCCCAGACTCTGCTACGACGCCCACCGAGGATGTTAGGGATGCTGAGGAACTGGCTGAGAGCCTTGGGGTAAAGTCTGTGATGGTTGAGATAAGGGGGATCTATGAGAGTGTGGCTAAGGCTGCGGCCTTCTACGACGAGAAGGCGTCGGTGGCTAACGGAAACCTGAGAGCTAGGATAAGGATGATACTCCTATACTATTACGCGAACTTGAACAGGCTGCTTGTATGTGGGGCAAGTGACAAGAGCGAGCTCCTCCTAGGATACTATACGAAGTATGGGGATGGCGCCGCAGACATCCTCCCCCTAGCCGATGTCTATAAGACCCAGGTAAGGGTTTTAGCCCGTAGGCTGGGGCTGCCTGAAAAGATTGCTGGGAAGCCGAGTAGCCCTAGACTGTGGCCTGGGCAGATGGCGGAGGCGGAGCTTGGCGCATCCTACGAGGAGATAGACCCTGTGCTCTACCTCTACGTGGAGCTTGGGAAGAGCGTTGACTGGATAGTTAAGAAGACTGGGATAGCTAGGGAGAAGGTCGAGGCTATCGTGAGGAGGGTTCACGCGAACGAGCATAAGCGTATGCCTCCACCCATAGCGAGGGTCTCGAAATATAGTGTTGGGAAGGATTGGGTGATGCCGTGGAACCTTGGTTAGGTTAGTTTCCCCAGAGAGCCTCGGCGATGTCGGCTAGCCCAAGCTCCTCAAGCTTAGCCTTCGAGGGGATACCTGTCTTCAAGTCCCAGCCCATGGCCTCGTAGAACTCGTCGAGCATTCCTTCCAGGTTCTCAACCCTGACGCCCTTCGTAGGCCCGGTCTTCAAGGGCTCCATAAGCCTCTTAGGGAGACGGTCATCCTTCCTGCTAACCCCCTCCCTCACGTTGAAGCATCTCTTAAGGGTGTAGGCTCTCTCCGAGACCTCGAAGAGGTTTTCAGGCTTCAGGCTCCAACCGGTCAGAGCCGACACCAGGGCTGAGAGCCTCCTCGGGTTAAGGTTTCTGTCCTCGGCAGCTTGAAGCGGGAACCTACATATTCCTAGGACCCCTGCCAGCTCCCCGAATAGGATGAGTATTCTGTAGGCTGTTCCCCTCTTCACCCCAGTCTCCTTGAATCTACTCGGCGGAGGCCAGGGAAGCCCAAACTCTCTTAACCCTAGGGTGAGCTCGCTGAAGTCCCATAGAGCCGGCCAGACAGGCTCAATGTGGCAGGCGCCCCTAGGGTTTCCGACAGCATACTGTATCGCGAAGGACTTTGAGGTTCCACGTGTGTCGTGGGCGGGAGCCTCCAGCCCCTTCCCATGGCATGCGAACTCTTCAGCTCCCCCACCAATCTTCTCCGCAGCCCTCCTCACACCCTCGGCCAAGAGGTCGCCAATATCAACTCTGTCAACAATCTTCTCGATGAGGACTAAGACTACCTCTGGGCCACCCCAACCAAGCTTTAGACCTCCCGTATCCTTCCTACTTATTAATCCCCTCTCGAAGGCCTCGATGGCGAATGCTATAACATTTCCAGTTGAGATAGTGTCTATTCCATAGTTGTTGCATAGGTAGCTTGCCTTGAGCAGGGCTTCAAGGTCTCCCATAAGTGATTGGACCGCTATCATATCCACCGTCTCATACTCTGCGCCCTCATGCGGTGGGGTTATGTAGAGCCCTGCAGGAACCCATACATATCTACCACATCCAATCGGGCAGCCGAAGCATGCCCTCCTCTTCAGGAGATACTTCCGTGCAAGCTCCTCCCCAGACACCTTCTCAGCGTTCTCGAAATAGCATGTCTGGAAATTCTTTGTTGGCAGAGCGCCGGAGGCGTTGAGAGAGCTTAGCCCACCCACCGTCCCCAGCCTTCCAAGACTATCGCCTCCAATCTTTTTAACGGCTTCAATCGCCTCGACGGCAGCCTCATAAAACTCCTCAGGCCTAGCAGCCGATATACCTCCACTCCCATTAACGACTATCGCCTTAAGCTTCTTAGACCCCATAACCGCTCCGCCGCCGCATCTCCCAGCAGCCCTATCATAATCCACCATGATGTTCGCAAACCTAACAAGCCTCTCCCCTCCAGGGCCTATGCATGCAACAGAGGAATCCCGGTCTCCAACCTCCTCGAGTAGAATATCCGTCGCCTCATGGACGGTCCTCCCCCATAGATGGGATGCATCCCTAATCTCGACGACCTCATCCCTCACATAGATGTAGACAGGCTTCTCCGATACACCCTCAACCACCAAGAAATCATATCCAGCGAACCTAAGCTTTGGGCCGAAGCTTCCACCAGCCCTCGACTCCCCGAAAATACCTGTCAGAGGAGACTTAAAGCAGAACTCAACGCTACCGGAGGAGGGGGTCAGAGTCCCAGTAAGCGGACCCGTAGCAGCTATAAGCTTATTCTCTGGGCCAAGCGGGTCGACCTTGGGAGCTAGCGTGTCCCAGAGAAGCCGAGCAGCATATCCCGTTCCACCGAGATAGAGACGCGTCAAACCCTCGTCGAGACTCTTTTTATCAATCTTTCTGGAGGATAAATTTATCCATAAAATCTTCCCGGCATAACCATGCATCACTTCGTCACCTCAGGTACGGCTTACTAGGTGTGAGAGATTTTTCCTGAAGCTTGGAGAACATTACTCTCCTATGTTCAGAGGCTTTGTCGGCGTCAAGGTATAGGAGAGCGTTTTCAGGGCAGACCTTAACGCATTCAGGGTCTCCCCCACATAGGTCGCATATCAAGGCCTTACGTGTAACGGGGTCAAGTATAGCTGCACCGTAGGGGCAGACGTGAACACAGTCACCGCATCCAATACATTTACCCTCATCAACAATCACCGCACCTGTCTTTGGATTCCTCTTAATCGCTTCAACGGGGCAGATGCTGATACATAGACCACATTGGAGGCAGAATATGGGAGCGTCTACGGGTTCATGAGGTAGGCGGACAACATGTATCCTAGACCTACTCACCCCCATAATCTTGAAATGTCGATAAGAGCATGCAAGCTCGCATAAGCGGCAGCCTGTACATCTCTCCAGATTCACAACCAGCGACTTAACCACATAACCACCTCTCAAAGAATGTAGCAGCATCCTATATAGAGATTATGTGATATTAATAATTGGGGGAACTCATTTAGTTGCTATTCTTTTCTGTCAACTTCCTCGAGGAATTTGCGGACAACCTCTATGAATTTTTCCCTCTCCTCCCACATGGCGACATGAGAACTGTTCTCAAATATTACAAGCTTCGACCCCTTGATTCTCTGATGCATACTCTCCGCAACCTTGGGTGTAACCTCATCGTATCTTCCAACAGTTATTAGACATGGAACCCTAATCTTATGTAGTTGGTCTGTTACGTCCCAATCCTTTAGTGTGCCGATTATCGTAAACTCGTTAGGACCGTTCATCGTGTAGTACACCGGCTTACTCATGTGCTCCATAGTGTATACTAGTTCTTTAGGCCATTCTGGGAGCCTGCAGAGATGTCTCTTATAGAATTCCTGAACAGCCTTAAGATACTCTGGGTTCTCGTAGTCGCCTATCTCCTCATATTTTCTGAGAGTTTCCTGAATCTCTGGAGGCAGCTCTGACTTAAGCCTCTGCATCTCGGCTACGGCTAAGGGGACGCTTGCAAGCCCGCTGCTAATTATTAAGCTCTTGAGATTCTCCTGATACTTCAATGCGTATGCTATTGCTAGGAGTCCACCGTAGCTTGAACCCATGAGGTGAATCCTCCCAAGGTTAAGCGCTCTGCGTATTCCTTCAACCTCCTCGACACCACGCTCCACCGTGAAGAGAGAAGTATCATCAGGCATCTCAGACCTCCCACAGCCAAGCTGATCATAGAAGACAACCTTGTAACCATACTCGGTGAGATCGGCCATAGGTAGGAGATAGTCATGGGTGGCGCCGGGACCTCCGTGAAGACAGAGAACAGTGCCCCTCCTAGCTTCACCGAAAACCCTATAAAACAACCTAAACCCTAAAACCTTCACATAACCCTCGGAAACCGCTTCCACCATAACCTAACCACAAAAACAACCAAAATTTAATCCTAGTCAAACCTGAGTGCGGCCGCCGGGATTTGAACCCGGGACCACCAGCGTGGCAGGCTGGCGTCCTACCAGACTAGACTACGGCCGCTCCGCGAGGTTCCTTTCTCTATTTTTGAGTTGGTGTTCTTAAAGTTTATTGTTTTTGAAGCTTTATTAGATGTCTGTTTTATAGGTGGGCTGTGAGGGCTGTTCTGCTTTTCGGTAAGGAGGATTTGAGGGAGGTTGAGGTTGAGGATCCTAGGGTTGGGTCTGATGATGTCTTGATTAAGATTCGTGCATGCGGTGTCTGTCCAACCGATGTTAGGAAGTTCTATACTTTGTCGGGTGTTATGAGGAGGCTTCCGATGAATCTCGGTCATGAGTGGGCTGGCGACGTCGTCGAGGTCGGGGAGAATGTTAAGGAGTTTAAGCCTGGTGACCGGGTTGTTGGAACCGATTTCAGGGGCTACGCCGAGTACGCCGTTATGTCAAGGTTTTCTGAGAGGTGGCCGACCCTCACAAAGATTCCTGAAGGCGTCAGCTATGAGGAGGCAACCTTCACCGAGCCTCTGGCAGACTGCATCCACTCACTAGTTGATCAGGGTGGTGTGCGGATGGGCGACGTTGTCTTGGTTATGGGTGCTGGGCAGATGGGTCTCCAGCATCTGATGGTTGCGAAGCATATGGGTGCAAAGGTTATTGTAAGCGAGGTTCTCGAGGAGAGGGTTAGGTATGCTAGGGAGCTTGGAGCGGACTATGCCGTCAATCCCCTGAAGGAGGATTTGCAGGCGGTTGTTGAGAAGGTGACGGATGGGGAAGGAGTTGATGCAGTGATTATAACCGCTGTTAATCAGGCTACTGTTGACTCTGCTTTGAAGGCTGTTAGGAAGAGGGGGAGGGTTGTGTTGTTTGCGGGTGTTCCCCGTGGGGTCACGGTTCAGGTTGACACAAACTTGATTCACTATAAGGAGAGCATGGTGGTTGGAAGCGAGTGGATAGGGGTTGTGAACCGTGACTTCAGGCTCTACAAGCTTGCGTTAGACCTCATAGCTTCGGGGGCTGCTCCAGTTGGTAGGCTGATAACTCATAGGTTTAGGTTTTCAGGGGATGAGATTCTTAAGGCGTTTGACGTGATTAAGAATAAGAGAGGGTTGAAGGCGGTAATAGTCTTCGACTAATCTATCACGCTCCACTCCGCTGCGCACAGTATTCTCGAGACTATCGTCCATGCTTCTAGGGGTTCGGGGTAGAGGCTAACCTCTAGGTCGGCTAGCTTTCTGGTATCTTCCTCGAAGTCTCCGTGAGGGAATCCTCCAACCATTGCCACGGGTCTCCGATAGGTTTTGAGGGTTTCGGCCAAAGCTTTTAGCCCGAGTCTCTCCCCCTTCTCTGAGAACAGGATTATGACATCGGGTTTCAGTTCCTCGAGGAGCTGTCTAAGGCTCTTTGACTCAAGTTTGAGGAGTGTTTTACCGTCTGCCTCGACGGCTGGCTCCCGGTAGAGCTTCTCCAAGAGCCCCTTGAATCTCTCATATACTCTTGGAAGCCTTGTCTCAGGGTTTATGTAGATTATGTGCCCGTCTTGGGTGTGTAGGTATACTTGTAGGAGGCCGTGTCTGTTTAGGGGGGAGCCGAGGGCTTCTAGGAGGGTGAAGTGAGCTATGTCTGGTCTGCCACGTTTATGGGATTTGGGGAGACCCTTCATAGCGGCGTAGTGATAGGACTTGTCGAGGAGAACCTCACCCGGCTTCTTCCCCCGTTTAGCGGCGTAGGACTTGACGGCTGGATGGCTCCAAGTCTCTCTGGGAGCAAGCTCGACAGCCGCCTCAACGATTAGTAGGAGAAGCTTCTCCAACCCTAGGGACAGAGGGATGGTGAAAGATATTATAGGTTTGGTTCAAGGGTTGGGTGGGTTGCCTTCGAGTGAGGTTAAGCGGATAGCGTTCGACAGGATTAGGAGGCTTATGGAGTTTGCTAGGAGGCATGCCGCTGAGAGACCTGAGCTTGCGAGAGAGGCCATCCTACTTGCGATGAGGGTCGCCCGTAAGGCGCGTATCAAGATACCGAGGGAGTATAGGAGAACATTCTGCAGAAGGTGTGGGACATCCTTCTATACCCCAGGCTCCTTCACGGTCAGAGTTAGGGATAGGAGGAGCACGCACGTCGTGGTTAGGTGTAATGTTTGTGGATATGTTAGGAGGATTCCAGCGGTCAGGGAGAAGAGAAAGATGAGGGAAGCTGAGTAGAGTTTCAGCCTGGTGGAACCTCCTTCAATATCTCGTCCAAGTTTACCCCCATTCTCCTCCTATACCACGACGCCGCTAGATACCAGATGAACCCGGCAGCCCAGATGCCTAGGAATATTGAGACCGTTGCTGGGTGGAGGAACCCGAGCCTCGGGTTGGTGAGGTAGAATCCGAGGAAGAGCAGTGTCAGAATACTTGAGACTACACCTAGGATAAGTGTCCCAGCCTTAGCCTCCTCGGGGAGAAGCCCACCTCTCAGAGAGATCTTGACAGCGGTCAAAGAGACGAGGAACATGGAGACTAGAAGCGAGGCTATACTCCCGAAGAGAGCTATCACCAGAAACCTGTTAACCGCAACCACCAGCAGTAATATTATCGCCGACACCAGGGTCACCAAGTTCGCATAGAAGGGCGCATTCCATCTACGGGTTACATAGCTTAGTTTCAGGGGCGCCAAACCATCCAGAGACCAGGCAAAGATGCATCTACTTGAAGCCAGCGAGAGATTCAAGGAAAGCATGAAAGCCCAAGCTATCATAGAGATAGTAAGCAATACGACCACCGCGGGGGGAAAGGCTAGATACTCCAGCATTCGGATATAATACTCTAAGAGGACGAAGATGTTGGACGGAGCCTTCATCAATAAGTAGCCGACAGCTATCGGAAGCTCTCTGCCCAGAACACTATACAGCGGCAGGATAAGGGCTGCGAGAAGAACAGCCGTAATTAGAGAGGCTCCGACCATCGCCGCGGCGAAGCTCCTGAACCGTCTATCAGAAGACTCTCCGCCAAAATAGACTGGGTAAAAGCTGAACAGCATAACCAAGCCTAGGGCGGAGGCGGCTCCAAGAACGTGAAGCGGGTCGATTACCTCGGGATTGTACCCCGCCCTATAGGCGAGCTGAAGCAGGGTTGCCTTACCTCTACCGAAGGTGTCTGCGATTGCCCTGGCAGCAGTCTCCTTACCAACGGTTCCAAGCACACCCACCCCCGATAGAATCCCAATTACCGCCACGATGGCCGCAACCATCTGAAGCCTTTTCCAGAGCTTTATGCTCAGGTTGCTGAGAAGCCAGTAGATGAGGAGCATCGCTAAAGCGAAAGCCGGGATAACGTATGGGTCTCTAAGCATAGTTCTACTAACCGTCATCAACTCAGCGTTATTCAACGCGACACCTATCCCAGCCACAGCCAAGACCAGCGTGTAAGCTGTTAGAACGCTGCTCAGAGCAAACCATAGAATGTTTATGAAGACTATGTTGAGGCTGCTTGCGAATCCGAGGGCTGGGTGGAGGAACCTGCTGACGTGAATGTAGTCTCCACCTGCTTTTGGAGCAATAGATGATAGCCTAGCGTAGAGGAGGTTGAATACTGTGGCCGCCGCCAGCATCACGATTAACCCGATGAGCAGGTGAGCGTTGGGGAAAGCGTAGGCTGAGAAAATTATCGCTGGAAGACCCTTCAACCCGAAGCTCATGACGAATAAGGCCATCAACAGAAGGTCTGTAACAGAGAGAACCCTTAGAAGACCTACAGGCGTCTCTACAACCGAAGGCCTCTCACTCATATGGGAATATTCAGCGCAAATGCTCTTATATAGGTGATAGGGTTCGGAAGCCTAAAATAAATGGAGAAAACCTGAAAAACAAGGGGAGATGGTTTCACCGGTGCAGTCAACCGACCCTTGGAAACTCATAGAGAAGGTCGCCAACTATCTTAAGGAGAATCAGGTTATCCAGCCTCCTCCGTGGGCGGCCTTCGTGAAGACAGGAGTCCATAAGGAGAGACCCCCGCAAGACCCTGACTGGTGGTACGTTAGGGCGGCGGCCATGATGAGGAAGCTCTACCTCTACGGCCCAGTAGGGGTTTCGAGGCTTAGAGGGATGTACGGCGGGAGGCATAGGAGGGGCCACATGCCTCCTAAGTTCGCTAAGGGGAGCGGAGCGGTTATCAGGAAGATTCTTCAGCAGTTGGAGGAGGCTGAGCTCGTCGAGAAGGCTGACAAGAGGGGTAGAGTGCTCACCTCGAAGGGTAGGAAGCTGCTTGAGGAGGCCGCCAAAGCCGTTATGAAGGCTGAGGTGGCACGCAAGGCTTAAAGCTAGAGTCTATCCCTTGAATCCTTGGAGGCCTTAAGGAGAGATGTCTCTAGACGATGATGAGCTGGAGAGAATAAAGCAGAAGAAGATGGCTGAACTCCAGCAGAGGCTTGCGGAGGAGGAGGCTAGGAGGCAGAGGGAGCTTGAGAGGCATGCTGCTCTCAGAGTCATCCTCACGCCTGAGGCGAGGCAGAGGCTCGCAAACCTTAGACTCGTCAAACCAGAGTTCGTCGCCCAGATAGAGGAGCAGCTAATCCAGCTCGCAAACCTCGGGAGACTAAAGATTCCGGTAACGGATGAGGTTCTTAAGGAGATTCTACGTCAACTTAACTCAAGTAGGAGGCATAGGATTAGGATAACGAGGCTGTAAAAGGTATGACGATAAGGAACCTCCCGCTTAAGAAGAGGCTTGCGAAGGCCGCGAGGAGGGCGTGGCCAGTCCCAGCATGGGTTATAGCCAAAACCAAGGGCAGGGTAAGATTCCATGCGAAGCAGAGGCATTGGAGGAGGGGGAGGCTGAAGGCATGAGCAAACCCGTCCTCGAGAGAGAGTATGTGATACCTCTACGCGACGCCTATGAGGCCGCTAGGAATAGGAGGGCTAAACGTGCCATAAACCTGATACGTGAGTTCGCCCTCAGACACATGAAGGCCTCGGAGGTCAAGCTCTCCTCTGGAGTCAACAAGCTTGTATGGAGCAGGGGGATAGAGAAGCCTCCTAGGAGGATTAGGGTGCTGATGAGGAAAGATGAGGAAGGCGTCGTGGAGGTAATGCTTCCAGAGGAAGCCGAGGAAGAGGAAGAAAAGGAGAGCTAAAGCTCCTCCAAAGCCTCGAAGACTACCCGTGCAATCCGCTCCGCTAGAGGCGGTGGAACAGCCTCGCCGACTTGGTCGAACTGTCTATCAACCCCTCCCATGAAGATGTGGCTGTCTGGGAACCCCATGAGCCTGGCCTGCTCCCTAACCGTCAGCAACCTATCCTCGTAGGGGTGGATGAACCTCGACTTACCGTGAATTGCTGGAGCAAGCCTACGTGGATGAAGCCGGAGCCAGTTCCGGCGAATTCTTCCCTTAGCGTCTCTGAAGCTGTAGAGAGCCTCACCCCACCTAAGCCTCTGAATCCTCCTCCTACGAACCCTACCCACATTTATGAGCCTATGGTTGGGTGCCTCGCCCAAGGGTGGGAGACCGCTGAGAGCCTCCTCAACAACCTTCCCAGCCTCCTCCATCCCAGTTAAGTCTAGCCTAAGATTTGAGACAAAGACCCTGACCCTCCTCGAAGACGCGCCATATCTATGAGCCTTAAGAAGGTTGAAGACGGCGTTATACCCAATCCTCAGGAAGAGCCTCCTAAGAATAAGGCCGAGAGAACCCTCAACAAGCTCTGGAACATTCTCCAAGACATAGACCCTCGGCCTAAGCTCCTCAACAAGCCTGAGAAACTCTAGGACAAGCCTCCCCTGCCTATCCGTGAACAACCTATCGAATGGGTCACGCATCCTCCTAGGATTCATGCTTGTAAACGGCTCACAGGGAGGCCCTCCTATCACTACATCTATCTCCCCCACAGCCTCTCTGACGAGTCTACCGCTAATCCGCTTAACATCCTCGGCGAAGACGAAGACCTGTGGAAAGTTACACATGTAGGTCTTAACCACATGGGGGTGGTTCTCGATGGCCGCGGCTACGGTCTCTCCAAACCCTAAACTGAACCCACCTGCACCAGCGAAGACATCAAGAACCCTAACATCCAATCTAGTAGCAGGTCCTTCAAGGCATCATTTTAAGATAGATTAAACTATTGCCGAAAGACTGAAGTCAGCAGCGGTTCTCAGCTACTTTGCCCTCTCCTCAGCTATCCACTCCTCATAGATCTTGCGAACACGGTCGGCGGCAGGCCCCGTCCCTTCCACGACCCCGTCCCGTGTAACCCTGATCCTATCCATTACCAGTATCACATCGGCTTCTCGAATGTATTGAACCATGCTGGGGAAAACCTTGTTAAGCCTCTCAGCGAGTTTAGCTAGATTGGGGCCAGCCTCGAGAACCTCTACCGAGACTATGCTTCCACCCGATATGAATAGTCTTGGAATAGAGCGTCCCTTCTCATCCTTCACCTCTCTAAGCCAGAGACTATAGTCGCTTGGATTATAGGCTGAGACCTTTCCCTCAAAGGATAAGCCATTAGAGAGATAGACCCTCACAGTCTTATCCAATATCGAGGAGAACTCATCCATAAACCTCTTAGAGGCAATAGCCGACAACCCCAAACCTCCCTGAAATACCTAGCACACCCACAATTAATCCTTTAGACCACCCAAACCTCACCCATAAATACCCCCACACCAAAAACACTCCTGAAAGCTCCGGTAGTATAGCCCGGACAAGTATGCGGGCCTTTCGAGCCCGTGACCCGGGTTCAAATCCCGGCCGGAGCACTATCTTTCTGTTTGACCGTTTTTCCCGTGGATTTGGTTAAAAACTTTTTTATGATGGGGGCTGTCCATCGAACCTGTAGAGAAAGGTGAATATTGTTGGCTCAGATAACTGCCGAAAAGGCTAAGGAGAAGCTTGTAACAGTCACTATGAGCCTATGCCCAGAATGTAATCGAATCATCCCCGGAAAAATCGTTGAGAGGGATGGGAAGATATATCTTAGGAAGACTTGCCCTGAGCATGGAGATTTTGAGGAGCTATATTTTGGGGACGCTGAGATGTATCATAGGTTCTCTAAGTATGCTCATGATGGGAAGGGGACTGGAAACCCGAACATCAAGTCTATTGGATATGCTTGTCCAGCTAACTGCGGTCTCTGCTCAGGTCATATAAGCCACACAGCCTTGGCCAACATAGTTGTAACAAACCGCTGTAATCTCTACTGCTGGTATTGTTTCTTCTATGCCGAGAGGGCTGGATACGTGTATGAGCCGACGCTTGAGCAGATTAGGGAGATGGTTCGAAGGCTTAGAGCTGAGACCCCCGTTCCAGGGAACTCCGTCCAGATAACTGGTGGGGAGCCGACGCTAAGAGACGACCTCCCAGAAATAATAAGAATAATCAAGGAAGAGGGAATAGACCACATCCAACTCAACACGAATGGTATCAGGCTTGCGCATGACTTTGAGTTCTTTAGAGAGGTTAAGGAAGCTGGGGTTAGCAATCTTTACCTAAGTTTTGATGGGGTTACGGCGCGCACGAACCCGAAGAATCACTGGGAGATTCCGAAGGTTCTTGAGAACGCTAGGAAGCTTAGGGTTGGAATAGTTCTCGTCCCAACTGTGATTAAGGGCTTAAACGACCATGAGCTGGGAGACATGATAAGATTCGGGTTCAAGAATATTGACGTGATTAGGTCCGTTAATTTCCAGCCTGTCTCTCTTACTGGGAGGATGCCGAAGGAGGAGCGGGAGAAGTTTAGGATAACTATACCTGACTGCATCATTAGAATCGAGGAGCAGACAGGTGGGGAGATTCCTAGGGAGGCGTGGTTCCCCGTCCCAGCATGCGTTCCAGTAACCCACATAATTGAAGCAATAACTAAGCAGCCTAAGTATGAGCTTTCAAACCACTTTGCATGTGGGGCTGGAACCTATGTATTCAAGGATGGGGATAGGCTTATCCCGATAACGGAGTTCGTGGATGTTGACGGTCTCCTGAAGTATTTGCAGGATAAGGCTGACGAGATAGAGGCTGGGAGGAGTAGGCCGATAGTTGGGATGAAGATTCTCTGGAACTTCGGGAAATTCATCGACGAGAAGAAGCAGCCAACTGGATTAAACATTAAGCGCATGCTATTCGAGATACTTGTCAGACACGACTACAGCAGTGTCGGTGAATGGCATATGAGAAGCCTATTCCTCGGGATGATGCATTTCCAAGACAAATACAACTACGATGTCGAAAGGGTTAGAAGATGCAACATACATTACCTAATGCCCGATGGGAGGATAATTCCATTCTGCGCATTCAACGTTGTCCCCGAATGGTATAGAGACTATGTCCAGAAGATGTATGGTATGCCGATAAGCGAGTGGGAGAAGAAGACGGGGAGAAAGCTTAGAGACGACATGTATCGGAGAGTCCTTCCACAATAACAATCCTTTAAAACATCTTTTTCATGAACTTTATTGTATGGATGTATTTGAGGCTATTAGAACGAAGCTTGAGGTGAGGGAGTTTAGTGAGAAGAAGGTTCCAGATGAGGTTAAGTTGAGGGTTCTTGAGGCTGCGCGTCTCACTCCAAGCGGCTTAAACTCCCAGCACTGGAGGTTTATTCTGGTCGAGGAGAGGGAGGGGCTTAGGAGACTTGCTGAGACGAGCACGACTGGGAGATGGATTTCTGGAGCGGACTTCGCGGTCATAGTCTTGACGAATCCTCGCTATAGGTTCCACATGATTGATGCCGGTAGAGCTATTCAGGATATGCAGCTTACTGCCTGGAGCTATGGTGTGCTGTCATGCATCTATACTGGTGTGAGGGAGGATGAGATGCGTAGGGTCTTCAATATCCCTGGAGAGCTTTCGGTGACCGCTGTTGTCGGCTTCGGATATCCTAGACGGAAGGTCTATGGGAGGAAGCGGAGGCTCCCCCTAGAGAAGATAGCCTTCTCGGAATCCTATGGAAGAAGACTAAGACTCCTAGAATAGTGTCTCGAGGATTATCGCCGTGAAGATTGCTGCTAGATGCGGGCTCGTGAACTTGAATAGAATCCAGGCAACCTTCTTACTCGGCCTAATCATTAGGAGGAGGCTTAGGTAGAGGAGAATCCCACCCGTAACCGTTACAACACTTAGGTAGAGGAGGCCGTACTTCACTATATTTAGGAAGTAGACCGCTATCGAGAACGCTGTAAGGAGGATTGCCGTAGATGAGATACATCTTATCGCCTTTTCCTCGTCTAGGACCACGGGAAGCATAGGGACCCCTGCCCGCTGATAGTCTTCACGGTATCTTAGGGCTAGGCTCCAGATGTGGCTGGGTATCCAGAGGACTACGATTGCTGCGAGAATCCATGCTTCAGGGGTGAGGATGCCTGCCGCCGAGGTGTAGCCTACGAGGGCTGGGGCGCCTCCCGCCGCGCTTCCAAGAATCACGTTGAGAGGCGTCCTCCTCTTCGAGAGCATGACGTAGACAACGAGGTAATCTAAGACTCCTATCAGGATGAAGGTTAGGGCGAGGAGGTTTAGGAAGGCTGAGAGCAGGACTCCTGAGACCGTTAGAATGAATCCGTAGATTAGGGCGTTGCGAGGGGGTTTAAGCCTTCCCGAGGGGAGGGGTCGGCGGCGGGTTCTCTCCATCTCCGCGTCAAGCCCTCTCTCCAAATAGTTTGCCAAGGTCTCGGAGCCAGCTGCTGCGAGAGAGACGGCTGCAACCGTGTGGAGCGCTCTCAGCCAGTTGATGGGCGGTGTGGAGGCGGCCATGAAGCCTCCGAAGGCCGTGAATGCGAGGAGATACCAGACCCTAGGCTTGGTGACCTCGTAGTAGAGCTTAAGGCTCTCGGCAACCCTCAAGCCTGCCTCCCCCAGCATCACCCTTTCTAAAAAATCTCTTCTACGATAACCTCCTTATGAATGGGTTATTAGGAAAGCTGCTCCGAGCCGTGGATGGATGCTGAAGCTGAGGCTTCCGCCTGAGTGGGGGGTCAACCCTGTTCCAAGGGAGAGGAGAAGCCTCCGAGCAATAGACCTCTTCGTTCTCTGGTCAAGCCTCGGCGTAGGCCTCCTAGTCCTCGTAGCAGGCTCCCTCCTCGTCCCCTCCCTCGGACTCCTAGAAGCCCTAGCAATCTCCCTGGCAGGCTCAGTTATAGGGAGCATACTTTTGGCGGCGGCAGGCGTGGTTGGAAGCCGCTACGGGATTCCAACGATGGTCAGCCTCCGGCCCGTCCTAGGGGTCTGGGGCTCCTATCTCCCAACAGTTCTAAACGCTGTCCAGCTCGTGGGGTGGACTGCCTTCGAGCTCATGATAATGGGGAGAGCGGCCTCAAGCATCTCAGGCCTCTTCCTAGGAGACCTAACCATGGGGTTCTGGGTCCTAGTCTTCGCGGCGTGGTGCGCTGCCCTCGCCCTCGGAGGCCCCCTAGTGGTTGTTAGACAGTGGCTTGAGAAGGCTGCGATATGGATAGTCTACCTGACCACTGCTTGGATTACTTGGCAGGTCTTCACAATGCCTGGAGCCTTTGAAGCGTTTCTAAGACCTGGAGATGGGTCTATGCCTCTCCTCCTAGCGTTGGACCTTGTAATCGCTATGCCTATTTCTTGGTGGCCTCTCGTCTCCGACTATAACCGCTTCGCCGAGAAGGCTCGTGGAGGATTCCTTGGAACGCTCTCAGGCTACACCCTCTCCAACACGTGGTTCTACTTCCTCGGAGCAGCGATAGCGGTGATAGCGGGGGTCCAAGACATAATTACAGCAATCTCAACAATCTTCCTCGGAAACCTAGCCCTAGTCTTGATACTTGTAGATGAGACCGACAACGCCTTCGCAGACATATACTCAACGGCTGTCTCACTTCAGAACATCTCCCCGAAGACGAGGCAGTGGAAGCTCATCGCGGCGACAACGATTCTAGGAGTAGTCCTCGCATTAACCCTCCCCCTTGAAGAGTATGAGGGATTCCTCTTAATGATTGGAGGGCTATTCGTCCCGCTTCTAGGAACACTAATCGCCTACCATTACACGAGGAAAAGCATCGACATCAACAAGTTCTATGGAGATTCTCCGAAGATTGTGGCAGGCTCCCTCACGGCATGGATTCTAGGAGTAGCCGTATACTTCTATGTAGCAAACTATCTTCCATGGGTTGGGGCAAGCATACCCTCCTTCGCGACCTCAGCAATCCTAACACTCCTAGCAAGCAGGTGGAGCTAAGTATTTTATCACCTCATCCCTAGAAGGCTCTAGAATGATACCATCATCCTCGGAGCTCGCTCAACTCATAGACAATGCTAGAAGGGTGTTCGCCAAAGAGCCTCAGCTAATCAAGGTAGAGAAGAAGGACCTTCTCATCGTAGGAGACACGCATGGAGACGCTGACACAACGTTTAACGCCTTCAGGGTCGCAGAACGTGAAGGACTCAACCTACTCTTCCTAGGAGACTACGTCGACAGAGGACCCAAACAATTAGAAAACATCGCGACCCTTCTCGAGAGCAAGCTGAGCTGGGGCGGTGAATTAATTATGATTCGGGGGAACCATGAGTCCCGTGAGATGAATCTATGGTATGGATTCTATCATACGGTTGCGAGAGTCTATGGACATGAATTCTATAGTAGGTTCGCGGAACTCTTCTCCCAGCTTCCATACGCTGTAGTAATCTCGGATAGAATATTCTGTGTTCATGGGGGGATTGCGGAAGGATTAGAGAACGTTGAGGAGATTATGGGTCTGCCTAAGGGCGAGATAGACCCGAGAAACCCTATAGCGCTCCAACTTGTATGGAATGACCCAAGCGAGGATATTGAATGGTTTGCTCCAAGCTGGAGAGGCGGGGGCGCAAAGCTCTATGGATGGAGGGCTTTCAAGAAATTCATGGACGGGAATGGGTTGAAGATTATGTTGCGCGCGCATGAGCCTCAGGATATGGGGTATGGATGGCTCTTCGAGAAACGTCTGCTAACAATATTCTCCTGCCGATACTATGGGATTAAGCCTGCCGCGGCCATAGTGAGGGATGGGTCGATTGAGGTAATCCACCTAGACTAGGCGTCTAAGCACATCTATTTCAGGTGGAATAGTGGGCGGCTCAGGGTAGAGTCTAGTTATTTTCTCAGGCTCCTTCAGACCTGAACCCGTCACCAGGACTACAACCGTGTCGCCTCTATCTATGAAGCCCTCTTGGAGAAGCTTCCTCAGGCCTGCCAGCCCAGCCGCCCCCGACGGCTCAGCGAATATTCCCTCAAGTCTTGCGAGAGCCTCTACAGCCCACATTATCTCCTCGTCGGAGACGGCTACAGCTGTTCCACCGCTCTTCGCTACAGCCTCCATCGCGCCGTCGCCGTCCCATGGGTAGGGGTCTAGGAGCCCTGAGGCCACGGAGCTTGGATGGGGTGTGGGCTTAATCTCCTTGAAGCTTCTCCCCTCACGGATTGCCTTAACTAGGGGCTGGTTCCCCTCAGGCTGAACAACCACGAAGCCCGGGCAGCCGTCTACGAGTCCCAGCTCCACGAAGTCTCTACACCCCTTCCATAAACCAGTCATCAGGCATCCGGAACCCGTTGGGACGAGGAGGAAGCCGGGGAGCCTCCAGCCAAGCTGCTCGACAACCTCATAGAAGATTGTTTTAGGACCCTCGACCTGGTAGGGGTTGAAGGGGCCGAAGCTTGGGCATGGGTACCAGCCTAGCTCTCGGTGGGCTTCGAGCATAAGCTTGACGGTTGGGTCGACACCCTCCTCCACCCCTCTGACCCTGAACACCCTTGCTCCATAGAGTAGGAGTTGAGCGATCTTCCCAGCCCCTGCCTCGGGGGGAACCAGCGCCACGGTCTCCAACCCTGCTTTGGCTGAGTAGGCTGAGAGCGCCGCCGCAGCGTTTCCGCTTGAGGCTGTGACCAGGGTCTCCTCACCTAGTTCAACTGCTTTGGCGACCCCTATGGCCATGGCTCTATCCTTGAAGGAGGCTGTCGGGTTACGGGTCTCATCCTTGAGGTAGAGGTCTCTGATGCCGAGTTCCCCAGCAAGCCTCCCAGCTCTGAGGAGAGGGGTTCCACCCTCCTCCAACCCCACACGGTATCTGAGGTCGACGGGTAGAAGCTCCCAATAGCGCCAGACACCTCCACCCCTCCTCTCCTCCAAGACACTCTTACTCAACCTCTCCTTAACCGCCTCATAGTCATAGAATATGTCAAGTCTACCCAAGTCACCCGACTCACACGTCAAAGGATTCTCCGAAGGCTCGTATCTCCTCCCACATCTCGAGCAAACAAGCTCTACTACAAAGCCCACGCCACCTACACCAACTCCGTAACAAATCTTGAAACATTAATAAAACTATGATGAATATCTAATGAATTTGCGGAGAAAAGAGATTGAGGTTCTAGAGGATAGGGCGAGGAGGATGCTGGCCGCCGCTGAGGAGCATCTCAGTAAGGGAGACTACGACCTCTCCTGCTTCATGGCTGAGCAGGCTTCCCAGCTATACGTAAAGGCGAAGATTCTTGAGAAGACAGGTGAGATGCCGAGAACACATTTAATACGTCAGCTCCTCGGACTTCTCAAAACACTTGGAGTAGAAGATGCCGAGAAATTTGTGAAAAATAATCGTGAACTTCTCCTAAAGATGGAGGATGCCTATCTTCAAACAAGATACCTTCCTAAACTCTATGAAAAAGAGGATGCCGAGATTCTTCTAGCTCTGGCAAAGGAGGTTTTCAAGCTTGCCGAGAGGGTTTGACGAGATAATTAGATTCAGATTGGAGATTGTGAAGCTTGCTGAGGATTGGGAGAAGTGGGTTAAGCGGATAGCGGATGCATCGAGGAGAGTTCTCGGCGAATCCGAGGTCTACGTCTTCGGCAGCATAGTTGAGGGAAGAGCGACCGGGGGAAGCGATGTAGACATACTCATAGTCTCATCTAATGTTCCTGAGAAGGTTGGTGCGAGGAGTAGGGTTAAGGCTGTGATAGAGGAGGAGGCTGGGCTTCCACTCTATCATCCGTTCCAGATACATCTCGCCACTCCAAGGGAAGCGGAATGGTATAGACGGCATATGAAGAGGTATGTGAGGGTGGAGTAGCCGGAGAATTAGGTTATTTTTCTGGGATTCCTAGGCGGGTGAGGGTCTCCTTAGATGGTTTCCCATCTTCTCCCCATCCTCTAAGCCTGTAGTATTCCTTGACGGCGGCCTTGAGCTCAGCTTCATCCACCGCTACAACCCTGTCATCCACCTTCACGGGCTCCTTATAGAATCTAGGGGAGATTTTATCCTCCTCTGGCCCGAGTCCGAACCTTATGTTGAGGCGGCGGGTCAACGCCTGTATCCTCTCCGCAACCATCCGCAGCTTCTCTACGCTGTAATCGATTCCTGTTAGAGCCTTCCACATGGCTTCAATCTCCTTCCAGAAGTAGACGTTTCTAGCGAATCTGCAGAGAACCATGGAGTCGAAGAGGTTGTAGCGGTTCTCGTTGTCGATGTAGACCTCAACCTTCCTGCGGTCTATCTTGAATCTGTCAACCTGGCCTGCGATGTCTGGGGCATACATGTTTGCTCTTAGGTGGCATGCTCCTCTATCACCTAGAGCGTAGGAGAGCGCCATGCCTGTCAGGCTTCTCGGGTCATAGGCTGGGGGTTCCAGCCCCCTGCTCTCGATAGCTATCTCTCGGAGTCCGAGAGTTTCCGCAGACCTCCTCACACCCATGGAGAGAAGCTCGCCCACACCTCTCCGGTAGGCTACCTCCTCGATGAGCCAGGCCACACACTCTGGGTCACCGTATCTAAGCTCCCTCCCATCGGTCTTCAGCACACCTCTCCCATAGGCCTCTATAGCGAATCCCGCGACATTCCCCATAGTTATTGTGTCTAGTCCGAGGAGGTCGCATAGGAGGTTCAGCTTAGCTATGGCTGGGATACTGTCTATTAGGCAGAGTCCACCCAAGGCGAAGATCGTCTCATACTCCGGCCCCTCAACCCTCGTCCCAGCGTAGGGTCCCTCCTTTATCTCAACTATTTTTCCACAGGCGAAGGGACAGTTCCAGCATGCAGCGTTTCTGACGATGTATTTTGATATGGCTTGCGGCTCGATGTTCTCATGCTTCTCGAAGTATACGTCGCTCCAGTATCTTGTTGGGAAGAATCTAAGCCTGTTAGCTATCTCAACCATGGCTGGGGTTCCGTATTTTCTATAGTTTTCCGCGCCTGTCTCGATGGGGTTGTTCTTGATTCGGTTTAGAATACTGTTAGCGAACTCTGTGACAGCCTTCTCGTCGGCGACATCTACTTCACGTCTATCAGCTATCACCGCGATAGCCTTCAACCGCTTACTTCCCATGACTGCTCCAGCCCCGCATCTCCCAGCCTGCCTCCCAGCCTCCGAGTGGCAGACAGAGGCGAACCTTACAAGGTTCTCGCCCGCAGGCCCTATCTCGAGTACAGCGGATTTTCCTCCAAGCTCCTTCCTCAGGGTTTCCTCAACCTCCCGCGTATACTTTCCCCATAGATACCCAGCGTCTCTAATCTCTCCTCCATTCTCGTCGACATAGAGGTAGACAGGTTTCTCAGACCTACCCCAGACTAGTATCGCATCGTATCCAGCCCACTTAAGCCATGGAGCGAAGTATCCCCCCATAGTTGACTCGGCGTAACCATTAGTTAAAGGAGACCTGAAACTGAAGACGACACGTGAGGTGAGGGGGATTCTCGTGCCGGCTGCGGGGCCGCCAGCTATAATCAGTAAATTCTCAGGGGAGAGGGGGTCAACTTCTCCGCCGACCAGATCGTAGAGAAACTTTGCGCCGAATCCTTTCCCGCCTATAAATTCCCTGATAAGTGAGTCAGGTGTCTCCTCTACCTTAACTTCCCCCGAGGTTAGGTTGACTTTTAGAATATGTCCGCCATAGGATGGAATCATGCTTCCTCACCTCTTAGCGAATTATCTCCCATCGTGGCTGATATCTGTTTAGTTGTTCTCTAGTGTAGTCGTCCATTGGATGCTCACGTTCAGGGATTTCTATCTCTTTCTCAACTCCGAAGACGGCTGTGGAGTAGTAGCGGTAGGCGTTGTCGTTTATCATCGTCACTATGTTTCTGAGTTCTGGATGTTTTTTAGCGAGCTTTATCGCCATCACGACGTTCGCCCCAGAGGAGATTCCGCAGAATATTCCCTCCTCCCTAATCAATCTCTTAGTCATCTCTATTGCCTCGTCTGAGGAGACTGTTATCACGCCGTCGAGTATGCTTAGGTCAAGGTTTCTTGGAACGAATCCGTCTCCTATCCCCTCAATTCTATGGGAGCCCCATCTTCTCTCGCTTAGAAGCGGAGCCTCGGTAGGCTCACCAGCATAAATCTTGATGCTCTTCCTCCTCCGCTTCAGGTATCTTCCAACACCGCTTATCGTTCCACCCGTCCCCTGAGTCGCCACAAACGCGTCCACTCTACCCTTAAGCTGCTTCCATATCTCTGGGCCAGTAGTCTTGTAGTGGGCTGCTATGTTGTCCGGGTTATCGTATTGTCCTGGAACCCAGTATCTTCCAGGGTTCTCGCGCTTTAGCTCCTCGATTTTCCTGAGGCATAGGTCTACGTCGCTCTCCGCTCCAGGTGTGAAGACTATGTTTCCACCATACATTCGGATTATCTTCTTACGTTCCTCACTCATCCCCTCAGGCATAACTATTGTAACCCTGTATCCTAGAAGTGTCCCTATGTAGGTGCATGCTATCCCAGCGTTTCCAGTCGAGGCTTCAAGTATCTCCATCCCAGGCTTGAGTTCCCCACGTTTTATGGCGTTGAGGATCATCTCCTTGTAGGTTCTATCCTTAAGGCTTCCAGTCGGGTTAAAGTATTCGAGCTTACCCCATATGTTCGCCTTCACGCCCTCCTCTACCGGAATCTTGTTGAGTTTGACTATTGGAGTGTTCCCAATGAGGTTTAGGATATTTTTCACCGCGGGTGGAGCGGTTATCCTAGGCATAGGTTTCACCCCATAACCATGGCCATAACGGCTTTCTGGACATGAAGCCTATTCTCAGCCTGCTCAAAATACAGGGAATACTCAGAGTTATCGATAACCTCGTCAACAACCTCCTGGCCCCTGTCAGCAGGTCCACAGTGCATGTAGCGTCCCTTATTCGTTAGGTCCATCAGCTCCTGCGTGCATATCCAGTCTCTGTATCGGTCTTGATACTTCTTCGCCTCTTCCTTCTCCGGCTTCTCGCTGTATGGTGGGAAGAATTTTTTCGGAGACCAAGCCTTGGGGTAGACGAAGTCAGCTCCCTCGAACGCCTCCCTCATGTCGTTCACTATCTCGAAGCTTCCACCATATCGGTCTGCGTTCTGTTTCGCCGCCTCGATTACTTTCTCCTCGAGTTCAAATCCAGGTGGATGGGCGAGAACAACATCCATCCCAAACTGTGTTCCTATTAGGATGCAGCTCTGTGGAACTGCTAGGGGTTTGAGTCCGCCTGAGTAGGCGTAGGAGACGACGAACTTCTTACCCTTAGGGCTCTGGGCTACGTCGAGAATAGCCATTATGTCTGCGAGAGCCTGGAATGGGTGGTATAGGTCGTCCTCCATGTTTAGGACCGGTATGCTGCTCCATTTCGCAAACTCTTCGATTACTCTATGTCCCCTGCCTATCTGCCACTTAGCCGCATCTCCATAGATTCTAATCGCTATCGCGTCTCCATATCTACTTAGAACTCTCGCGACATCGGCTATGGATTCGGTTTGGTACGGTATCATGTCTTCGGGTAGGGTTGGTGTGTAGACGTCTTGAGGGCTGAGGAAGTGGGCGTGTCCACCAAGCTGATAGATTCCAGCCTCGAAGGAGTTTCTAGTTCTAAGGGAGCGGTTGTAGAAGAACATGAAGAGAGTTCTCCCTGGAAGATAGTTTGTCGGCACACGCGCCCTATACTTTGCCCTAAGGTCTCTGGCCGCTCTAATTATCTCCCAAATCTCTTCTTGGGTGAAGTCGTTTGTGTTGAGAAAGTTTTTCCCCTTCATGGCTCCAACGTATTTTGGGAGACTCGACATTCTTGACACCTCCCCCTATGGATTGAGGATTGGTTTAAAAGTCTTAGGCCTGCTGGTTCCTCCTCCTATGCTCCTCGTCGCCGTAGCTATGGTATTTCAGGATTATCGGACACCATTCTCTCTCGGGACAATATCCGAGTAACTTGCATTTCTCACCCATTAGCTGGGCGAGGGATGGAGACCTCTCCTCAACGGCTTTCCATATCGCGTAGGCGGTCATCCTCTCCTCCCACTGAGCATAGCTGCATGACCTTGTCCCAACGTAGCCTTGAGGCCATAGCAGGTTGAAGGCGTTGTAGGCTCTCGCTACATAGATTCTAAGAGCCTGTGGTAGAAGATAGACTGCGTCGGAGGGTTTCACACCATCCTCTAGGAGCTGTTGATAGGTGTTGAGAGCCTCCGCTACCGATTCATGGAATCTTCTTGAGAGTTTTTCGGAGGCCTTAACCTTGGGAGGCTCGACAACCCATCTCCTAGAATCTCTCAAAGCCCTTTCAGCAGCCTGATAGATTGATTCAACCGCTGTTGGAACAGTTCTATGACGTATCGATTGATGGTAGGCTGCGAGGGAGAGTGACTCGAGGAAAACTGTCTCTATGAGTGGGTTGAGGGTTGCGGCGATGTCAGGATTATTCAATAGGTCTTCCGATGCCAGGTCTTCTGGGAGAATTGCTTTGAAGTTTATGAGCCTCGGCTCAAGGGGTTCGCCGAAATTCTTCGTAAGCAGCTCCATAAGCTTGTCTCTAGGCTTGTAGGGGTTTGCGTAGGGGTAGCTGGGTAGAGGGTTCTGGAATGCTAGACGGGCGCGGGTGAGGTTTGGGGCAACCTTCTCCGAGAGCTTCTCTATAATCCTCCCAAGCTCCGCAAGCTCCTTGGGATAGTATTCATCTTCATTCTTCAGCATGAATCCTATGAATGTCTCAAGGCTTCCGGTTGCGAAGACCGATGTCTTGGATGAGAGGGGTAGAACATAGCGTGCATCCTCAAGCTCCACCCCCTCCCCGATAAGCCATAGATAAGATTCATAGAGTCTTCTAACAGTCTCTAGATAGGGTTTCTCCGCCGTCTCATCGGCTTCGATTCCCCTTGGGATAAAGAATTCCCCGGGTTCAACCCTTCTCCTACGCTGAGACTCTTGGAGATAGGATGCGAAGGGAGGGGAGACTAGAAGCATGGAAGCAACCCTACTGCATCTCTCAACCTCGAATTGGAGTATGAGGGAGGTTGTGAGGGAGGCGTGGCCCCTCCTCGTCGACTCCCAATGCATCCTATAGGATGTTTTCTCAAGGTCTTTCCCCTTTCTCAGAAACTCTGAGACCCTCTCCTCGATGGTTACACCTTTCACGGTTCCTATTCCTTCGAGGGCTATGAAGAGGTCTGGGTCAACCTCTATTCTTTTCCCATCTATTTTGAGGGTGGTGCTCGGCCCATAGCTGAAGAGCCTTACAGCGACGTCGTCTAGGGTTAGCACGATGTTGAAGCTCTATTGGGGGGTTATTAGGTGTTAGGGGAGGGCGCCTAGCTGAGCCTTGACGTCGACCACCTCACCGTCCCTGAACACGGTCAACGTAATGATGTCTCCCGGGTTTGTGTATTCCTCGAGGTAGGCGAGGAGGTCCGCTAACCCGATTATCCTTACGCCGTTTACTCCCAGTATAACGTCTCCGCCAATCTTTATCACCCTGCCGTCGGAGAGCTTGACAGTCTTCGTCCCACCCCTTATCCCCGCCTTGGCGGCAGGCCCATTCTCGGCGACGTTCGTCACCAGGAATCCATAGGCTTTCGGGAGGCCTACAGCCTCAGCTATCTCAGGGTTCACGTCGACCCCAGCTATCCCAAGCCATGGATGCTTATATTCTCCGACGGTTATAATGGCTTTGACCACCTTCGAGACTATGTTTGAGGGGATTGCGAAGCCTATTCCTGAGAATGCTCCAGTCGTCGAGGCTATCGCGGTCGTGACCCCTATCACCCTGCCAGAGTAGTCGAGGAGCGGGCCGCCGCTGTTTCCAGGGTTTACCGCGGCGTCGAACTGTATCACGTTTGGGATTAGTCTTCCGCCTGGCGCTCTTAGAACTCTACCAAGCTGGCTTATCACGCCTGTTGTTAGGCTTCCGCTCAGCCCGAAGGGGCTTCCAACCGCTATCACAGGCTGACCCACCTTAAGCTCCGAGGAGTTTCCGAGGTAGAGGGGCTTGAGAATCCTTCCAGATGGGTTTATCTCGATTACGGCTAAATCTGAGTAGGGGTCTGTGCCCACCAACCTCCCCTCAACAATCGTCTTATCCAGAAAGTAGACCTCTATCTTACGTGCGCCCTCTACGACGTGATAGTTTGTGATGATGTGGCCGTCCTCGTCGTAGATGAACCCTGAGCCTTCCGCAGAGGTGTAGGAGGGGCCGAAGAGGGTCTCAACCAGGACTGTCACCCTTACCATGACCACCGAGTCCTTAACCATCTCATAGACCAGCTCAGGCGCCGTGAGGTTCTGGGAGGTCTTGGTGACGGTGACCACGGTGGAGGTCTTCTCAGCCAGCTCCTTGAGGGAGTCCGCGAGGTTCCCGAACTTCTCCTCAAGCCCCGTGAGCTTGTCGGAGAGAACCTCAATCCTCGAGTTTAGTTGAGCTAACTCTAGGTAGACGGTGTAGGCTCCGAACCCTGAGAGGAGCGCCACCGCTAGAGCTACTGCTACCAACACGTATAGCGTTCTCATATCCATGGACTAGGTGAAGGCGGCTTCTGATAAAGTTTAGAGAAAGCGTTGAGGCTTCCTCTGTTCACGTGCCCTAACCTTAAGGACCCCGTAGTGGATTGCGCAGCTTATACAGAGGTTCTTCACTACAACGTTCTCGGCTATATATGCCCCCTGCTTCTTCAGCTCCCTCGCCAAGTCTCCCCTGACTAGGGAAACCCTCGTCGTAACCCTCTGAATCTTGCTTCTCGGGACGAAGGCGCCGCAGTTGTCGCACTGGACCATCGGCTCATGGCCCTTAGCGCCCTTCGACCTCCCACGATTCTTCCTCTTATACGGCAAAGAACCACCCTTTCAAACCTAGTTAAGGAGACCTATTCTATAACCTTTTCTCAGGCCGCCTTGTTAAAAAGCCTCGAATTTTCAGACAGTTTTTAAAACATCCTTTAGTTGGGTTTATATAGATTGTTCAAGTTTTTATATTGGAGAAGGGCAGCAAATATAGAAAGCGATGGCGTTGGAGGTAGAGCTACTCTACGACGTGCCAAGGCTTGAGGAGAAGCTTATACTCAAGGCTCTCCGAGAGGTAGGGTTCGATGTCAAGCCAACCAACATCAAGGCGCTCCCACTCTCATGGGACGAGGCCCCGGCACCCCTAGCGGTCGTGAGACCAATCTCCATGCAGAGAGCGGTCTACGCTGCCTCGATAAGGGAGGCCGTAGGCGTCAGGACGATAAACTCCTCGATGTGTATAATGCTGGCAGGCGACAAGGTGCTCTCTCTTGGAAGATTCAAGAGAGCTGGCCTAAGGTTTCCGAAGAGCATGGTTGCCTTCACCGCGGAGGCGGCTGAGAAGGCTGGAGCAGCTGTAGGCTATCCCGCCGTGGATAAGCCTCCTGTTGGGAGCTGGGGCAGGCTAGTAACATTAGTCAATGATAGTAGGTTTCTGAAGAGCGTTGTGGAGCATCGTGAGCTTCTCCCAAGCCAGACAGCTCGGACACATATAATCCAACGCTTCATCAACGGCGGTAAGAAGGATTACAGGGTTCTAGTTCTCGGAGGTGAGCCTCTCGGAGCGATGCTTAGGATAGCCCGTGAGGGGGAGTGGAGAAGCAACGTGGCCAGAGGCGGAAGCGTTAAAGCAGTCAAACTAGACGGCGAGGTATCGGAGCTCGCGGTCAAGGCGGCTGAAGTAATTGGGGGAGAGTTTGTAGCGATAGACCTCTTCTCCGACGACGGAGAATTCCTACTCAACGAGGTTAACGGGGTCCCAGAGTTCAAGGGATTTATGGAAGCACTCCACATCAATGTCCCAATGAAGCTAGCTGAATACGTTAAGACGGTGTATAGGAGATGAGTGTTAGGGTTGCGGTTATAGGGGCAAGCGGATACACTGGAGGAGAACTCCTAAGAATTCTAAGCATGCATCCGCATGCGGAGGTAATTATGGCTACGTCGAGAGAGTTTGCGGGGAAACCCGTAACGAGAGTCCATCCGCATCTCAGGAAAATCTACCCAAACCTTAGGTTCAGCGAACTCAACATCGACAAAGCACTCGAAGCAGACGTAGTATTCTTTAGCCTGCCAGCGGGAGTAGCGTTAAACTATGTGCCGAAAGTTTTGGAAAGCGGGGTGAAGGTTGTAGACCTTGGCCCAGATTACCGCCTGAAGAATCCGGAGGATTATAGGAGATGGTATGGGTTCGAGCATCCTCGACCAGACCTTCTCGAGAAAGCTGTCTACGGGATGCCTGAGCTTCATAGAGAGGAGATTAGGAGAGCATCCCTCGTCGCCTCCCCCGGATGCAACTCGACAGCCGCCATAATCGCTTTAACCCCAGCGGTTGAGGCAGGTTTGATAGACTTGGAGCATATTGCTGTTGATGTGAAGGTTGGGAGCAGTGAGGCTGGGAGGAAGCCTACTCCTGGAACCCATCACCCTGAGAGAGCGAACGTCATGAGACCCTACGAGGCTTCAGGCCACCGCCACGTAGCTGAGATAGAGCAGGAACTCTCAGCACTCGCTGGAAAAGAAGTCAAGGTAGCGTTCACACCCCACGCAGTCGGAGCGGTTAGAGGAGCCCTCGCAACAGCCCACACATGGCTCAGAGAAAACATCGATGAGAAGAAGGTTCTCAGAGCCTATGTGGCACGCTACGGCAAGGAGCCCTTCATAAGGATTGTTAGGGGGCCTCCAGTCGGCTACCCTGACCCAAAATACGTTATTGGAAGCAACTTCGCTGACGTTGGGTTCGCTGTTGAGGGAAGGGTTGGCAGAGCGGCTTTCATGGCCGCGATAGATAACTTGGTGAAGGGCGCTGCTGGCCAGGCGATTCAGTCATTCAACCTCATGATGGGGTTCGATGAGGCTGAGGGGCTCAGGTATCCTCCGCTTAAGCCCGCCTAAGAGAGGTGGAAAAATGATTGTCGTTAAGGCTGGTGGGAGAGCCCTTCAATCAAATATGGATGGAATTCTCAGAGATGTCTCCTCTAAAGCTGGCCGAGGGGTGGTCTTCGTCCACGGCGGAGGAGACATTGTAACCAGATATGAGCGCATGATGGGTATCGAGCCTAAGTTTGTCGTCTCACCTCAGGGAATCAGAAGCAGGCTGACAACACTCGAAGAGATGGATGTGTATAATATGGTGATGTCTGGGAAGCTTAACAAGGAGATTGTTGCGAGGATTCATGGCCTCGGCGTCAACGCTGTCGGATTAAGCGGCGTTGATGGAGCGCTTCTCAGAGCCAAACGGAAAGAGAAGATAGTCATAGTCGATGAGAGGGGTAGGAGGAGGGCGATTGAGGGAGGATACACTGGACGGATAACCGACGTAAACACAAAGCTTCTTGAAACACTGACCTCGACGGGATATGTTGTCGTAGTAGCTCCAGTTGCCTTAGGATATAGGATGGAGCTTCTAAACGTTGACGCTGATCAGGCGGCCTCCGCAATCGCTGGAGCTGTGAAGGCTGAGAAGCTGATAATCTTGTCGGATGTGGATGGAGTGATTGTGGACGGAGACCTCGTGAAGATTCTTAAGCCCAGTGAGGCGGAGAGACTTCAACCGAAAATCGGAGTTGGGATGAATAGAAAGTTGATGATGTGTGTTAGGTCTGTTAGGGAGGGTGTAGGTGAGGCGATAATCTCTTCAGGCCTCATAGAAAACCCCATAGACGCAGCTATGAAAGGGGCTGGAACACACATCGTTTCGGAGGATTAATATATGGCTTCTAGGGTAACGCTTGGTTGGATAAGAGGTGGTTTAGGTGCCGACGCTTAAGTGCCCTGTCTGCGGAGGCGACATAGAGATACCTGACGACGCGATGTCGGGTGAACTCTTCGAGCATGAGGAATGCGGAGCACAGCTTGAACTCGAGATAGATGAGAAGGGAGACATGAGGCTTAAGGAGGCTGAGGAGATAACCGAGGACTGGGGAGAGTAACCCCCTTTCCACGGAAAGCCTCCTAAACATCTATAATAAGTTCTGAACATTTTGCTACGTTTCTCGGTATTTTTCTCCGAATAAATTAAACATTAGTATGGTTTCCGACTTAAAATTTTTAACAGATAAAGTTTCCTCGGCTTTGAGGATGTCTGACGAGGTAGTATTTGTTAGGAAAGCCTCTGGACTCGTCCGTGAGATAGGTGCTCTCTCGGTAATGGCTATAGCGGCGAACTACGTTATCGCCGACGGATTCTACCTCTTCACAGCGGGTCAGGGATACCAGGCTCCAGGAGCCAACATACCTCTAGCATTGATAATCGGTGGAACGATAATGAGCCTCGCAGCCTTCTCGGTAATCTTCCTAACGATGGCTACACCTCGAACAGCGTCGGACTACGTCGCAATCTCGAGGACCCTCCATCCACTTCTCGGATACATAGAGTCGATACTTGTCTTCGGAGTCCATCTATGGATTGTGGGAGCACTGGCCTTCTTCTTAGCATGGTTCTGGGGAAGCGCCTTCATACAGGTGGGTCTAGCAACGCATGCTCAAGACTTGGTGGCGCTCGGTGAGTGGATGTCGGTTGACGTAAACTTTGGGGTAATTCTTGGAATAGTCTTCGTCATAATCTTCGGAATCCTAAGCCTCTTCGGAATAAAGGTCTTCAAATACACGGTCAACATACTCTTCGCGCTGGCGTTAGCGGCTGGGATAATAACCGTGGCCGGCGCAATCTACTCAGCAACCCTCGGAGCAGACCAGATAAAGAGTCTATGGGACATGACCTACGGTGCGGGAGCCTACGACGAGATACTGAAGGTGGCGAACGCCGCGGGATGGAAGGACTACATCGCATCGGTTACAGGAGACCCAAACATGTGGGGATGGCCTGGCCCATGGTCTCCTGAGATAACGCTGTCCCTGAGCATAGTTATCTCCGCCTACGCCTTCTGGGGGCTTGAGTACGCAAACTACATGGCAGGTGAGATTGATAGGCCTAAACGCAACTTCTTCCTAGGAACCGTTGGAGCAATATCCCTGGTCTTCCTCTACTATCTACTCGTCTCCGCTCCAACTCTACTAGGGTTCCGTGAATTCTTCTCAGCCTACAACTACGTGATGAACGCGGATGCTGCCGGCCAGCTTACCTTGAACCCGGTTCAGACACCGACTTGGGCTGTCTTCATAGCCTCGCTCTTCGGTGGATGGGCGCCGATACTCGCCGTAATCGTGACCCTCGCCGTCCCGCTCTGGGTGATGAACGGAATCCCCGTCTACATGATGGTTCCCTCACGAATCTCCTTCTCCCTAGCCTTCGACCGATTCTTCCCCGAGAAACTCGCAGAAGTTAACGCAAGATTCCGCACACCGCACTGGGCCATACTCGTAACAATAATCGGCGGAATCATCATGATTTTCCTGACGGCCTACAGCCCATGGTTCTATGCCCTAACCGCTGTTACAGCGGTTGCGGTTCGATGGTTCTTCGCGGCCATAGCCTGTACAGTCCTACCCTATAGGAGGCCTGACCTCTTCCAGCAGGGATACACGGGGAAGGTTGGGGGAGTTCCGGTGATGAGCATCGTTGGGGGAGCGGCTACAGTCGGGACACTAGCCCTCCTAATCCTGGGAATCCAGCAGATAATCGGAGACGTTGTCTCAACCTCATGGTTCATCGGCTGGCTTCTCTTCGCGATACTCCTCTACTACTACTATCGGTACGTGAACCGTAAGCGGGGAATCGACGTCGAGAGAATCTTCAAGGAGATACCGCCCGCCTAACCCCC
>CAYTSD010000011.1:0-5208 GCA_964440495.1 uncultured Nitrososphaeria archaeon | reverse complement strand
TCTTCTTCGCCGCAGACGTCCATAACAGCGAGATGGTGTTCCGTAGATTTCTCTCGGTTCCAAAGCTCTATGACATCGACGTCCTTATCCTCTCAGGAGACCTCACCGGGAAATCCATAGTCCCCATAGTTGAGAAACGTGACGGAAGCTACGAGTGCAGATATCGTGGAAACGTTATGAGAGCTGACGACCGGGGGAAGCTTGAGCAGATCCGCCTAGAACTCTTGAATAAGGGGATCTACCCTCATGTCTGCACGGAGCAGGAGCTTGAAGAGCTTAAGAATAGCCCGGAGAAGGTTGAGAGACTCTTCAAGAAGGTTATAGTTGAGAGGATTGGGGAGTGGGTTGAGAGGCTTGAGGAGCAGGTGCCCCCGGATGTCCAAGTCTTCCTAACCCCTGGAAATGACGACATCTTCGACATCGACCCTCCGATAGAGAGGAGCCGTCGTGGGATTTATCCTCTCGGGAGGCTTGTGGAGCTTAAGGACGGATACGTTATGCTGAGCTTCGACTACTCTAACCCAACTCCATGGGACACGCCTAGGGAGGATAGTGAGAAGGGGCTGTGGAAGAGGCTTAAGAAACTCACAAAGCTAGTGGATAGAGATTGGAGCAAGGTGATATGTAACTTCCATGTCCCACCCTATGAAACCTCGATAGACTTGGCCCCAAAGCTTGACAAGAATCTACGGCCGGTCTACAGCTTCGGGGAGCCTGAGATGGTGAACGTTGGAAGTAAGTCGATTAGGAGGTTCATGGAGGAGTATCAGCCCCTCATAGGGCTCCACGGCCACATCCACGAGGCAGCAGGCTACGACAAGATAGGTAGAACAATCGTCTTCAACCCGGGCTCCGAGTATACGGCTGGGATACTCCGCGGGCTTCTACTGGAGTTCGATGAAAGCGGGTTGAAGAAGTGGGTTAGACTGGGCTGAACCCTCTTCCCTTGGTGGCTTAACATGAGTTCAGGTTCTCTGGTAGCTCGTGGAAGAATCGCAGCCGTCTCACATTCACCCACCGCCTCCCATGCCGCCCTCAAGCTGATGAAGGAGGGGGGTAACGCCGTCGACGCAGCTGTTCTGGCCTCGCTCGTCATGGGTGTAGCTGAGCCTGGGTGGAATGGTGTGGGTGGAGGGGGATTCGCCCTAGTCTATGACGGCGGGGTCCATGTCCTCGATTATAGGGAGGTTGCTCCGAGAAGGGCTGAGCCAAGCCTCTACCACAGCGAGAGGGAGATAAGTGAGGGGCATAAGGCCGTGGCCGTGCCTGGAACCCTTAGGGGGCTCTGGGAGCTTCACCGGAGATTCGGCCGGACTCCGTGGAGGAGGATTCTAGAGGAGGCCGCAGGTTACGCCGAGTCTTGGAGGGCTACATGGCTCTGGAGCACGTGCCTGAGGAAGGGAATCCATAATGTTTGGAGGAAGCTCCACACCTCTAGGGAGAGCGTCGAGACGTGGCTTAGAGAGGGTGAGGCGCCTAGAGAGGGTGAAGCCGTGCCCCAGCTGAGGCTCGCAAAGCTTCTGAGAAGAATGGGGGAGGGAGTCGAGGAGCTCTATTCGGGCTGGGCGGCGGAGAGAATTTCAGACGAGATTCTCAGGGGTGGGGGGCTTCTGGAGGCCGAGGACTTGGAGAGGTATAGGCCTGTGTGGAGGAGGCCTGTGAAGGCTAAGCTCGTTCTCGGAGACCTTGAGGCCGAGGGGTTCTCCATGCCTCCCCCAGGCTCCGGAGCCATAGTATTGGAGGCGCTAAAGATTCTAGGCCTAGCTTACGAGGAGCTTGGGAGACCTGGACTTGACAGGTACATGCCCCTCCTCGCACATGTTCTCCAACATGCCTTGGCTGAGAGGGAGAAGAGGATAGGCGACCCAGCCTACTCCCCGCTGGATGTCGAGGAGATTCTCGGCGAGAAGCATGTCTCAGAGGTTGTTGAGAGGGTTGTCGAAGGTGTGGGTTGGGAGCCGGTTAAGGGAGGGGAGGAGTCTGGGACAAGCCATATCACAGTCGTGGACTCTGAGGGGATGTGGGTCAGCCTCACCGAGAGTCTGGAGTGCTTCATGGGTTCAGGGGTGACCGTTGAAGGCGTGATACTGAACGATGAGATGCATGACTTCGAGCTGGGGGAGGGACACCTCAACTCTATTGAGGGAGGTAAGAGACCTGCGAGCAGCATGTCTCCGACAATCCTCCTCGACGAGGGCGGTGAACCCATTCTAGCCACAGGAGCCTCTGGAGGACTCCGAATAATCTCCTCGATAGTAGAGGTGGTTGGAGACATCCTTCTACGGGGGGTTAAGCCTGCGGAGGCTGTGACCAGAGCCCGGGTCCATCCTAGAGGAGACATCCTACTCTATGAGGAGGGCCTACCAGCGGAGGTTTCCGAGATCTTAAGGAGGAGGGGGTTCAGGCTTAGACGTGGAGGCGTCCTCTCCCTCCATCCCGGAACCGACATCTACTTCGGCGCAGTCCAGACCGTCCTCAGAGAGGGTGAAGAGCTTCTAGCGGTCTCAGACCCTAGGAAGCAGCCTGGAGCCCTGGCCGCAAAATGAATTAATCTAACCTGAGTCTGCCTAGAAGGCATGAGAAATATTGAGGATGTTGTATCTGAGGCCAAGAGGCATGGGATAAAGATTGTTAAATTCGTGTATGTGGGCTTGGACGGAATCCTAAGGGCGAAGGCATCCTACATAGACTCTCTTGAAACACATCTCAGAGACGGGATAGGGCTCACCATGGCCATGCAGTCCTTCACAGCCCTCGACACACTTATAGCCGAGCCGAGGTTCGGGCCCGAGTCCGAGGACGTTTACCTCGTCCCAGACTTGGAGACCTTCTCCCCGGTACCCCACGCACCTGGAGTGGGTAGAGCTATGTGCGACCTGAGGCTCAGGGATGGAGGGGAGTGGAGCTTCTGCACACGAAGCCTCCTCAGAAGACTCGCCGAGAAGTGGGAGAAGGAGCTTGGGATAAGGTTCCAGGCCGCTGCTGAGACGGAGTTCTACATCCTCAAGCACCCCTCAGCCGAGGTGGTTGAGCCAGCTGACTGGGAGCGATGCTTCTCAACCGTCGGCTACGAGACCCTAGGCGAGATAGCCCAGGAAGTCATGGAGGGGTTGAAGGCGGCTGGGATAAAGATTGTCAGGCTGATAAAGGAGTATGGGCCTGGGCAGCTTGAGGTGAATATGGGTCATAGAAGCCCCCTCCGCGCAGCCGACGACATGGTTGTCCTGAGAGATGTAGCTAGAGGGGTTGCGGCTAAGAGAGGGTTGGCGGCCACCTTCATGCCTAAGCCCTTCGACTGGCACGCTGGGAGCGGGATGCATCTCCATATAAGCGCGGTCGACGCCGACTCTGGGAAGCCTCTCTTCTATGAGCCAGGCGACCCACGTGGGCTAGGGCTAAGCAAGCTCGCCTACTCCTTCATAGCAGGCGTCCTCAAGCATATCAAGCCGCTTACAGCTATCGTCGCTCCAACCGTTAACTCCTACAAGAGGCTTATCCCAGGCTCGTGGGCTCCCTCGGCAACCTGCTACGGCTACAACAACCGCTCAGCCGCTATTAGGGTTCCAACCTCTAGGGTTGAGGGCGAGGAGAAGGCTAAGAGAATCGAGTTCAGGGTTCCCGACGCCACCGCAAACCCCTACCTAGCCATAGCCGCAACCCTCGCAGCGGGAGTAGACGGCATTAGGAGAAGCCTAGACCCGGGTGAGCCTGTAAACGTCGACGCCTACAAGCTCTCTCCAGAGGAGATGGAGAGGAGGGGTGTGAGCTTCCTTCCGAGAACTCTTCGCGAAGCCCTCGGCTACCTGAGGGAGGATAAGTATCTGAGGGAGGCTCTCGGAGAGGAGCTCGTAGAGGAGTTCATCAAGGTGAAGATGGCTGAGTGCGACGCCTACGACAAGTATGTGAGCCCGTGGGAGATTAGAAGCTATCTCAACGCCTTCTGAGCCACGGCCTCAGCCTCAACCTTCCGAATCCCAACCTTCTCCTCGACAATCCTCTCCTTTCTCCTCACATAGGAGAGGAAGAGCTTCAGGAGTAGCCTCACGGGATAGTTGTAGAAGCCCTTCAGATAGAACCTGTTCATTATGTCTTCAGCCCACTTCACCGAGTGCCAGAAACACTTCCGCATAACCTCGATATGCTCATCGGTTATCCTAACCGTCGTAAACCAGTCCTTGCTCTTGAGAACACCCATGGGGACGAAGAACATTGGGACTATCAGGCTTCGATAGGGCTTAAGCCTGTCTAGGAGTTCAAGGGTTGCGGCTAGGTCGTCCTGAGTCTCCTCGGGAAGACCTAGAATCAGGGTTGCAGCGGGAACTATGTTGTTCTCATGCATTATTTTGAAGGCGTCTTCCACGATTTCAGGCCACATCTCAATCGGATAGGGGGCGGACTTCGTCGGCATAATCTTCTTCGCAAGCTTCACGGACCCGGTCTCGATTCCGACCTCGACCCCCCAGTAGTCCTGTCCTTCGCCGCAGACAATCTCCCTAATCCTCGAGATGAGCCTATACTCGTCCTCAGCGTTCTTTATCGCCGCGAGGCTCGCATGACTCCATGCAATCGACTTCCAGTATCGTTTCGCCAGCTTGTGGAGCTTGATGAGCGCGTCTGGGTTCAGGGTTATCCCCTTTCCACCGTAGAGGAGGACGTCCTCCGAGTGAAGGAGCCCTGTCTTAACGCCCTCCTTCACGTTCACCTGAATCTCCCTCTCAATCTTTTCAAGCGGGATATGTCGGAGGGGTCTAAGCGTGACCGAGCAGAACTTACATCCACGTGGGCACCCCCTCATAATCTCAATCAAGCCGTTGATGCTTGCATGCTTTATGTCAGGTATCTCCTCTATTGTTGGAACGTCTCTGGGCCCGACGAAGACGTATCTTGGGAGAGGCTCACCTGAGTAGACCTTCTCCACCAGGTCGAGGACTATTCGCTCCCCCTCTCCGTCAACAACTGTGTCGACACCCCACTTCATCCAGTAGTCAAGCTTGTAGAGCCAGTGCCATGCCGCTGGGCCTCCCGCAATTATCTTCATCCCCCTCCGCTTGGCTTGAGCTATCTCAGGCTTATTCATGAGACGTTTGAAGCTCCTAGCGTTGACCGGCTCCTGCTTCGTTACAACCCACCACTCGGAGCTCGGCGGACAGAGGGCGAAGTAGTCGTGGTGGCTCAGCATCAATATCTTCGCGTGGTCTAGGTGTTTGT
>CAYTSD010000010.1:38164-44143 GCA_964440495.1 uncultured Nitrososphaeria archaeon | reverse complement strand
AATTCGATGGGAACGATCACCACCTTAATACGAAAAGCTTAAGTTAGAAAAAATTTCATAGGGTTGGTGATGATGAGTCCTGGCTGCCTGAGCTGTGAGGAAGGTGAAAAGCTCTGAACCGTTTATCTAGAAAGAGGTTTCTGGTCTAGTATCCTTTCGCAACCTTCTTCTCAAGTCTTCCGAACTCGCTTAACACGTTCTTGAACCCTGTCTTCATAACTCCTAGATCAGTCATTAGCGCCACGAATTGGAATCCCATGTCTATAACCTTCTTCGCCATATCGAGATTGAATGCATGGATCCCAGGCGCTACACCATGTTTTTTACACGCAGATAAGATTCTGTTGACGGCGTCAACAAACTTTGGGTTATCATATTCTGCAGGTATTCCGAGATTCACGGATAGATCCATGGGTCCTATGAACGCCGCGTCTATTCCAGGGGTTGAGACTATCTCCTCGACATTTTCCAAAGCTTTAGCCGACTCTATCTGCACTATTATTACTCTCTCCTCCTTCTCGAATTTTTCATAGTAATCTAAGAAATCTCTTTCACCGTATCTAACGCATCTCCTAGGTCCTGTTCCTCTCACGCCATTCGGGGGATAAGATGCGTATCTTACCGCTGCCTCTGCTTCCTCCCTACTATTGACCCATGGGACAAGTATTCCCTTTGCCCCAATATCTAGAACCCTTTTTATCATTACCATGTCGTTCCATGGAACCCTCACTAGGGGAGTTATCTCAGAGTTCTTCAGAGGCATCAGCAAAACCTCTACATCCGAGATTTCTAGAGGCGCATGCTCCATGTCGAAGACAAACCAATCGAATGGGAGATCTGAAAGTGCGTCAACCACATCCGGATGATTTATAGTTATCCACGTTCCAAGCGCAGGTTTACCACTTTTCAGAATACTCTTAAGACTTGGCATGAAGAGAACCTTGAATAATCAATATATATCTCTTTCCAAAGAGAGGTCAGAATTTAATAGCGTGGCTGAACCTGAAATTTATGGAGAGACCATGTATGTTAATAGGCCTAGTGTTTCAAGGTGGATTTCACTGTTTTATATCTTGACCGCAGTGTTTCTCGGAGTTTTAGGGATATGGATAGCTTTAGCCATTCCTAAGATAGGTTTACTAGTTTCCATAGTAATCGCAGCTATTGATGCCTTAATTCTGTATTTAATTGTCTCGATTTATAGGACACGTTACATCTTAACGGAGGACGAGATTCTGATAAAGGCTCCGATTCTCGTTGGAGGGTCGAAGAAGATTAGGTTTAAAGAGGTTCGTGAGGTACAGAGAACATTCGTTCCCTTTGGTCTAAGACTCTTCGGCGCAAGCTTCTATGGAGGCTACTACCATATTCCCAGCCTTGGGAGAACATTCATGCTTATAACAAATTACAGTGACGGGGTCTTGATAAGAACCGATAAGCTGAACTATATAATTACTCCGAGCAATCCAGACAAATTTATTGAGAGATTCAAGGCCAAGATGTATGTCTAATATTAATTAGATCCCTTTTCCCGGCTTTAAATATGCCTACACTTAGTATTAAGGGTGTTAAGATAGCTTATGAGGAGTCTGGGAAGGGTTTACCGGTAGTCTTCATACATGGATTCCCCCTCTCTAGGAGGATGTGGACGCCTCAGATCTCCGCACTCTCAGGGAAGTATCGTGTCATAGCCCTCGACCTCCGAGGATTCGGTGAGTCAGATAAGCCTTCTGGCCCCTACTCCATTAAGGATTTCGCCGACGATGTCTCATCCCTAATGCTTGAGCTTAACGCTGCTCCAGGTGTTGTAGTGGGACACTCTATGGGAGGATATATCGCCTTCCAGCTCATACGAAGATACTCTAAACAGGTTCAGAGCCTAATCCTAACCAACACCAGGGCTGAAGCAGACACCGAGGAGAAGAGGAGGAATAGACTCACCCTTATGGAGAGGATTAGGAAGGAAGGTAAAGATAGGTTCTTGGAGGAATCCGCCGCACGTCTCCTCTCCCCACAAAACGCTGAGAAGGCCGATCTAGTAAGACAAGTTAGAAGCTTCATGGAGGGATGCAATGAGGAGACGCTGATAGCGACTTTGAAGGCTTTGGCTGAGAGGCCTGACAACACAGACCTTCTGAAGAAGATACGTGTTCCAACCCTCATAATTGCAGGTGACCAAGACCAGATAGTCCCCGTTGAGTCAGCATTATTCATGGCTAGAACAATACCTCAAGCCGCAATATCGTTGATCAAGGGAACAGGGCACCTAAGCAACTTCGAGAACCCGAAAGAATTCAACAATGCCATAAACAAGTTTCTCAGCAGCCTAACCCAAGAATAATAAACTACCTTTTCATCTCAAGATATTGGATGATGAGAAGTCAGTCCCCTGAGCTGTGATGACTATGGGACAGGCTGACGCTAATATGGTTTCTGTGGGTTTAGGAACTCGAAGAATAATTGTATCATTTCTATGTTCTTTCCTTCGAGTTTCTCTATAACTCTTGCCTCAACCTCTGCTACAAATTCCTCCGTAAACCTTGATGGAATATTCACAAGGTTATCCACTAAGTCTATGGCTGTTGGGAGGCCAGTCGTCTCATTGAAGAAGTTTTCTTGGCTAAGCCACTCCTCGACGCGGCTAAGTGAAATTCTTCTCGGATACTCTATCTCACATGGCGGGACATATGGGAAAGGTTTAACCTGAAGCCTTGAAAGACTATCAAAGCTTGATGTCGGAAGATTAAATGATTTGAAGGGCTGATAAACTCTATCTAAAGCTTCTCTAAGAAGATCTCTCTCCCTACGTTGGGTTAGTGACGCTGCCCTCGATAAAGCCGTATAGAACAATGGAGGGTGTCTATACCCCGTTAAGTCCCCATAGTTTAGCAGACTTCCAGCAGGCATAAGATGCGCAAGTATCAATTTGTCGAGAGTCATGGTGTATGGATTACTATATTCCCCTTTCAGGACAAGCCATCCTCCAATAATCCTCGAGCGACTTCGCTTAATCACTCCGAGAGCCTTTCCACTCTCAACAAGTTTATTAGTCAATCTAAAGGTCTCTTCCAAAACTTTTCTTTCCTCATCACCATATAATCCCTGCTTTTTCATCTCTAAAGCCCTGTATATGAAGCCGTAGAAACTTCCATCAACTAGGACTAAGTCGGAGTCATCCAGTGCCTCAACAGCCATTTTTCTCTCAGCATAGGTTGCAAGCAGACTGAAGAAGGCTTTACTCTTGTCACGTGAGAATGCCTGCCTCCTCTTAAACAATCCTACCTCATACTCTTCTCCAAGTCTCTCAAGACCTCTAATCTTCAACCGCGCAGTCGCGAAGACTCCATATCGGATCCCCAGCCTCTCACTTAGAACAGGTGATCTAGAGCTGTCAATAGCTGAAACGATCTCCGCTTCACGTGGCTTCCCCAGTCTCCTAAAATTCTTCTCAAGAAGTGGCCTAAGCTTATTCAGCTCTTCTTGAACATCATTTATCCGCTTAATTATTCTTTCTGCTTCTCTCTCGGCTTCTTGGAAGAATTTTGCTTGAAGGTCATGTGGAAGCTTTATCCACTCAATGTATTCCTCCGCCAACAGTCTTTCACCTTGGTTTGAATGTTATTAGTAAGGGTATGGGAGATGGGTTCATTGCTCCTGAGAAGTAGAATTTTCCGGGTTCAAGCTGGAGCATGTGTTCAGGTGTTATTCCGTAGGGTGAGAGCCATTCCGAGGCTCCTCCTTCTCCTCCAGCGTCGAGGGGGTGTATCCTCCCAAAGAAGTGCGTGTTAAGGTTTCTTCGGACCGAGGCATTTATACCTATCTCCCCCTTGATTCCCTGAGAGATGAGAGTAAGGTTCAGCCTCCTCTTCCTCCCGAGAGCAGCTAAGTCTTTTATGAGGTCGGAGGTCTCGGCCTGTATCCCGTGAGGATCCCATGGAGCATACTGTGGCGCCTCATCCACTATTAGCGCAATATTCATCTCCTCTCCAAGCTCCATTAAATCATAGAGTTTACCTCCGAGTGATAGGAAGAATCCAAGCTTGCTTTCTAGGGACGCTCCACTCATATCAACTATAAGCAACCCCTTTGAATAGAGAACCTCTAACACCTCATCAATAGTGATGGTGCCTGTCAGAGGCTTTAGGTCCTCCGCCTTTATCTTCCTGAAAACCCTTCTAAAAGCTCTCAGAGCGCTCGCTCTCCAATCCGCTCTCCCAATCGAGTTTATCTCCTGCTCTACATGCTGCTTAAGCATATCATAGAGTCTAACATGATTTCCCCTAGCCTCCCTAACTCTCTCGCTCCACTCTTCGATAAAAGAGTCAAATGCGTCCTGAACACTCAGGTTCCCTCCAAAATTCCATGTCTTATCCTTCAGGTAACTAAGAACAGAGTCTTCGTCGACAGCTATCTCCGTTATTGAGATGATATTGTCAGGATAATGTGGCGCATAGTCTGTTCCACTCCAATCCAAGGCTAAGACGCTGTACCCGGTCCTCCGATAAAGAGGCATCAAGACGTATCTTGCGAACCACGACTTCCCGCTTCCAGTGCTTCCATAAACCCCAACATGATATGGTATAAACTCCTCCTTAACTGGGACCTTCCAATTCTCATGCCCATCGATGTATGCGTCGAGCCATGCAATCTTCTCTGAACCCTGTGAGAGAAGCTTAAGAGGCTTATCCTCATCCTCGAGGAGATAAACAGGTGAACGTGGAGCAATTATATACCGATTAGGCTCAAGCCTCTCACCAATCTTAGCGCCTATTGGTAGCACCATGAAAGAGAATACTTCTCTGGAGCCGGAAGGCTCTCCACCATACCTAAGATAGGCTACATCAGGTCTATAGGAGCTGTGGCTCAGAAACTCATTCTTACCCAAGCCCTCTCTAAGAACGCCTATAATCTCATTTACAGGATTCTCTTCTCCACCATTCTTTATGAGAACAAACTCTTCAGCTCTTATCTCCCTCTCCAAATCCTTCAGAAGAATAACTCTGGCTGAAGTATCTGTCGCCCCATCCCCTATTCTCCCAATTAACCTCATCTAAAGACCAATCCCCAAGAGAAGGTAATAAATTTGCTGGAAGCAGCGTCATTTAAGGTTTTTAAGCCCGAATACCTGAAAAAGCATCGAAGAATGGAGACATACAGTTGGAGGAAAGTATCTATCAAAATACTTCCAGTAATCATACTGATAGTTCTTATATCCTTAACCACGATAGCCGCCGAAGACTCATCATATACCATAGAAATTTACGGAGTAGCATTTGACCACGGTGACATATCAGTATGGTACGATGAAACAGGAATAAAAGATTTGGATGAAGCAGTCAATAACGCGTTGAAAACATGGAATAAAGCAATCACAGAATTTGCCCAAGAATATGGATACTACTATTTGGAGAACCTTAACTTTGAGGAGACTTCAAGCTCCGCGTCAGCCGACGTAATAGTGAGATACGTAAGCCAGCTAGATGGTGCCTGCGGCCTAACCAATGTATCTTACTCTATAAATGGGAGAATAATTCGTGTAAATGTGAAGCTTTCAAGGAGCTGTATTGGAGCAGACTATATCTTAGCGTATACTGTTGCTTCACATGAGCTTGGACACGCTCTCGGGCTCGGCCACTCAAACTCCGAAGAAGACCTAATGTATCCATATTATAGAGGACCGAGAACTCCGTCAACACTCGACCTCTACGCCCTCTCAGTAATATACAAATGGATGGAAAACGATGTCTTCCAAAGACCATCAAAAGAGAGCCTACAACTTCCAGAAACAATAGAATTCAAGTACCTACCGTCACAGGAACAACCCACCGTAACTGTAAGATTCTTGATAGACACCGGGTTGGGGACATTGGTTCATGAAGTTAGGAAGGTACCTTACGGTACAATAGTTACGTTCAACGCGGAGGATGTCATTGACCCCGGAAACAAGACGAAATTCGTATTCAAGGGATGGTATAGTGA
>CAYTSD010000010.1:0-38154 GCA_964440495.1 uncultured Nitrososphaeria archaeon | reverse complement strand
CGCCACACAGAACATAGATTACGTCGCAACATACGTGACTAAATACTTTGTATCAATAGATCTCGGATATCAAGACATTGAAAAATGGATTTCCAGGGGAGGCGACCTCAATATCGCCGTTGAAACTGTTAGAGAACTGAATAATAGGACGAGGTTAATCTTCAATGGATGGGAGGGAGATCTTGAAGGGGAGGGCTCAACGGTCAATGTGAAGGTCTATAAACCGATTGAATCTAAAGTACTATGGAAGCCGCAGTATTATGTAGAGGTTATCTCTGACTTCGGAAACATAACTGGAAGCGGATGGTATGATAATGGCTCGATAGTGAGGATAGAATCATCTGAGTCGGAGATTTATCTAGGAGAGACAAAAGCCGTGTTAACAGGGTTCCAAATCGACTATTACTCGGAGAAGTATAACGATTACATCGAGAATGAGACAAGTATAGAGATAACGGTATGTTCACCTATAACCGTTACAGCCGAGTGGGATGTCTTCCATCACGTTGTAGTGGCGTCAAACTATGTTAATCCAACAATTTTCGATGGATGGATTAAAGATGGAGAACTACTAGAGACGTCCGTTGAGAAAGAAGTGCTTTACGGAAACTCAACTAAAATTGTTTTCAAGAGATGGAGCGGAGACATAGATTCTGAGAACCCCCATCTAAAGTTAGTGGTAAACAAGCCGATGAAGATAATAGCCGAATGGACGATATATTATCTTGTGAAGGTTGCTTCTGATTATGATGTTGAGGGAGGGCCTACTGGATGGGTTAGAAGAGGGGAACAAGTCTTTTTCAACGCTTCTCCTACCATCCGAATTATAGACAGGGGCATCCGAGTAGTTTTCTCGGGATGGGATGGAAGCATAATCTCAGACAACCCCTCTATCGAGGTCAAGAACCTGACATCACCACTAATTCTAAAAACTTTATGGAAGAAACAATATCTAGTTGAAGCGAAAGCTGTCAATGGAGTTAACTTCTCATTTGTGAAGTGGGTAAACTCCGGAGAGCCTGTTAAGATAGAAGCTCCCAAAGAGGTAAACGTAGAGGATAATAGGAAGCTTGTTTTTGAAAGATGGGTTGGATGCCCCTCACAGGAATCGGTATGTAGTATATCAGAGGTTTCACATCCACTTGACCTAAAGGTAGAATACTCTCTTGAATGGCTTCTAAATATTATGGCACGCAGCTACGACGGAGATATTATTGAAAATGTTTTCATAAAGTTAAGGAAAGGGAATAAAATTGTTGATACTGCATCGGGGGAGAAGATGTGGATTGCTGAAGGTGAGTGGATTGTTGAGAAAGCTGTTTGGAACACATTTGATGTTACATCTTCTGAGAAGATCTATGTTGATGAACAGGTTGGTAAGTCTGGAATCCTATATGTTCCAGTTAAAGTCTTTAAGGCATCTTTCAGGGTGACAGACATTATAGGTTTTCCCATAAAGGATGCTGAGATAACTGTGCGAGCATCTGATGGTAGGGTTCTCTTCGAGGGTAAAACCGATGAACATGGTGAATTATGGGGTGTCGGCCCTCTACCTTCTTCAGGGCTTCTGGTTGAGGCCTCATTCCTAGGCTTCCACTCAGAAAAGTCTTTCAACATAAGTACAGCTCGACCCATCCAACTCACACTTCCCATATCATTAACATCTATCTACGGCTTCACTGGATTGCTAGCTGTAATAGCCGTGTTAACAACACTGCTTTCAATTCGAAGAAAGGGAAGACGAGGTGAGATTGAGCAATTATATGAATATCCACCGCATATTCCACCTCCCCCCATCTCTCAAAGAGAGCCTCACGAAGAGGCTTCAAGCTCAGAAGCAGTTGTCCCAATAGAAGAAGTCTTAAAAGAGCTCAAAGACGAGGAAGAGCTGAAGAAGGCGCTTGAGGAGAAAGTGAAAGAAGAGAAGGAATCAGAAACAAGGGTTGATAAGAGAATACCCACTCGCCGAAAGAAGAAAAATTCTTCAGATCATTCAGGATAAACATGCAAACCTTACCAATAGCGGTCTCAACTTTTCCGACAACTTCTTCCCCTCATAGAAGCACCGCCTTCAAGTTGAATATTTAATTATCATTTCTCCTGGCTTTACCCTAAAGACATTCGCTATAGGATAGCATTTAGCCATTAGTAGGAAGAAGATGTTTTTCTCTTCTTCGAGGGCCTCGAAGTTTCCTTGACCCTTAGAAATAGTTATATCATGGTTTCTTATCCATTTCCTGACTTCCAGGCTATTCGGCTTAGGCCCTGTACCTTCCTCTCCGTTAGAGGTTGTCTTAATTATAGAGTTAGGTAACTTATCTAATCCAACGTAGACCGCATCTTCGATTGTCGCGTCATTTATGAATGGGCCGCCCTTGACCACCCATGTAATCCGTCTATAGGGTTCTCCACGTTCTCTAATTAATGTCTCCAGAAATAGCTTATCGAGAACTATCTCTCCAGCATTATCTAGAAAATAGAGTATTGTATTAGATTTTAAGACTTTAGACTTGAAGATGAGGTAGTCATTGACGGCAAATTCCTCATTAAGAACTTTCTCAACAGCTTTACGTAGATTAGGGAACTCATAAGGTGCAAAGTCAAGAATATTTCCAGCTATCGCAAGTTTTAACGCGGTCTCAACCTTATCATCGCTTTTCTCAACAATCTTCTTTAACTCCGGATACATATTCAGCGCTAAGTTATTGACTTCTTTCTTAATCCTCGAATAGGGGTCTTTAGAGCCTAGAATTTTTCTGACTTTAGTATGGATTTTGAAGCCCAAGTTAAGTGACGTTTCATTCCAATCAGAATTCATTATTATTTTTAGAGTCTCTCTTAGAACTTTTTTATGAAGCTCTCTATTATTTGTGAAGATCTTAGCTTCTCTAAGGGCTGATCTGACTGCGCAGGGGATGCAGTCCGGCTCTAGTCTCATGCTCTTTCTATTTCAAGCCGATGAAGGAGTATTTAGGTTATGTCTCCTGACTCTTTGATTTTCTCGTCTTCATAGGGTGAGACCTTCCTTCTATAGAATTCGTGAGAAACGCATGCGAGAACTCCCATAGCCCTGTTATAGTTGAAGTATCTTGGCTCATAGAGGTTTATGAGTAGGCGGTATATCACATAGTTAAGTCTTCCGTCAAGTCTTTCAAGAGGCGATTTCTTCAAAACTTTTATTAAATCATCGATTAGAGGGTCAAGCTCCCTTCTCTCTTCCCGACTTATGTAGGGCATATCTCATAGGGGTTTAGCTTTCTATAAATGGCTTACCCCAAGAATGAAATATACCTTAACCTTCTCTCCAGCTTGAATCTCTTTAACTCCTTCAGGGATTAAGATGTAGGCATCGGAGTTGACTGCGACGCTATATAGTGAGGATGAATCTATCCTGGCGTCTATCATCGGTTCCCCATCTATTTCCACAACCTTCACCCAAACCATACGTTTGAATCCTAGGAATCTTCCATGCCTTATTGGAGAAGATGTCTTTGCCTCGGTGACGACGCTGTAGGGTTTGGGGCTTAGTCCTTGAAGCATCCGAATAATGGGATACGCTAGAAACGTATATGCACTAATCGTAGACAAAATGTGTCCTGGAAGCATTATCACTGGTTTCCCACCTATCACCGCGAATCCTCCAACTCTTCCAGGCTGAACCCTCAGACCCTGAACCATCTCCTCGGGATTCTGTCTCTGTAGCGCTTTACCGACTAGATCACTATCTCCAACAGATGCTCCACCAATCGTTAGAACCATGTCATATATGTTCAAGGATTCTCTAAGTCTAAACTCTATTTCTCTTAAATCGTCGGGAACGAGTCCAAGATATTCTGGTATACCACCAGCCGCCTCAACAAGCTTCTCGATGACAAATCGATGCGTATTCAATATCTTTCCATAATCTTTAGCCTGGTCTGGGTCGTCGGTTAACTCGCTTCCAACGCTCAGTATTCCTATCCTCGGCTTCACGTATACCTTAATTTTATGTTTACTTATTCTTAGAAGCAAGCCTATGTCTTGTGCAGAAATCTTGTGCCCCTTCTTCAGTAAAGTCATCCCCTCTTTAACGTCTCTTCCCTTAAAGTCGACGTTCTCTCCTGGATTGAATCTTGAGAATATTTTGATTTTTTCTCCCCTAACCTCTACGGCCTCCTGTGGGACAACGGCGTCTGCCCCTTTCGGAAGATATCCTCCAGTAAAGATGCGGTAGGTCTCACCCCGATTTAAGCATGCTTCCACGTATTCTCCAGCTTTAATTACTCCTCTAATCTTTAGGGTAACCGGCTTTGAGGGTTTGGCCCCCGCTGTGTCCTGTGAGTTGACAGCGAATCCGTCGAAGTGGGCCATATTGTGAGGTGGTATCGTTTTCTCGGAGACTATATCCTCTGCCAGAACTCTTCCATAGGCTTTGGAAACCTGGATTACCTCTACTTTGGATTTGATTCTTATCGAGGAGATTAGTTTCTTGACGGCTTTTTCGAGAGATGTATATTTTTCTATTCTCCTCATTCATCATCTATAACTGAACGTTTAGCTAATGAATCTTCTATCTTCACCAGTATACTTGTCTGAGCCAGCGTGGTGATAGCCCTATCTTGGAGCCTCTTCTAAGCGGTCTGAAGGATCTTCCAAATACTTTTAGGAAGGATGGCATGTCGTTGAGGACGCTTGTTCCTGCGAAGATGTCTATGTATTGTATCGCTGTTAGCATGCCTATTGTGAGGGGTCTGTACCCTGGTTTATCGGCGTAGGGGTTTAGCCACACTATCCTTCCAGCTCTCTCCTTGAGTTGAGCCATGCTTCTCCTAAGGAGCCGAGGGTCTCCGGTATCCCATCCATCACTAATTATTATAACTGTCGTGTATTTGTCTACCATCTCTCCGTAGCGTTGGAGGAACTTGTTAAGGCAGTATCCTATCTTCGTCCCGCTTCCCCACATATCCGCCCAACGCCACATGAACTCGACGGCAACTTCAGGCGAGCTTCTAGCTAGTATCTCCGTTGCTCTGAATAAGCGCGTGCTGAATAGGAAGCATTCGACGTTATGAGTGTAGCGACATAGAGTGTGCATAGTTTTGAGAAGCCAGTCAGAATAGTTGTCCATCGAGCCGCTTACATCGACGAATAACACTATCTTGGTCTTTGTTTTCTTCCTTTTCATGTGGACAAATTTCACCATCTCTCCCAGAGTTGAGTAGCTTGTCCTAATACTTCTCCATATGTCAAGTTCTCCTCTTCTATCGCGTTCCAGCCTTCTACCCTCTTTTAACGCGAGTCTCCTCCTAAGCCTTCTCACAACCCTTCTTCCTTCAACTATCTCGGAAGGCGTCGGAGGGTTGAGTCTCTTTCTAGATATCATGTCTGAGGGACTGTAAGATATCATTGTCTTCTTCTTTCCAGAGCTTGCGCTTCTCTCATCTCTGAAGACGAACTGATTTCCACCGCTTGACGCTTCTCCCATCTCGTCCCAGAATGCTAGATCGCTCTCACCTTTTGTGAATGCTTCATCATCTCTACTTCTATCTCTAACTAAGTCTCTGAAGGCTTCGTTGAAGGCTCTTACAGCTTCTAGGTTCTTCGCTAAAGTTATCTTTAATGCCGCATATACATCTTCCCTCCTGTTTAGGTCTATGTATTTGAGGGCGTTTGCTGCGTCTATTGTTTCAGCTACACTGCATCTAATCCCTCTACTTCTTAGTAGGCGGGCTGTATCGACGGCTAGCTCAGCTATCTCCGCTAACCTCATACTCCTTAATCTCCTCTAACATGGAGTCTACATCAACGTTTCTTATGTCGTCGCTGCTCTTTAGGAGGACGCTTAGAGTCTCCTTTACTACTCGGGGTCCGAGTTCTCTGACTCCTAGAGCTTGGAGAGCGAATGCCCAGTCAAGTGTCTCAGAGATTCCAGGCTTCTTAAATATCTCTGGATTAAGCCTAAGCTTCTGGACGAAGTCAACTACTTCGCGGGCGAGTCTCTCACTTATCCCCGAGACCTTTAACCTAACTATTCTAAGCTCTTTTTCACGTGAGGGGTATGTTAGGTAGAGGTAGAGGCATCGTCTCCTAAGCCCTTCACCTATCTCCCTAGTGCGGTTCGAGGTAATTATCACTATCGGCTTCTTCTTCGCATTTATGGTTCCTATCTCTGGAATCGTTACCTGGAACTCTGCTAGAAATTCTAGGAGGAATCCCTCGAACTCTTCATCGGCCCTATCTATCTCGTCTATGAGTAGGACGGCGGGGGAGGGGCCGTCGTGTAGAAGTGCCTTGAGGAGTGGACGTTTAAGCAGGAATTTCTCGCTGAATATCTCCTCCTCGACCTCGGCTGGGTCCTTTCTCCCCTCCATCATCTTGATGTAAAGAAGCTGTTTAGGATAGTTCCATTCATAGATTGTTGAGGATACATCTAGCCCCTCATAGCATTGAAGCCTTATCAGCTCCGTATTCAGAAGGTTTGCGAGAACCTTAGCTATCTCGGTCTTTCCGCATCCAGGCTCCCCCTCAATCAGCAAGGGTTTCTCAAGCTTTATCGCAAGGTAGAGGGCTGTGGCTATCTCTCTATCGGCTACATAGAGCTGTTTAGCCATTTCATCGACTATGCGCTCGATGGAAAGCTGCTCTAGGAGCTGCATCCTACCCCTCTCTCCTCCGTGCCTCGATTTAATGTTTGTTGATAGGTTTTTGGCTATGTTAATAAGGGAGGGTTGCTGGAGTTTGAGGTGAGATGGGCGACCCTAAGAGGCCTAGGAAGCAGTATGAGACTCCCGGTCATCCATGGAAGGCTGATAGGCTTGCCGCTGAGCTTCAGCTTCTAGGAGAGTATGGGCTGCGGAACAAGAGAGAGCTGTGGAGGGCTGAGACCATTCTAAGGAAGATTAGGGCGCATGCTAGAAGCCTCTTCGCCTTGACCGGTGAGGAGAGAGCTAAGGAGGAGAAGAAGCTCATAGAGAAGCTCTATAAGATGGGCTTAGTGGGAGAGAACGCAACTGCCGACGACGTTCTCAGGCTTACGGTGAGAGATGTCTTAGAGCGTCGGCTCCAGACATTGGTTTATAAGCTTGGCTTGGCTCGGACGCTCTATCAGGCGAGGCAGCTTATAGTCCATGGCCACATCTATGTCGGTGACAGGAAGGTTCGGTCTCCAAGCTATCTAGTCATGAGAGGGGAGGAAGACAAGATACGGAGCAAACTGAAGGTTGTTGAGGAGACGCCGCCAGCCTGAAACCATTAATTAACCCGCATCTCCCCTATTAATCAGTGTAGAAGGCTATGGTTGATGGTGGGGTCAAGGTTAGGCCAGGTGTATTCGAGAAGGGTTCGATAAAGCTTGGCGAGGTCTTGGAGAATATTCTTGAGTCTTTCCGGGATGGAAGCGTCGGTGCCGTCACGCTGTTCATAGGCTTGGTGAGGAAGACCAGTAGTGATGGAAGAGGGGTTAAAGCTTTGGAGATAGAGGCGTATAAAGAGCACGCTGACAAGGCTATAGCTGAGATATGTAGACAGGTTGGGGAGAAATACGGCGTCTGGGTGTGGATAGGTCATCTAATGGGAAGATTCGAGGTGGGAGAGCCTCTAGTCTTGGTAGCTGTAGCTGGTAGAAGTAGGAAGGAGGTCTATCCAGCCTTGAGGGAGGCTGTCGAACGCTACAAACATGAGCCAGCCCTCTTCAAGAAAGAGGTCTACGTCGATGGAACCTATAGCTGGATAACCTAGCGTCGGGCTAGGTAGAGCATGTGTGGAAGCTCTCCGAGGAACTCCTTGAAGGCGAGTCTAACAGCCTTAGGTGAACCAGGTAGGCAGAGAACAGCCTTACCTTTAGCCACCCCAGCGGTGGCTCTCGTCAAGGCTGCCGCCGCTCCAATCTCCCTGTAGCTTAGATACCTGAATATGTCTCCGAATCCTTCAGCCTCCTTCTCAAGCATGGGTCTAACAGCCTCTATCGTTACATCCCTCCTCGTAAGTCCAGTTCCGCCCATAAACACTATAACATCCACATCCTCTCTCTGAAGAGCCTCCGCAAGCTTTCCCCGAATCATTACGATATCATCGTTTATCACTTCTCTTTGGACAACCTTGTGGCCTCCTTTTCCAATAGCCTTGACAGCCTCCTCCATAGAGTCGTCCCTGAACTCCTCGCCTCGGAGCTTAGCCTCATATCTAGAGCTACTCACAGTGAAGAGCGCGAAGCGGAGCTGGCTCGGCCCAAGCCTCCTATGCTCAAGGTGAGGGGCCCTGTCCTCACTCATGCTTTATCTTCCTCACAACCTTTACCGAGGTTATCTCAGTGAACGGGTACTGGCCCTCAGAATCCTTCTCATACTTCTTTACAGCATCCCATATGTTTAGGAGGGCGATTGAGGCCGCTGTCAAAGCCTCCATCTCCACACCAGTCTTCTCCGTAGCCTCAACTCTTACCTCAACCTCAACTCCCTCCTCCAAAACCTTAGCATCGACTTGAACATGCTCAAGCTTCAGCGGATGGCATAGGGGTAGAAGAAGCGGAGTAAGCTTCGCAGCATTTATCCCAGCAAGACGAGCCACTTGAAGCGGGTCCCCCTTCTCGACACCTTCACCCATAATCCTCCTAATGGTCTCAGGTCTAAGCCTAATGAATCCACGGGCTATTGCCACACGTTTAACAGGCTTCTTATCCGAGATATCCACCTGTCTTATAGCCATGTCTCAAACCCTACTATTCCCAGAATTAAGCTTTTAGAAGGGCAGATTAATTAAGCATGAAGCTACGGCTCTAAAGCGTGGAAGGATGAAGGTCTTATGGGCGCCCTGGAGAATGAGCTACATAGGCTCCATAAAGAAGCATGGCTGCATATTCTGTGAGAAGCCTAAAGAGAACAGGGACAAGGAGAACCTAATACTCTATAGAGGTGAGAAATGCTTCGTAATCATGAACAGATATCCATACAACAACGGCCACCTGATGATCGCACCCTATAGACATGTAGGCGATCTCGAGGCCTTAGATGAAGACGAGATGATTGAGACGATGAAACTTCTAAAATTATCCATTAAAGCTCTCAAGGAAGCCTATCATCCAGATGGATTCAATATAGGTGTCAATATTGGCAGAGCCGCAGGGGCAGGAGTTAAGGGACATATACATTTCCACATCGTTCCAAGATGGGTTGGGGACACGAACTTTATGCCAGTCTTCTCGGAGACAAAGATAATTCCAGAATACTTGGAGGAAACCTATGAGAAGCTTTTGAAACACTTTAATCGGGAGACCTTCCCTTAATCCGTTTATAGTCTTCTCTGAAACGTTGAGACTCCGGATTTCCAAGTAGGACAACCCTGCTCGCCGTGTCTTCATCAACCCAGACATAGCCTAACTGTTTGCGGAGTTCCTCGGCGAATTCCCTAATCTCATCCATGCTCGGCATAGCCTCTCTCGGAAGCCTCTTCTGAGACTCACCTACATGCATATAGCCCTTGCATTCAACAAAATCTGGCCTAGCGATCTTTATCAGCTCAGCATATTTCTCCGGAGACTTCATCGTGTAGCCTTTAACCAGCGTCAGCCTGATAACCTTCCTGCACTTGAAGCTGGGCATAAGCCTGAGACTCTCCATAAGCCTCTCCCAGCTATCAGGGATCAGTGGGTTACAGGTGATGAAATGTGTCTCTTTATCGGGGCCGTATAGGCTTATGTAGAGGTTTGTTGGCTCCGCGTCCTTCTCGAGAAGCTCTCTCAGCCTCTCAGGCATAGTCCCATTCGTAACTAGAAATGTTGTCATCCCACGTTTTCTGGCAAGTTTTATGAGTTCAGCGAGGTAGGGGTAGAGCGTCGGCTCACCGTCAAGCGAGATAGCCATATGCTTCGGCTCCATAGCCTCCTCGAAGAGCCTTCTATCAACCTTGGGATTCCCCTTAAACCCTGAGAGAAGCTGCCTCTGCTCCGCAACTAATCCATCTAGAATCTCCTCAGGCCTGTCCCAATCACCTGAATAGGTTTCAACCCTATTTATTGTGTGAAATCTCCAGCAGAAGACGCACATCATGTTACAGTATTGGACGCTTGGAGTCATCTGGAGGCAACGGTGACTTTCAACCCCATACCAGCGCTTATAGCAGTTCTTCCCTCCCCTCAGAACCGACTTAGTCCAGTGGCATATCTTGACCGCTGAGTGTCTGCCTACTATCCTGTAGCCGCTCTTCCTCAGCCTTTGAAGCGCCTTAACCTCGATTCTTGCCCCTTTAAGGCTCGGAGAAGTCTTAGCCAACTCTAGCAACATATCTAGAACTGTAGCTTTAAAGGTTATTCTTTTAGAGCCATTATCTCGTCGAGAAGCTCTCGGGTTGAGGCAGCAACAACCCCGAACCTCTCCCTCGTTAGAATCTCCAGGTCTTTGTCTATGTCTAGTATCTTGTAGTAGCCTCCTGAGAGCTTTAGGAGGAATGCGGGTGCGAGGAAGTCCATGAGCTTAAGGGTCTTGCTGAGGCATGCAAACCCATCAGCCCTCCCTCTCAGGATGTATGCTATCTCGAGTATAGCCGAGCCTATGAACCTGGTGGATAAGGCTTCCTCGGATAAACGTTCAGCCCACCTACGGCTCTCTAGATGATTGAAGGAGCCGTGGTCTAGGAAGATGTAGGCTTCCTTAAGAGACCTAACTTCGCTGAGTCTTGGAGATGTTCCAGCGGCTGAAACCTCTCCGCCTCTCTCACCCAGATAAATCTCACCACTCGAATGGTCGATGAGTCCAGCTGCCAAGACATTCGACAGTTTTGGGCCGTCTGCCACGACTATTGAGGTCGAGTAGAATGGGACTCCTCTCAAGGCGTTCTTGCTTCCATCCACAGGGTCTACGAGGATGTAGTAGTCAGGTTTCCGAGATTCTCCTATGATACCGGTCTCCTCCGAGGCTATCAGAGAGTTTTCGAATCGTTTCCTGAGAACCTCGACAACCGCTTTTTCAGCCTCTACGTCAAAGTTGAAGGAGAGGTCTCCATAGGCTCCCCTAGCAATGGGTCTATGTTCAAGCCTTAAAGCTCTAGACAGAGCTTGACGCCCCTCTTCCAAGGCTTCAGCTACTGCCTCTAGAACCCAATTCATGTTACAGCATCTTCACCTTCTCTAAGGGCCTAACCTTCAAGACCTCCTTGTTGTAGAGGTTTTCAGGCTCAACCCCCTTCAACACCTTCACTATCCCCTCAGCAGCATACTCAGCCATCCTTCCACGTGTGTCATGGGATGCACTCGCGATATGCGGCGTGAGCACAATATTCTCTAGCTCTAGGAGGGGGCTATCCTTTGGAAGAGGCTCCTTCTCGAAGACGTCGAGGCCTGCGGCGGCTATCCACCCCTCCTTCAAAGCCTTCACCAAAGCCTCCTCCTTAACAACAGGACCTCTAGACGTATTGATTAGAACTGCGGTAGGCTTCATGAGCTTCAGCTCCCTCTCCCCTATCAGTCCACGGGTCTTCGGGGTTAAAGGAACATGGATGCTGACGAAGTCCGCTCTCCTAAGAATCTCATCCATCTCAGCGAACACTATTCCAAGCTTTTCCTCCAAGTCCTTCCTCCTGATAATGTCATAGTAGAGCACCTTCATGTCGAATCCCTTAGCCCTCTTAGCTACAGCAGACCCTATCCTACCTAAACCAATTATCCCGAGGGTCTTCCCGTGAACATCATGCCCAAGGAACATTGTGGGAGCCCATGGAATATCCCATCCCCCTCTCCTAATCATCCTATCCGCTTCAACCACCCTTCTCGCAGTGGCCATGAGAAGAGCCCAAGCAAAATCTGCGGTAGTATCCGTTAAGACCCCAGGTGTATGAACCACGTAAATCCCCTTCTTAGTCGCATAATCAATATCTATATGATCTACCCCTACACTGATTGTTCCTACAACTCTCAGCTTTGGAGCGGAGTCCATCAGCTCCCTATCAACCCTCTCATTCAACGTACAGTATAATGCATCTATATCCTTAACAGCTTCGAGGAGCTCCTCCCGACTCGGCGGAGGAACCTTCCTCCTATAACGAACTTCACAGCATTCTTCAAGAATTTTTATCCCAGATTCAGGAATCTCTCGAGTAACATATACTACTGGCTTCAACTCTTCCTCACTCTCCTTCTTCTCTTAGATGAAGCCCTGTATTCAAGCATTTCTTTGGCTCTCTTATAGAGCTGAGGCCATCTCTTAGCCAACTCCTTCTCAACAATCGCTGCCAAAAGCTCACTTATACTAAACCTGGGAATAGTGCTCTTCCAATAATTCAGAACAGCGCTAGCCACTGGAGAATAAAATGCGAGCCTGGGCTGACGCTCAGCAGTGGCTACAGCCTCTCTCAGAAGCTTATCATCGATCTTCTCCTTCTTCTTAGCAGGCATAAGATAAACCATTAAACATCTATCATTAAACTTTTACTCCACATAATACGGAGCAAACCGTTAATTCAATATAGAACGGATTCCACCCTCTAAAACAAGTCATTTCAAAAAGGATTAAAACCCTCCCTACACACCACAAGCCCCCATAAAACCCCTAAAACCACCATGATATCAAAAGAACCACCAAACTCAGAAACAAATCCCTTGGAGGTCTTATACTTGTTTTAAATATCCGTTTCGAAAGGGATTAGGTAGGTATTACGGCTAAGATTATGTTGCAGTAAGTAAGGATGATTTTTCTCTTTTAACTTTAATGGTTTACATTTTTGGGTAGATTGTTTACCTTTTATTTTTAATTGTTTACTATTCTTTTCTTTTTACACTAAGGTATTTATGATGGTTTCTATGAGTGTTTTTAGGCGGGTTGGAGTGGTGTCTGAGAGGGAGGTTTTAGAGGCTCTTCGGGGGGTTGTAGACCCTAGGCTTGGGAGAGATGTTGTGAGTCTTAGGCTTGTTAGAGATCTAAGTGTATCGGAGGACGGTGTTGTATCTCTTGTACTTGACTTTAAGTCTCCTTCCTATCCTGGGAAAGATGAGCTTCTCGAGAAGGTTAAGGATGCTCTCTCGAAGGTTCCAGGGGTGAAGGGTGTTGAGGTTAAGGTTGCGTCGCAGCGGCCTAGACTACCTGCTCCATTTATGAGGAAACCAATTAAGGGTGTTAGGAATGTGTTTGCGGTTGCGAGCGGTAAGGGTGGTGTAGGTAAGTCTACTGTGGCGGTGAACCTCACTCTTGCTTTAGCGAGAATGGGTAACTCCGTTGGATTACTTGACGCGGACATCTATGGTCCAACAATCCCTAAGATGCTTGAGGTTCTCGAGCAGCCTACAGCTATTGGAGAGGATAGGATAAGGCCTGCGGAAAGCTATCTCGGGGTGAAGGTGATGTCACTTGGACTCATGGTTCCCGAAGAGACTCCCGTCATATGGAGGGGACCTCTAGTCGCTAAGGCGATAAGCCAGATGCTCTCAGATGTAGAGTGGGGTGAACTCGAATACCTTGTGGTCGACCTTCCACCTGGAACTGGCGACGCCTCATTGACGTTAGCACAGACGATACCTCTTACAGGGGTCGTGATTGTGACAACTCCTCAGGACGCTGCCCTGAGAATAGCTGTCAAGGCCCTAAACATGTTTAGGAAAATGAGTGTTAGCGTTCTTGGAGTGATCGAGAACATGAGCTACTTTATCTGCCCACATTGCGGCAAGCGTACAGACATATTTGGACATGGTGGAGCGGTTGAAGCCTGTAAACGTCTCGGGGTAGATTTTCTAGGTGAAATCCCCTTGACGCCTGAGATTAGAGCCTACGGTGACAGCGGTAAGCCTGTAGTCTTTGCTAAGCCTGACTCACTCTCAGCGAAGGCTTTCATGGAGATAGCGTCTAAAATTGTGGAAAAGATAAGGGTTCTAAATGAGGGTGGGAGGAGTTAGGATTCTTCAACAAAGTCGGAGATCTTCGGCACCTCTGGCGGCAGCCCCTTCCTCTTCCTGATTTCCTGTATCACCTTATCCCTTATCGATGCTGGAACAGGTTTCCATGCGTGGAACTCCGTTGCCCAGAATGCTTTGCCCATGGTGGCGCTCCTCATGGCCTCGCTTAGGTCGAATGTCTCAGCCGCTGGAATCTCCCCTGAAATCACGGTGACATACTCTTGCTGTGTAACGTTGATTATTCTTCCACGTTTACTTGTTATGACTCCCGTCACGGCTCCCATGAGGTCTGATGGAACCTTCGCCTCAATCTTAAGCACCGGCTCTAGGAGTATCGGGTCTGCACTTAGGACGCTTGCGTAGAGGCTTCTCCAAGTCGCTGGAGCTATCTGAGCATACCCTCTATGGACGGGGTCTTCATGGAGGACAACGTTTACAAGTACAGCCTTTACTCCACGCATAGCCTCGGCTGCAAGGGGTCCCTCCTGTATCACTCTCTGGAACCCTCCGATTATCATGGTCTTTGTTTCCTGGAGGTATTGTGCTCCCTTCGTCATATCGACTAGGATGTTGCCTTTCGGGTCTATATGCCAGACGCCTCTCGCCATGTCGGCATCCCATCCATGCTCCCTCAGTATCTTCGCTATCTGCTTCCTATCCATCTCATCGAAGAGTTCTCCCTTCCTAATCAGCTCTATTATCTCCTCTTCGAGGGGCTCAACCTGCATGTAGATCTTGTTATGACGGTTCGGGGATTTTCCTTCGAACACTTTCCCTCTTTTCGTCACGGTCTCTCTGTAGAGGATTATGGGCTTGCTTGCCACAACCTCTATCCCCGCCTTGGCGATCCATGTGAGAGCTATCTCTAGGTGAAGTGTGCCCATCCCGCTTATCAGATACTCTCCAGTCTCTGGCCTAACGGTGGTAACTAGGGTTGGATCCTCTATTGAGAGCTTGTTGAGGAAGTCTATTAGCTTGGGGAGGTCTCGGCTGTGCTTGGGCTCAACCGAGATCGTGACAACAGGCTCTGAGACATAATGTAGTGTCTCGAAGGGAACGGTTTCAACGGAGGCAAGCGTGTCTCCGGCTCTCGCCTCCTCTATTCCGAGTAAAGCTGGGATGTTGCCCGCTGGAAGCATTCCAACTATCTCTCTGTTGGGCCCCATGTAGACGGTTACCTGCTGGATTCTCCGCTTGATGTTTCTTCCAACGATTAGAAGCGTGTCTCCCTCTCTTACTACCCCGCTGAAGAGTCTCCCAGTGGCCACGACTCCAGCCTGAGGGTCAACCTTCACATCTGTGACAACCATCACCGCTGGCCCATTCTCGTCGCAGTTAACCATCGCTTGGCCTACCTCGCTGTCGAGAGGCCCCTTCCATATCTTCGGTATCCTGTATTTCTGTGCGACGTGTGGTGGTGGATGATGGTTAATTATCATCTCTATTATTGCTTCGTGGAGTGGCGCGTTTTCTCTGAGCCATTCTAGGTCGTTATTCGCGAAGGCCTTCATCACGTCGCTGAACTTTATCCCCCTCTTCTGCGCTTGCTGGAGAGTGAAGCCCCATCTATCCTTAGCACTCCCTATCGCAACGCTTCCAGCCTGGAAGCTCACCTTCCATTTACTCTTATACTCAGGCTCAGCGTACATCTCGATAAGCCTGTTCACGTCTAGAACTATTCTCCCAAGTGTTTCCTGAATCTTGTCAGGGGTGAGTCTAAGCTCCTTGATAAGTCTGTCAACCTTGTTTATGTAAAGGACGGGTTTGACGCGTTCCTCGACTGCTTGCCTGACAACGGTCTCCGTCTGGGTCATCACCCCCTCAACCGCGTCAACAACTACAACTGCTCCATCGATAGCTCTCAACGCTCTCGTAACCCTTCCACTGAAGTCAACGTGCCCAGGAGTATCTATCATGTTGATTATGTAGGGTTTCCCATCCATCTCATAGTAGAGGGAGATGTTAGCGGCCTTAATCGTCATCTGACGCTGCTGCTCCTCCTCGAGATAGTCTAAGGCCAGCGCTCTTCCAGCTAGAGTCGGGGAGAGGAGTCCAGCTGCGGCGAGAAGGCTGTCAGTGGTGGTTGTCTTCCCGTGGTCGACATGGGCGATTATCCCTATGTTCCTTATCCTCTCCTTATCTTTGAGGATGTCTAAGACCTCTGAGATCCTCTTTACCCGCGGCATACCAACTCACACTAACCGTTTCTGGCGTCTCTCCTAATGCTTCTTTAATAAACATTGCGATTACTCTAGGTCAGGTTTTCTAAGTAGGGGGAGGTAGTCTGAGCGGGCTGGCACGAAGACATCTATGACCGTGGTGTCCTCTAGCGCCTTGAACCCATGAGGCTCTCTCGATTTTATGGCGTAGGAGTCTCCTTCCCTAACCTCTATCTCCCGCCCATCCACTTGGAACACTCCACGGCCCTTGAGGATAACCCCGTATTGAGCCTCCTCATGACTATGAACCGGGACAGAGCCCCCAGCTCCAACCCTAACCATCACCACTAGACAGTCCTCATCGCCGCTTAAGACCCTCACCTCAGCGCCCTTCCACCTACTAATCCATTCACCAGCTCTCCAAACCCTCATCAAGGGATAGAACCGTATCCTCTTCCTAAAAAGTGGTTCCACTTTCAGCCACCTCTCAAAGATATATTTCATGGAGTCAAAGAGATTCTTGAGAGAAGCCTTGCCCTACAGGGTTAGACTGGTCTGCAGATTCCCTCCAGGCATCGAGGGTGGGTGGAGCAAGCTAAAGAAGACCCTATCCTCAGCTGGGTGGACGGTCGAAGGCCTGGAAGCCTCCTACAAGGATGTAAGTATGAAGCTTATGAGTTCAAGTACCGATGGAAGTGAGCTAATACTGAATGTTGCTGGAGGAGTGGGGGGAGACATCTTGGACGAATTCCTTAAAACAGTTCTCCCACCCTGCTGGTACGTGGACGTCTACTACTACTTTAGAGGCTCAGAAGCCTACGATGCCGCTAAACAATTATCGATAAACTTTGAGGAGAAAGGCAGGTCTAGGGTGAAGTTGGGAGGGGTTGAACTCGTGGTTGAAAGCTACCCTGCCGCGGAGGCTCTCACAGTATCCTATAGAGTTGGATGGAGTGAAGGTGGGAAGAAGCTTGCATCGAAAATTCATGAAAAACTAATGACTGGAGGTAAAGGTAAGGGCGTTCTCTCGATATGGAGGTGGAGGAGATGAGCGAAGAATACAAACGTGAACATGTCTTCGGGTTAGACTATGGAACAAGCGACTTTAAGTATGGGCCGATAACGTTGGGCGAGGAACCGGAGGTTGTTGAGAGTAGGGGATACTTTGTTGAGAGGGAGTCGATTATGTCCAAGCTCATGAACGTTGATAGAGAGGTCGTGGTGGGAAAGGATGTTCCACTCTTCCTCGAAGCCCGTGAAAACCTCGCTGAGAGAATGATATACCCGATGCGCAACGGCATCATAGAAAAAGATGATGTAAAGGCTTGGAGGGTTGTCAAGGAACTTACTCGATATGCTTTAGAAGCCTTCGCTCCAAGCGACCCCGAGTTCCAGGGATTTTATGTCGTGGCCAGCCTCTCAATGGTCTCCCCAAGATACATGTATGAAAACCTCTTCAAGATTTTTAGGGAGATTAATGAGGAGAAACTCCTAATCAAGGCCGCTACAATAATTCCCCAGCCTCTCGCAGTCGCCATAGCCCACAAAATACCTACATGCGTGGTCGTTGAGTCGGGGCACGGAAATACCCAGATCTGCCCAATCTCAATGTATCCGATAAGGAACGCTGTAATAGCATTGAATAGGGGAGGTGGAGCAGCTAACACCCTGATGGCCGAGATATTGAAGGATGTTGGATACGGTGACCTAGCGAAAGAGGAGAGGCTCGTGAGAATGGTTAAGGAATCACTAGGCCTCCTCCCAAGAGACCTAGATGAGGCAATAAGGTATGCTAAAGAGAATCCGGAGAAGGTTAGAGAGTCATTCAGAGTTCCTAGAACAAGGATAACAATAGATCTCGGAGAGAACTCTTGGACGAGGTTCCTTATAGGTGAATACGTCTTCAACCCTACTCATGAGATATTTCAAAGCTATTTCGCTAGGGGGATGCCGAAGCCAAGCGATGTCAAGATAGGTGACACATACTTCTATGGAATGATGGATATGGCGGAGGCGATAATAAGCAGCGTTGAGAGATGCTCAATAGAGCTTCAACCACACCTATACTCAAAGATACTCCTATCTGGAGGAAACTTTGGATGGAGTGTTCCAAGCGGATTAGAAAATGTTGCAGTCACCTCGGACACCAAGCTGAAGATGATGCTTGGAGAGAAAGGGATAGAAGATGTCGAGGTATCTATTACAAGCGAGCCACGGTTCTCTGTGTGGAGAGGATGCATAGTCTACGGATACGCTGTTCCAATCGACTATGAGTGGAGATGGGAACGTATGGAGGGGTGGCTAAACCTTGCCTAGAAGGTCGTCTCCACTAGATATTGTAGCTGCATTGTATGAGGAGGAGGGACTCTACGAGGTTGGAAGAAGTGAAGAGGCACTGCTGGGAACATCCGCGAGACTCCTCCTATCCGATGGAAAGATAGAGATAGCTGTAAACATACTTGAGGAAGATGTATTCACGAGCAGGGGAGCACTCCACGACGCCCTTCTAGAAGCAGAAAAACTTCTAGAACGATATGAGGGAGTAGTCATAGCGATTCCGAGACGATATCACCGAGCAATCGATGAATCCGTGTTAATGAAGCATGGAATAGGGTTGGTAATCTACGATAACATGGGTGCGGAAGAAATAGTTCCACCGAGGATTCGGGAGAGAAAGCGGTCTCCCACAGAAGTCTCAGACCTCGAGAAAATCACGCAGCACAGAAGCGAGGAAATAGTTGAGCTGAAGAGAGAGCTATCAAGAGTTTTAAGAATATTGGAAGAGTTTGAAGCCAGACTCGACAGACTCGAGAAGGAGCAGAGAAGACTCTCATTAAAGATCGGTAGGCTTGAACTCCCTAAACCGGTTGAGAAGACTCAGCTTCCAGAAACTACCATGGAATATCCGAGGGAAGGTGAGAAGCTTCCATCATTCCTTCAAGACAATCCATGGGTAAAGATCCTCTCAAGGAGAGAATAACTTTGAGGATAACCATAGTAGGCTCAGGGTCGATAATCCCAACGAAGAAGAGGTTCTCCTCAAGCATACTACTAGAGACAGAAGACAGAAAACTCCTCCTCGATATAGGTCCGGGAACCTTAGAGAAGCTAGGTAAGAAAGGTGTAGATGTTAACGAGGTTGAGAGGGTTCTGATAACACATTTTCACGTCGATCATGTCGGAGACCTTCCAGCGATGATAAAGCTGAGAGCGTACAGTAGAAGTGGGTTGAAGTCTGAGAAACCGGAGAAGCTTCACATATATGGTCCGAAAGGCTTAGTGGATTTTCTCGACGACCTACTCTATAGAAATCGTTTCTTAAGCTATCTTAGAGTTCTTGGATGTATGCGTTATCTAGTGATTCATGAGGTTTGGGAAGGATTGGTTGAAGATTCTAGGAATCTGAGAATATACTCTATTCCAGTTGAGCATTTCGAGGGTGTCGCATATAGGGTTGAGGCTGACGACGTTTCTCTAGTATATTCGGGAGACACCGTTCCAGATGAGAGGTTAATAGAGTTCGCTCAAGGGGTTGATGTCTTAATCCATGAATGCTCTTTTCCACATAATCTCTTACTCGGTAAGCATACAAGCGACATGCAGCTTGCTGAGATAGCTAGGAGGGTTAGGCCTAGGATTCTGGTCGCTGTTCACCTGTATCCGCCGATGGAGGGGAGGGAGGAGAAGCTTAAAGAAATGCTTGAAGAAGCTGTGGACGGCAGAGTTATAGTCGCAGAGGACTTGGAGGTTATCGAGGTTTAACCACGAGAATCTTCAGCCAATACACTCCAACAATCCGAAGATATTGCTTATAAAATCCCCTAACTTCAAGATAGAGTGGTTGCTGGAAATGATTCTAAGCGACTTCGACCTCTGGAACTATATTCGGAATGGGAGACTTAGGATAGAGCCATTCACAGAAGACGTTGTAAGGGAAAACGGGCTGGATCTGAGAATCGGTAGGCAGATTGCGCGTATGAAGAACTCGAATAAAGTCTTCGACACCCGTTCAGATGAAGAGATATCGGATTACTTCGTCATGGAGGAGGCTGATAGCTTTGTAATCCATCCTAAAGAGCATGTCCTCCTCCACACTCTCGAATACATTTCCCTTCCATTAGACTTAATGGGGTTTGTGAACCTTAGAAGTAGCTATGCAAGGATAGGTTTAATGATACCTCCAACGATAATTGACGCAAACTTTGAGGGTCAGCTGACGATAGAGCTTCTAGGCGGAGACTTTCCAGTGAGACTCCATGCAGGCGACAGATTCCTGCACGTAGTATTCTCGAAGCTCTCCTCACCCGTTGAGAAACCCTATAAGGGAAGATACCAGGGTCAACGCGGGGTCAGGCTTCCATCATTCAGGTAACCTCCTCCAATAGGCGGTAGAATAACGACCTCATCACCGTCTCTGATCCGCCTCAATTGAATCTCCCCCCTCGGAACAGTTACAGTATTATGAGCTACCGCGAATCCTCTGCGAAGCTCCCCACACTCATCGAACAGAATCTTCTTCAATCTTTCATACCTTTCAGCAATATATTTGATGAAGTCTATTAGTGTTAGGTCTTCAGGGACGTTGAATTCTTCTTCCCTAATCCCTGTAACCTCTCTTAGCATCGCAAAGTACCGTGTCCTGACCCTCATCGACTCTCAAACATCCCGAATAAAGGAGGAAAATTAAGTTTTTTATCTACCCAACTTTAGCTAGATGTTGGAGAGCCGTTGAGCATCTTTCTTCTCAGACCCGACGCGGTTTCGGTCTGGAGGGACCCGGAGGTTAGACGCAGGCTTAGATGGTACAGGTCTGTAATGATTAATGAGACTCCAGCTAAGTTTATGATAGTTAAGTCGATTAGGGCTGAGGAGGGGTTGGAGGAAATGGATGAGGAAGAGCTCTGGAGGATTCATGACGAGCTTCACGAGATAGCTGAAGAGAGGTTTAGGGAGCTGTATAGGCAGGGTCTCGACGATGAGAGACTTAAGCAAGCCTCCCCCTCATATCTCGATGTCAAGATAGAGCTTGTGAAGAGGATTCTCCGAAAGTGCCGGTTCTGTGAATGGAGATGCAACGTCGATAGAACGGCTGGCAGGAGAGGTGTATGTAGACTTGGAGAGAAGGCTTATGTCGCATCCTTCTTCCATCACTATGGCGAGGAGGCCCCTCTAATCGGGACGGAGAAGCAGGGAGGCTCAGGGACAATATTCTTCGTCTCATGCAACTTTCACTGCGCGTTCTGCCAGAACTGGGATATCTCTCACCCGAGGGGGAGGCTGTCGGACGCAGGCGTTGAGGTTGATGAGAGAAGGCTTGCCCTAATAGCTAAGAGGCTTAGAGTTGAGGGGGCTGGAAACATAAACTATGTTGGAGGAGAGCCGACGCCTAACCTACATATCATCATAGGCTCACTGAAGCATCTAGACGTAAATACACCCCTCCTCTGGAACAGCAACATGTATCTGACCGAGGAGTCGATGAAGCTTCTGCTAGACCTAATCGACATCTGGCTTCCTGACTTCAAGTATTGGAGCGATGAGTGCGCTAAGAGGCTTTCATGGGTTGGCTCAAAGGCAAGCTATAGAGCTGTCGTGACGAGGAACCTCTCCCTAGCCGCTAGACATGGAGACATGATAATAAGACATCTAGTTCTCCCAAACCATCTTGAATGCGATACAAAGCCCATCCTCAAATGGATTGCTGAAAACCTGAAAGAGAAGGTTTTAGTCAACATAATGGACCAGTATAGGCCTGATCACCTCGTCATAGAGAGACCTGAAAAATATAGAGATATTGGAAGAAGGCTTAGAGTTGAGGAGATAGACGAAGCTTACAGCTACGCTGAGAAGCTTGGAATAGTGTATAAACCTGTTTCATGAAGTAGCTAGATAGTATGCGAGGAGAGATGCTGCGACTAGGAATCCTATTAGGAGAGCGGCTTTAAGGGTCTTAACGATTCTCTTATCTCTAAGACCTCTAAGGATCTTGAAGCCAGCCGCCCTCATCATAAATCTCAGCGTATGAAACCTCTTAAAAAACCTGTTACCTACGAATTGCTACAACTTTTGGAGGATTCTCGGAGACATCTATGTACCCTCCAGCAACATCCTCGAACCTATAGAAATAATGTTCCTTAACCGTCTTCTCTGGTAGAAGGTCTTCACCTATCTTGAACTTAGTCGTCCCATTAATGCATTTATGTTCTACGATGTCTCCTTCTTTGACGGAATAAGCTTCAACCTTCGCCCTGTCGCCCGCCATGCATACAAGTATAATCCATTTTTCTTCAGGGTTCTCGGGGTCTGGGAGGGTTTTAGCAGGCGGCTCTGAACCTATTTCTCTTACACCGAGCCTTATCATCCCGCACTTTCGGCACTTCCACGAGTCAAAGGTTTCCAATAGGTCTGAGCGGTTGAAGATGTTTAACGTATTGTAGTAGATGAAGTCGTGCTCGCAGGCCACTTTTACTCCCTCTCCAATATGACTACCTCGACCTCGGCAAGCTTCCTAAATCTTTCAGCATCACTTCTCCCACCGACGATTGAGCCATAATGCATCGGGATAGCTACCTTTGGCTTGAAGGTGTTTACAGCTTCAGCAGCTTCCTCCGCGGTCATAACGAATGTTCCACTGACAGGTATTAGCGCGACATCGACTTCAAGCTCCTTCATTTCGGGGATAAAGTCGGTGTCTCCAGCGTGATATATCTTAACACCTTTAACCTCCAAGACGTATCCAACGCCCTCCATCTTTTTAGGATGATAAACCTCCCCAGGAGCCCTGAACTTGTTCACATTGTAGGCTGGAACGGCTTTAACGTTTATGCCTCTCAGGGTGAACTCGTCTCCAGGCTTAACAAGCTTTACTATCCCCATTCCAAGGGTTCTCAGCTTATCAGCACAATGCTCGGGAGCCACTATATCGGTCTCAGGTTTAACTATCTTTCTCAGGTCATCTAGGCTTAGGTGATCGAAGTGTTCATGGGTTACGAAGACCATATCCGCCTTACCCTTCGGCTTAATCTTATACGGGTCTATGTAGATTAGGTTTCCATCATATTTTATTAGGAAGCTGTCATGCCCGAGCCAGCTTATCTCCACATCCCTATACTTATAGGGCATGGTTTAATGATTGTTCTCCCATCTTAAAAGAGTTAACCACGAAAACTCTTAGGGAAGGGTTGGGAATAGTGTCTCAATGCTTGTGGACGTGCATTGTCACTTAACGGCTCCAGAGTTTGAGAACAGGGTTGATAGGGTTCTAAGAGAGGCGAGGGCCGCTGGAGTTGCAGCTATAGTTACTTCAGGTCAAGGTTATGAGGACTGCCTAAAAGCTCTAGCAGTCTCGGACAACAAGTATGTTTATCCCTCTCTTGGGGTGAGGCCCTACTCTCCGGAAGGATATGAGAGGGTTATGGAGCTGATTAGAGCTGAGAGGAAACGTGTTGTGGCTATTGGGGAGGTAGGTCTCGACTATTGGAGGGGCGCCAGGGAGGAGAGGGAGCTTCAGAGAAAGGTATTCTCAGAGTTCATAGAGCTTGCAAAGGAGCTTGACCTCCCTCTAGTAATTCACTCGAGGAGTGCTGGGAAATATGCTATCAACCTTCTCTTGGAGAAGAGGGCTGAGAGGGTGATAATGCATGCTTTCGATGGCGCGGCCTCCCATGCTGTTCGAGCGGCTGAGAAAGGGTTCATGTTCAGCATACCTCCATCCATCGCTAGAAGCATACAGAAGCAGAAGCTTGTTAAACGTGTCCCACTTGAGAACCTCCTCCTAGAGAGCGACGCACCAGTCCTAGCCCCCAGGCCAGGCGAGCTAAACCATCCAAAGAATATTAGCGTCTCAGCCGAGTGGATAGCGAGGATAAAGGGGATCTCTTATCAGAGAGTGGTGGAGGTTACAGGTCTTAATGCCCTCAGAATCCTAGACCTAAAGGTATGACCTAGAGAATAGTAAAGCCTAATTAGAAGTCGAGGAACTGTGAATGAAGGGTGTAGAATCTGAGTCTAGAAGCTGTCTCAATCCTCCCATGGGTCGAGAAATATAGGCCGAAAAGCCTATCCGAGATAATAAACCAAGAAGACGTTGTAAACAGTCTAAAGAACATACTCAAGACAAAGGCTGTTCCACACATGCTTTTCGCCGGGCCACCTGGAGTTGGAAAGACAGCTACAGCCCACGCATTTGCGAGAGATCTCTTCGGGCCCAACTATATTGAGGATGGCCACTTCATGGAGATTAATGCCTCAGATGAGAGAGGAATCCAGACGATTAGGGAGAAGGTTAAGATGTTCGCCCGTCAGATACCCATGGGAGGACTGGGATTCAAGATACTCCTCCTCGACGAGAGCGACCAGCTGACAGACGACGCCCAACACGCGTTTAGAAGAGTTATGGAGCAATACTCCTCAACATGTAGATTCATCCTAGCGGCAAACTACAGTAACAGGATAATCGAGCCTATACAGTCTAGATGCGCTGTCTTCAGGTTCAAGCCCCTCCTAAAAAATCACGTAATCCAGTATCTCAAGATGATTTCTGAGGAGGAGGGACTACAAGTCGATGACGAAGCTCTCGAAGTAATCTACGAGTTCTCGGAGGGAGATATGAGGAAGGCGATAAACACCTTGCAGGCAGCGGCCTCAATGTCCAAGAAGATAGATGAGAAGACAATATATCAAGTCTTAGGATATGTGAGTAGAGGTGAGGTTAGGAAGATTCTCGAACTAGCTCTCAGCGGAGAATTCGCCGAGGCCCGGGACGAGGTTAGGAAACTTCTCTACGTTCAGGGACTTATGGGAAGCGACATAATCTCGGCAATATATCGGGAACTATTCTACCTGAATCTAAGCGAGGAAGATAAACTTGAGCTTCTAGACCTCCTCGGAGAAATAGATTACAGAATCTCTGAAGGAGCGACGCCTGAGGTTCAGTTGATGGCTTTCCTGGCACGATTAGCGGTCAAGGCCAAGAAGAGAGCAAAGTAGTGTGAGAGGATTTGACCCAGCTCTGGGTTGAGAAGTATAGGCCGAAGAGGGTTGCGGAGGTAGTAGGTAACCAGAAGTCTGTTAAGGCGTTCGTTGAATGGATGAGGAGCTGGGAGCTGGGAAAACCTAAGACAAAGGCGGTCCTACTGTATGGGCCGGCAGGCGTTGGGAAGACAAGCCTAGTCCTCGCCTATGCCCGCGAACATGGATACGATGTGATAGAGGTTAACGCAAGTGACTGGCGTAATCAGGAACGGATGAACGCCGTGGTTGGAGAGTCCTCCCAGCAGGCAACACTCGAGGGAACAACAAAGAAGATAATCATGGTCGATGAGGTTGATGGAATAGCTGGACAAGAGGATGCAGGTGGGCTTTCAGCCCTCAGAAAAATAATAGACATAACAAGGGTTCCGATAGCGTTGATTGCGAACAATCCATGGGACCCGAGGCTTGCATCGATTAGGAACAGATGCTTAATGCTTGAGTTTAGGAGGCTTGGCAAGAGGGATGTGATTAAGAGGCTTCGGGAGATATGCCGTATGGAGGGGATAGAAGCTACGGATGAAGCCTTGAAAGCTCTTGCCGAGAGGTCGGAAGGCGACCTCAGATCAGCCATAAACGACCTTCAAGCGATAGCTGTTGGGAGAAAGCGGATAGATTCTGACGCCGTGGCTGTGCTCGGTGAGAGAAACCGTGTTAAGCAGATATTCGAGGCTCTTAGAATAATCTTTAACGCGAAGTCTCTCAGGGCTGCCAGAGCAGCTTTAGAGGGGCTGGAAGTGGATTTGGACATGGTTTATACATGGGTTCTCGACAACGCTCCTCTCCAGATCCCAGACCCTGAGGAGCTTGCTCAAGCCTACGAGATGCTGGCTAGGGCCGACATCTTTCTCACAAGGATGAAGAGGCTTCAGAGGTGGAGGCTTATGCGTTACGCCATACCACTAATGACGGGCGGAGTTTCACTCACCCGAAAAACCAGGCCAAGAGGATTCGTTAAGTTTGCGTTCCCATCGAAGATTAGGCTTATGCAGAAAAGTAAGGAGGAGAGGGAGCTTAGGCAGTCGATAGCTTCGAAGATCGCTAAGAGGCTTAGACTCTCAAGGGCGAAGGCTATGAAGGATGTTCTCCCCTACCTAATGTTCATGGCTTCAACAAACCCCGAATACGGTGAGAAGCTTGCCGAACACTTCAACCTATCACCTTCAGAGACAAAATATCTCACAGGAGGGAAGGTTGAGGCGGCTGCGATGCCTGCTGCTGAGAAGAAGGGGAAGCCTAAGAGAAGGAGGAGGTCTAGGAAATCTTCTCCCTCTCGAGGATAGACTCAAGCTCACGTTTCAGTATCGATACAGGGATTCCTGGGAGGGAGATATAGGAGCGTCTACCTCTCGAGCCCTCGCTTTTCACATTCACCCTAATTATCCCCAGGTCGTCGAGTCTCTGCAAACTCTCCCAGAAACTTGTATAGCCACGCGGCTTAACCCTATACTCTTCACATATCATCCGGTAATGGTCGTTGAGCTCGCTTGTTGTGACGTATGCTTGTTTCCCACCGTCTAGAGCTCTGGTCAAGGCGAGGAGGATAAGCTTCTCATGGGGGGAGAGGTATTCAAGATGCTCCCTTCTAATTGCTGGGTAGATGCTTGCAGCAGCCCTCCTAACATGTTCAGGCGTAACTTTCGGGGAGTCATCGGCCTCAGCGTATTTCCCAGCCCTCCAAAGCATGTCTAGGGCGTATCGCGCATCACCTCTCTCGCCGGCTAAGTCAGCTATAAGCTTCAGGGAGTCATCCATCAAGACATCTGGATAGAATGCTTCACTTGCCCTAAACCTCACTATGTCGTAGAGCTGGCTACTACTGTATTCGGAGAGGTGTATCATGTTTCCCAGGAGACTGCTTCTAATACTCTTATCAAGCATCTCGAATATCTCAGGATTCCTGACTATGAATATCGTCGAGATTCTCGGAATCTTTACTCTCTCCTCCCCAGCTCTGCTGAAGAAGTATAGGGCTTCACCACCCTCCTTGCTGAGAAGGGACTCAACCTCATCTAGAGCAACTATCGTGTAGATGTTCCTCTCCTCAATGTAGTCGAGAAGCTTGTGGAACAGCTCCTCATTCGAGTACCCTCTCTCCGGAACCCTCACCCTAAGCTGCTCAACAACCCTCTTAAGGATCGTGAACACGGTTCTACTTATCCTACAATTCACGTAGATGAATCTGAGTTCTACACCCCTCCTCCTAGCCTCCTCTACAGCCATCCTCCCGAAGAGCTTGACGAGAGCGCTCTTACCTGTTCCAACGGAGCCGCTGACTATGACGCGTGTCGAGATAAGTGAGCGTCCAGAGATAACGCTGCTGAAAAAGGTTCGGAGAAGCTTCAGCTCACCCTCCCTGTGAGGAAGACTCCTGGGAACATACTCGGGTGAAAGCTTCTCCTCATCCCTGAAAACCCTAACCATCCTAGATATAATAGCTGAACAACTCCGAGATATAGGTTGAGAGGGCACACCGAAACTGCCATGGCCAAACAAGTATGCGGCCGGCGGGATTTGAACCCGCGACCGCTGGCTCGGGGGGCCAGCGTCCTACCAGGCTAGACGACGGCCGCCATCTTTCTTCTCAGGTTTGGGAGTATTTTTGCTTTAGGTTGGGAGTTCTTCGGTATTAGCTGGAGATGTCTCTGGGATTTCTCCACTTTCACCCACCCCTCTGAGGATAAATGTAGGGCTTTGCTCCATGTTTGGTTGGATGTCGGTGGAGGCGGTAGCCGAGGCTTTTAGAAGGTTTCTCAAAGGCGTTGAGGTCGAGTATGAGAACTCCCAGAGCCAGGTGATTCTCTCAACCGATGTCCAGAGGCTGAGCTTCCTAGGCCAAGTGCTTGAGAACCTGAAGGCTGGAGCACCCCTCAGACTTTATAGGTGGGCTGCTAAGAAGCTCGTCGAAGCAGGGATAGCGAGGCCTTCCGAGAAGGTTCTCGACCAGAGGAATATCCTCCAACTTGAGTGGAGGGAGAGGAACAACTCCAGAGAACTTCAACCAGCCCCCGAGTTCTTCTACCTAAAAGTCTTGGAGGAGGCCAGGGAAGGGGACTTTAAAGAGCTTCTCCCAAGAATAGAAGACATCTATAGCATGAGGTTGAATAAGCTGCTTGCCCTGGCCGCGAAGAGGGTTTCCCCCAGAATGGTTGAGAACATTACTCAGGAGGAGCGCTTCCTCTACCAAGCGATCCTAGCGATAGTTGAGGAATGGTTCAGGTTTGTTGGTGCATGGGGTGGTGAGAAAGGATGAGCGTCGAGCCAGAGATAGAGGAGAAACTCGCGCTGTTCTTTAAGCAGGAGAAGTATCGCTCACTTATTGCTAGAGCCGCTGCCCAGCAGCAGGAGTCAGTCCTGGTCGACCACAGCGACCTAATCGCCTTCGACAGCGAGCTGAGCCACCTAATCGTTGAGGAGCCTCTGAAGTATCTTCCAGCCCTTGATAGAGCGGCCTACAAGCAGCTCCAGATAGAGGACCCAGCCTATGCCGCGAGGATAGGAGAGTTCAAGGCCAGAATCTATAATCTCCCCGAGAAGCTTCTGATACGTGAGATAAGGGCGCGTCATCTGAGGAAGCTTGTGGCCATCGACGGGATAATGGTCAGAGCCAGCGCAATTAAGCCGATAATCAAGGTCGCCGTCTTCAAGTGTAGGAACTGTGGAGCTGAGTACCGGGTTCCGCAGACCTCCTCGAGGCTGAAGGTTCCAGAGAGATGCAAAAGCATCCAATGTAGGGGGAGACGCGTAAAATTCGACCTAGTTGAGGAGAAGAGCGAATACTATGACTACCAGATAGTTGGGATACAGGAGAAGCCCGAGGATCTCCCACCCGGCCAGCTTCCGAGAGTTATCGATGTAGGGTTGAAGGGAGACATAGTTGATAGGGCTAGGCCTGGTGACAGGGTGATTGTGACGGGTGTTCTCTACGCTGTTCAGGAGAGGGGGAGGGATACCCCGTTGAAGACCTCGAGAATGTACCTCGACGCCCTCAGCATCGAGACTGCGAGCAAGGAGCCTGAAACCCTCCAGATTACTCCAGAGGAGGAGAAGCTCTTCCATGAGATGGCTAAAGACGCAAACATCCATCAGAAGCTCATTGAATCCATCGCTCCAAGCATCTACGGGCTTGACCATATCAAGAAGGCGATTATGCTCCTCCTCTTCGGCGGGAGAGTGAAGCAGTTTCCAGACGGAGTCAAGGTTAGAGGAGACATCCACATACTCCTCGTAGGCGACCCTGGAACCGGTAAGAGCCAGCTCCTCCGCTATGCCGCCGCGATCGCTCCCAGAGGGCTATATACTTCGGGTAGGGGTTCGACGGCCGCGGGTCTGACGGCCGCTGTAGTCAGAGACAAGGGTGGAGGCATGGTACTTGAGGCGGGAGCATTGGTCTTGGCGGACATGGGTGTATGCTGCATCGATGAGATAGATAAGATGAGGTCTGAGGATAGGGTTGCGATACATGAGGCGATGGCTCAGCAGACAGTAAGCATAGCCAAGGGAGGGATAGTTGCAACACTCAACGCTAGGACGTCCATCCTGGCTGCCGCGAACCCGACCCTTGGACGCTACGACCCCTACAACCCCTTCACAGACAACGTGAATCTCCCGATAACTATTCTCTCAAGATTCGACCTAATCTTCGTTCTAAGGGATGAGCCTCAGCTTGAACGTGACAGGAGAGTTGCTTCACACATCCTTGGACTACAGTCGAAATCAGCTACAAGCGTAGCGCCGCCGATCAAGCCTGAAATCCTCAAGAAGTATATCGCCTATGCGAAGAGGTTTCAGCCTGAGCTGACCCCTAGGGCTGCTAAGCTGATAGAGGACTTCTATCTAAAGATGCGTTCAATGTATCAGCAGACATCCACTGTAACCATCACGGCTAGGCAGCTTGAGTCTCTCGTGAGGCTTGCTGAGGCTAGGGCGCGTGCAGCTCTACGTGACTACGTCACTGAAGAGGATGTCATGGACGTGATAGAGCTTGTGAAGAAGAGTCTATCGGAGGTCGGAATCGACGTCGAGACAGGTAAGCCTGACATAGATGTGATATTGACTGGGAAACCTAAGAGCGTTAGAGACAAGTTCGCGGTAATGATTCAGACGATTAAGGAGTTCCAGGAGGAGAAGGGTTTCGCGGAGGATGAGGAGCTTAGGGAGGCTTTGAGAGAGAAGGGGCTGAGCAACGAGGAGATAAATAGGCTTCTAAACCGCCTCCTCTCCGATGGAAAAGTATTCACACCGAAGCCTGGAATCTATAGGCTGACCTAGAGATGCTTATCCAAGAACTCCCTATCCCAGACTTCCTTAAACATAATCTCCTAGAGCTGGGGATTAGCAAGCTCTATCCTCCTCAGGCTGAGGCGATAGAAGCTGGCGCGCTCAGCGGAGAGAACCTCGTTCTCGCAACCCCTACAGCCTCGGGGAAGACCCTCGTCGCCCTCCTAGCAGCATCCCGCCACCTCGAGATGGGTGGGAAAGTCCTCTACCTAGTCCCGCTTAGAGCCTTGGCCTCCGAGAAGCTCAGCGACGTCAGGGAGACTCTATGCAAGGGTTCAAGGTTTAGGGCCGCGGCCTCGACAGGCGACTATGACTCAAGCGACCCCTGGCTCGCAAACTATGACGTAATAATCGCCACCAACGAGAAGGCCGACAGCCTCCTCCGCCACAGGGCTGAATGGATAGACGACGTCACACTCATAGTCCTTGACGAGCTTCACGTGCTGGGAGACCCAGACCGTGGCCCAACCCTCGAGATGGTTGCCACGAGGCTTAGGAGGAGGCTTCCCCGCGCCCAGATTCTAGGGCTGAGCGCAACGATAAGCAACGCATGGGAGCTTGCGGAGTGGATTGGGGGGAAGATGGTTTCATCGGATTGGAGGCCTGTCCCCCTCCGTGAAGGAGTCTTGATGGGTAATAGGGTGGAGTTCGCTGATGGAGAGGTTGCAGAGCTCCCCGTAATGGATAGAAACGTGATTGTGAACGCCGTTCTCAACACTGTGGCTGAGGGTGGTCAAGCCCTGGTCTTTGCCTCGACTAGGAGGAGGGCTGAACAATATGCGGTGAAGCTTGCTCAAGCTTTCTCGAGGAGGCTTGGATTCCTTGGAGAGGAGGAGAGGGAGAGGCTTGAATCCTATGCTGGTGAGCTATTGGCCGAGGAGCGGAGCGCCTTCACCGAGACCTTGGCCGAGTTGGTTGCGGCTGGCGCGGCCTTCCATCACGCAGGCCTCTCCTACACCCAGCGCCGAATAATCGAGGAGGCGTTCAGGTCTAGAGTCTTAAAGGCTGTTGCAGCCACCCCTACACTCGCGGCCGGCGTAAACCTCCCAGCACGCCTAGTCTTGGTAACGGAGATAAGACGCTACTCGGTTGGACAAGGATACTACCCGATACCCGTCCTAGAGTATAAGCAGTTTTGTGGGAGGGCTGGGAGACCTGGATACGATAGGGTTGGCTACGCTCTAACCATCGCTAGGAGGAGGGATGAGAAGGAGTATATCATGGACAAGTATGTCAGAGGCGAGCCTGAACGTATCTCCTCAAAGCTTGCATCGGAGAGGCATCTCCGCATGCATGTCCTAGCGCTCATAGCTACGGGTGAGGCTGGCAGCGTTGGGGAGGTTATGAGGTTCTTTGACGAGACCCTCCTCTCCCATGTCTATGGAAGCCGCGTCATCGAAAACCTTGTCTGGGAGGCTTTGGGATTTCTAAGCTCCGCAGGGTTCCTCAAGCCTGCTGGAGAGAGGATAGAGGCCACGAGGCTTGGGAGGAGGGTTGCCCAACTCTACATAGACCCGCTCACAGCCCTAACGCTCCTCGAGATATTTGAGAGGGGGGCGGCGAAGCCGAGCAGCTTCGGCCTCATCCACGCATTGGCCCTCACCCCAGATGTTCCAACGATACCTATGAAGAGGCTTGGCCGAGGCCTCCTAGAGGAGGAGCTTAGCCGCAGGCTTCCTGGAATGATGCTTCCACCGCCCGAGCCCGACGAAGACTACTACGAGGACTACTTCAAGGCCTTTAGGACAGCTCTAGTCTTGGAGGCGTGGATAGAGGAGGTTCCAGAGGCTGAGCTCTACGAGAGATACGGTGTCCAGCCTGGAGACCTCGCAGCCCTCCGGGAGAGGGCGAGCTGGATAGCCTACGCAGCATCCCAGATAGCTAAAATCGCAGGCTACGGAGCCTATGTTGCTTCCTATGAGCTTCTAAGCGAGAGGCTGAGGCACGGTGTCAGGGAGGAGCTTCTCCCACTGGTCAGGCTGAGGGGGATAGGGAGGGTGAGGGCGAGGGCTCTCTACCGCTCAGGCTACACATCCCTCGAGAAGCTTAGAGCTGCTCCAGTCGAAGAGCTCATGAGGATAGCTGGTATAGGGCCTAAGCTTGCTGAGAGGATAAAGGAGAGCCTCTAGCCCCGGTAGCGGCGGTAAAACTCATAGACAGACCACTCCTGGGCAGGCTCAATCGAGCCGGGTCTCTTCTGTCTGACAAGATTTACCGCGTCCTCAGGCTTCAACCCCTTCTTAGCGATGAGATAGGCCGCTAGAACGGTTCCGGTTCTGCCTACCCCTCCAGCGCAGTGGACGAGAACCTTCCCACCCCGCCTAATCTCATCGAGCATCGCGTCAACTATTCTCTGAAGCTTCTCGGGAGAAGGCGCCGAGTGGTCTCTTACGGGTTCATGGAGGTATCGGAGTCCGAGGTCTCTGACCCACTCCTGGGGCAGCGGGGTCTCCGTGAGCGAGACTATCATTGTTACCCCCCTCTCCTTGACCCAGCGGAGCTGCTCGAGGCTCATAGGCTTCCCAGAGCCAGCGATGTCGTCGTCAAGCCAGCTAAACCTACTCGGCCTCTCAGATACCAGAGCCCTAACCCTCCTATAGAAGTCGCCTACGAAGCTCGCCAACCCCTCACCCCGCAACACCCCAAAAGAGATACACACTATTTAACCAACCGTTAGCGCAATTCTAGACGCAATGTTGCTGGTAGCCGGCCCCGCATCCCAGTATATTGCCGAGAAGATGGCTCCCCTACTGAACCTCGAGCTCATGAAGGTTGAGTCGAAAACCTTCCCAGACGGTGAGAGCTACATAAGATTCCCCAAATCCGTTGAGGGCGAAGATCTAGTGGTCGTCCAGGGAAGCCATCCCCCGCAGGACAGACACCTGATACAGGCCTTCCTCATAGCCCATAACGCTAGAGAGCTTGGAGCACGCTCGGTAAAGCTTGTCGCACCCTACCTCGCCTACGCTAGACAGGATAAAAGATTCTTGGAAGGAGAGGCTGTAAGCATCCTAACGGTTCTCAGCCTCCTCAGGGCCTCGGGATATGACTCGGTCTACACCGTTAACATCCATTCTCCATGGATAGCTGAGGAGTCTCCGATAAGGTTGGTCAACGTTAAGGCTGAGGGCGCTCTCGCAGCCCATCTCCTCGAGGCAGGGCTTGAGAAGCCGTTGATAGTCTCGGTGGGCAAGAAGGGTGAAGATATGGCCAGCTCCGTTGCAAGGGTTCTCGGAGCAGACTACACCTTTGCGCGCTCTATGAGGGATAGGGAGACAGGGGTTGTGAGAGTTGAGCTAGGCGAGGTCTCAGCCGACACAGCCGTAGTCGTCGACGACATAATAAGCACTGGCGGGACGATGGTCGAGGTCGTCAAGGCGTTGAAGAGTCGGGGGGTCAGAAGGGTCTACGCAGCATGCATCCACGCCCTCCTAGTAGACGGTGCAGCTAAGAAGATTCTAGACGCTGGAGCTGAGAGAATAATCGCATCCGACACAATACCGAATGACTACATGGAGTTCACTGTTGCCGGCGTCTTGGCCGAGGCTTTGAGCAAGTGATGAGGGAGCCTCACCTCTTCCTCCTCTCAGGAGAGTATGAGACCCTGCCTAAGGCGGAGCTAGAAGCAGTGCTAAGCATCTTTGACCCAGAGCCCACCCTAAAGCTGAGCAGTGGTAGAGTCGTCGTCTACGAGACTTCGAGGCAGGCCGCCGTCCAAGCGGTTGAGCGCACATCCTACACGAAGCTTACTGCAAGGCTCATCGGGGTCTCGGAGACACTCGAAGATAAGATACCCTCCTCCATAGACTATGAGCTGCTTAGAATACTTCTCCCACCGGGATGTAGCATAGCTGTTAGGGGGAAGAGGATTGGAGGTGTAGATATTAGGAAAACTTGGCTCGAGGGAAGAATAGGCGCCGAGGTTCTCAGGAGAATCCCTAAGCTGAGAGTCGACCTAAAAACCCCTGAGGAGACCATATTCTTTGTAGCTGAACCAGAGCGCACTTGGATAGGCCTCCTCAGAGCCGTTAAGCCTAGAAGGTTCTTCACCGATAGAACCGCTGGGAGAAGGCCTTTCTCTCTGCCGTCTGCGATGCAGCCTGACTTCGCTAGATGCATGGTGAATCTCGCCAGAGTAAGTATTGGGGGGAGGATACTTGACCCGTTCGCTGGAACCGGTGGAATAATGATTGAGGCTGGGCTGCTCGGCTACAGGGTTTACGGTGTAGAGCTTAAGAAGTGGATAGCGTTAGGAGGATTGAGAAACTTGAAACACTATCTACCGGGATGCGAGCACATGGTTGTAGGCGACTCCCGAAGCCTCATGTTCAGAAGATGCTTCAACGGAGTTGTAACAGACCCACCCTACGGCAGGTCAACAATAGTTCCAGAAAGCTCTCTGGAAAACCTGCTTGAAGACTTTCTCTCCAAGGTTTCCGAGTTTCTAGTTGATGATGCACGTATAGTGATGGCGGTGCCCTCAGAGTACCCGATAGAGGAGACCTCGGCATCGATGGGATTCAAGGTTTTAGAGACTCATCTAGCTAGAGTTCACGGAAGCTTAGTTAGAAAGGTGGTGGTCCTAGCTTGAGCACTATGAGGCTGACATTCTTGGGAACAGGTGGAGGTGTTCCAAGCATTAAACGTGGGCTACCAGCGATAGCGATAAACTTCTCAGGCGAACTAATCCTGTTCGACTGTGGAGAATCAACCCAGAGGCAGATGATGCGTGCAAAGGTGGGGTTCAAACGGAAGCTCGTAATCTTTCTAACACACCTCCATGGAGACCACGTTCTAGGTCTTCCAGGGCTCCTCTACACACTCTCAATGCTCGACAGAAAAGAGCCTCTGAAAATAATAGGTCCAAGAGGCACAATAAACTTTGTTAGAAGAGTTGTAGGTCTAAACGTCGGCGCAATAAACTTTCCAATAGAGGTTAGGGAAGTCGGCGAAGAGGTTGCCTATGAGTCGAGAGAATATTTCGTCGAGGCAAGAGAATCCGACCACACAGTAATATCCCTTGCCTACATGCTTAGAGAGAAGGATAGGCCTGGGAAGATGAGGGTCGAGTATCTTGAGGGCCTAGGGCTTCCACGTGGCCCGCTCTGGGGCAGACTCCAACGGGGAGAACCCGTTGAATGGAGTGGACGAATAATTAGGCCTGAGGAGGCTGTCGGCCCCCCAAGACCTGGAAGAAGAATAGTTTACACGGGTGACACGAGGCCGAATGAGAGAATCATAGAGTTTGCACGCGGCGCCGACGTCCTCATACATGACGCAACCTTCGGCCCAGAGTTTGAGAGGGAGGCTGCTGAAGAGGGACATTCAACGGTTACGCAGGCTGCGCGTGTAGCTGCTGAGGCAGGTGTTAGGAGGCTCTACCTATTCCACATCAGTCCACGTTATGAGGATAGGGAGGAACAGCTTCTAGAGGAGGCGAGAAAAATCTTCCCCGAGACCTATCTAGCTGAAGACCTCAAAAGCTATGAGGTTCCATATAGTCGGGAGCAACCTACTCGGTGAGCCAGCTGATAAGCTCTTCAAGATTATCGGTCTCAACCCTAACCTTTATCGGTGGAAGAGGAGACTCTCCATAGGGCTCCGTGAAAGCCGCCTTCCCAGCATACGCCGCCTGCTTATTCAGGTAAAAAATCAAGCCACCCTCCTGAACCGATGCCTTAAGTATTCCACGGGCCGCAGCTCTAATCCTCCTCGACTTTATAAGCCTCTTCAACCGCTCCAAAACCTTCAACCCCTCACCATAACCCTTCACCAAAGCCGAGCCATCAAGCCACTTAATCTCCGCACCTATCTCAGGGAAGATCCTCCTAACAGCGTAGAGAACCTTCTCAGCGCTCTCCGTCGGATAAACCTCAGCCTCAACCCAAACCCTCACATCCACGTCAAACCCATGGAAATGGTTAGAGATAACCCTATACAGTGACAAGAATTAAATAAGGCTAAAAAAGGGCTTAAGTAGGGGGATGACGTGTCTGACCAGGCTGAATCTGGTGATTGGGATCTTGAGCGCTGACCCCGATTCTCCTCACATCCTCAAAATCCTATGAGGAGCTTATTGAGCTGAATTCCTAGTTTAAGGGTTCGTCTAAGCAAAAAATGATGGATGGGTTAATCTATTCGCTTTAGCCAGTTAGCGCTCATTATATCTTGTGAACTCCCCTATGCCGTATGCATCTACCTCGACTATCTTCCCGTTTATGGTTATGTTCCCGGTCCAGTGTATCGTCGCCCTACCCCAAGTCCTATAGGCTTCCGGATTCCACCAAGTTCCCTTGGAAACTCCCCATCGATTAGGCCAATAGTTTATCGGCTCTCCAACGATCCTTATTTCTCCTCCATCAAATCTCCCAACTAGGTTGAAGATCTTCGGCTGAATTCCTCCATCGTCCCAGAACTTAAACTCCGTTAATGGATATGAGCGATTCTCCATGAATAGGTTTAGTCTGGCTTGATGCTGGGGGCTTACCGGAGGGTTGAATGGGGATGGATTATCCGTGTGGGCGACTGCTAGGCAGAACTCGTCTTGGCAGAGGTAGAAGCATGAGAACTCTAATGGAGCTCCAGCCCCACCTTCCTTAGCGGAGTCGTAGTAGTATGTTAGGTGGCTCGCCCTATCGAATAGGAAGCTTCCCTTGAACACGTATCGTTTCCCATTTAGGATGAGTTCCGCTGTCATCTCCCCTATATCCCAGAATCCTCCCCAGATGTCGATGTCCTTCTTGTTGAAGGTTATTCCATGTATTATGAATGGACCATCCCATCTACCCATCCAGAAAGTCTTCCCCATCGCCTTCCCAGTTATCTTCAATCTCGGCCCATCTCCTTCAATCGGCTTTACCTCATGGATCCATAATCTCTTCTCATGATCGTAGGTCAGGGTTTGGATATATCTGTGGGAGGCGTCATAGTTGTAGACCATAACCTCCTCCTCATCATAGTACATTGGAGAGTAGAAGGTTGGAAATGGATAGATCCACTTATCATTCAGCCAGATCCTAGGTCTATGAGGGCCTTCTCCGGTGAATGGGAGCCTCCCATGATAAACGAATATATCTCCATCCTCCGATTCCCCATAGGCGACGTAGATGAAGCAGCTCAGCTTCCACTTGGGCTCATTCGATGGATATGCTACGTAACCGTTCTCGCTTCTCACATAAATTGATCCGAGTGGGACGAAGTCGTGGGGCGTTGGGACATAATCTACCATGATGTTACTATCCGTTATCTCCCAGTCTCTCTTTGGAAGGCTTGGGAGTAGATCGGCCTTCTTTAAGGCTTCAACCGCCTTCTCAAAGAGCTTGACAGCCTCATCCCTCTCCTCACGCTTATAGGCGTCCAAAGCCCTTACATAGTACTCATGAGCTTTGAAGACATCGTATCCCATCCACCTCTTCCTCGAATATTCCGCCTTGAACTCCTCTATCCGCGGTATACTTGGCTGGGTTTTTTCTTGGATGCTCGCTGGGATCTCGCAGCTGAGACAGTCCTCAGGAAGGTTCTGAAAAGATTCTTGGATCTGCTGGAGGTTAAGGATGGCTAGGGTTAGGAGGGATCCTATTATCAAGCCTATGGCGATTATCGCTAATGATTCCTTCAGTTTCATGTCAGATACGTAGAGCTGTGTTGATAAAAACATGCTGAACGATTGATGCGTAAAGCTTATTATGAGAATGCAGATATTAGCAGTCTTGTTGACGAATATTATAAGAAGCTGCATAAACAGTTTAAAGAAAGCATGGGTTCCAGCTCCGACCCAAGCAAATGAGTCTATTACCATTTATGCAGATTGCTGCTATAAGCAGGTCTGAAAAC
>CAYTSD010000009.1:4313-45122 GCA_964440495.1 uncultured Nitrososphaeria archaeon | reverse complement strand
ACCTCACGGGGGCCGGTAGTCTAGAGGCTATGACGCCGCCCTCACGCGGCGGAGGCCGTGGGTTCGACTCCCACCCGGCCCACTACTCAAGCTCTCTTGCCAGGGTTTTCCAGCTGAGCGATCTGAGAGTTGAGCCTGGAGCTATTCTCTCCAACCGTTTTCTAATTGTTTCTAGTGCTTTGTCGAGCCTGACTCCCAGCTTAATGTAGAGGAGGTGAGTCAAAGTTGTGAGAGGTTCATGGTACGCGATGAGGCGGCCGGATTCTTGGAGAAGCTTCTCAACCTCCGGAGGGGTGAGGTCGATTAGGAGAACCCTGTCAAGCCCCCTAAGCAAGGCCTCTCTCAGGAGACTTAGCTGGAGAAGCGATGGAAGCCCCACGGAGATGCTGACAGCCGCGCCCTCAACTATCCCAGCTGCCTCCAGGAAGACTTTAGGGCTGCTGGTCGCTGAGCCGAGGGATGCCGCCCATCTAGCTGTTTCAGCCTCCAGGGCGACGCTTCCCTCTTCGGAGGGATAACAGTATCTCAGAATCTTCTCCTCAAGTTCCAGTATCTTGGCTGTCCGAGGCTCTCTGCTCTGAGCAACTATTGGTAAACGGGTGTAGAGTTTGAGGATTGAGGAGGCCAGCCGCTCATCTTCAGCCTCTAGGATGAGCCATCCATCCTCCCTCCGTGAAACCCTGACCCATCCTCCACCTGCCTCCGAGAGCATCCTCGAGAGCCAGTCCTCCAAGCCTGAGACCGCGTCCCTCCTCCACACCCGCTCAGCTAGAGTAATCAACCCTCCATGAGCCTTTTTCAGGAAACTATTTTAAGCCTCAGCCACATAATCCAGCTAGAATGCTTCTCTTAGTTGATGATGACACGATAATCGAGCTTGCAGCCCTGATAGGCGGAGAGGAGGCTGGGAAGGTTACGAAGTATCTCTTGAAGAAGCCTGGGATAACCGATGAAGCTTTGTCAGCTATTCTTAAACTGGATGTCCGTGAGATTAGAAGAATACTCCATAAATTGAATGAGCAGGGGATACTCTACTACGAGCTTACACGGGACAAGGAGACAGGGCATCGTATCTTCAAATGGTATGTCGGCCAAGAGCAGGTGATAGGATTCATCATAACGAATCTCAAGAAGATACTGGAGAGGCTTAGGGAGAAGCTTGAGTATGAGCGGACTCATCAGTTCTATTGGTGTGGGGCGCCTGGCCATAGGAAGCTTCTCTTCGAGGAGGCCGTGGATAAGCTCTTCAGATGCCCGATATGCGATAAACCCCTCCAACCCTACGACAACTCGGAGCTAATCAAAGCCCTTGAATGGAAGATATCTGAGATAGAGAAGTACTTGGATGAGCTTACTAAGGCTAGGAAGGTTGAAGAGCCTCCCGTGGAAAAGAAGAAGTAGCCTATGAGAGTCGGCGTCCTGAGACTCGGCCACAGAGTCCAACGTGACAAGCGTGTAACAACCCATGTTGCCTTAGTTGCGAGAGCATATGGAGCGGATGAGTTCATCCTAACCGGAGACAGAGATGAGAAACTCATCGAAAACGTTAGAGAGGTTGTTAGGAGATGGGGAGGAGACTTCAAAGCATACTACTCGGAGAACTGGAGACAGGTAATCAGGGAGTGGCGGAGAAGAGACGCAGCCATAATCCACCTAACAATGTATGGGATAAATCTGCCGGATATCGTGGAGGAGCTTAGAGAGACTTGGAGGAGGAAAGACATCCTCGTAGTGGTCGGCGGAGAGAAGGTTCCAGGCGAACTCTACGAGCTGGCCGACTACAATGTAGCTGTCTCAAACCAACCTCACAGCGAGGTCGCGGCACTCGCAACGTTCCTAGACTGGCTCCAGGAAGGAGAGGAGCTTAGGAGAGAGTATCCAGACGCCAAGCTCAAGATAATCCCCCAGAAAAGGGGAAAGAAGGTCGTAAGGCTACGCTAAGACATATATTCAAGACCAGACTTTAAGCGGGATGCGGAAGAAAGGGGGGCCGGTAGTCTAGAGGCTATGACGCCGCCCTGACTCTCCTTCACGTGGAGCGGGAGGCGGCGGAGGTCGTGGGTTCGACTCCCACCCGGCCCACATGTTTTAGGCTAGGTTTCCAAGTTTTGGTTTGAGGTTGGAGGGTGTGGAGCGTAGGATTCCGAGGACGATGTCTTCGCAGCATCCAGATAACGCGTGTCTCCCGCCTTGGAGTAGGGGTGAGGTTATCAGCGGAGAGGAGGAGGTCTATGAAGCCTACTATGCCTACAGCGCCTTGGGATGCGAGGAGGTTATGTGGGATGCCGAGGGCAAGGACATAGACCCAGACGTCGTCAGAAAGCTTCTCCTAGCTCACCCAGAGTTCTTCAGGGAGAAGAGACTTGGCAGAGACATATTCCTAACCTATCGCATCCCTAACCCATCGGTTGAGACTGCTGAGAGAAAGGTTCTCCTAGAGACACTCGAAGCCATTCCAAGACACTACGACGTGGCCGAGAGATTCTATGGAGACGGCAAACATCCACCAGTCTTCGAAGTAATCCTCCCCTTCACGAGAAGCCACCTCGAGCTCTCGAGAATACTAGAACTTTATAGGAAGATTGTAGTTGACACCGAGCATACGAGGATAGGGTCTGACGGCGTAACCCTACGTGACTGGCTTGGAGAAATCAAGCCCAAGGCGATTGAGGTCATCCCTCTAATCGAGGACTGGGGTTCGATGACGTCGGTTGAAGAGATTATCGGAGGATTCATCGAGTCTTATCGGCCACGTTATCTGAGAGTCTTTCTAGCACGCTCAGACCCCGCACTAAACTATGGCCTCGTCGCCGCAACCCTCCTAGTGAAGATAGCTCTCTCAAAACTTGGGGAGGTTGAGAGAAGATACGGGGTCCCGGTCTACCCTATCCTTGGCGCAGGCTCCCTCCCATTCCGTGGACACCTCTCGCCCAGAAACATCGGGGGATTCCTAGAAGAGTATGGAAGCATCTATACCGTGACTATCCAGTCGGCCTTCAAGTATGATTACCCGGTTGAGGAGGTTAAGAAAGCTGTCGAGAATCTGAACAACAATCTTCCATCGATGGAGAAGCCCCATCTCACCAGCCCTCTAGAGACCGTCAGCAAATGCGCTAGCACGTTCAAGAACCGGTATCAGGAGATAATTGTGGAGGCTGGTGAGATTCTCTCAAGGCTCTCGGAGCTTGTGCCTGAGAGGAGGACTAGGAGGCTTCACATAGGCCTCTTCGGATACAGTAGAAAGGTGCATGGAGTAAGGCTTCCAAGAGCAATCCCATTCACCTCGATAATGTATAGTCTAGGAATCCCCCCAGAGTTTCTCGGAATGAGGGCGTTAGAGGAGCTTGACTCAGCGGCGGAGGAAGCTCTCAGAGAAGCCTACAGAAGGCTTAGAGAGGACTTGGAGGAGGCTGCACGCTACTTCTCCTGGCGGAACGTGAACATGATGCTTGAAGGCTCCGACGAGATTAGAAGACTTCTAGGCGAAGGATTCCTCGAGTCAGCTCTACCGAAGATTCTGAGAGACATCGAGGTCACGGAGTCCATGCTCGGGATAAGGGTAGGCCCTAAAACTCTCTCCGATAGAAGACATGAGAACGCTGTAAATGATTTTCTCCTATTTCTTCTCGAGGGAGAGGTTGAGGAGGCGAGGAAAAGGCTTGTTGAGGCAGCGAGGATTAGGAGAAGCCTCGGGTAAAAGGGTTAAAATCAGCATGCTCAGGAAATTAGGCTATGGGTGCCGACAGCTATCAGAGACGGACAAGCCTCTCCTACTGGCTTTTCCAGAAGGCTCGTGAATGTCTTCCCGGGGGAGTATCCTACTCTATAAGATACTATGAACCCTACCCCTTCTACGTTAGAAGAGCTGAGGGGCAGCATCTCTGGGACCTGGACGGTAACATGTATCTAGACTACTGGATGGGGCATGGAGCGTTGTTGATGGGGCACAGGTATCCGCCCGTAATAGAGGCTGCGAAGAAACAGTTGGAAGAGTTTCCGCACGTCGGTCTCCCCCATGAATGGGAGGTTAGACACGCCTCACTCATAGCAAGCCTAGTCCCAAGCATAGAGCTTATCCGATTCACAAACAGTGGAACTGAAGCGAACATGTATGCGGTGAGGCTTGCACGCGCCTATACCAATAGAGCCCTGATAGGGAAGTTTGAGGGAAACTGGCACGGAGGATACGATGCGCTCCACGTTGCGGTCTCCCCACCCTACGATGAGCCTGGAAGCCTCGGGATAACCCAGAACGCCTTAAAGGACACAGTAATCCTACCCTACAATGACTTAGACGGAGTAAGAGAAAGGCTGAAAAGCCTTGAGCCGGCGGCGATAATAGTTGAGCCGGTGGCCGGGGCAGGTGGATTCATCCCGTCGGATAAAGAGTTTCTCAAGGGGTTGAGAGAGCTCTGCGACGAGAAAGACATGCTCCTAATCTTCGACGAAGTGATAACGGGGTTCAGGCTCTCAACCGGGGGAGCACAGCAGCTCTACGGCGTCAAGCCGGACCTAACGATTCTAGGGAAGATTGTAGGCGGGGGAGAGTTTCCAGTAGGAGCCTTCGGTGGAAGAAGAGAAATAATGGAGCTCCTCGACCAGATAAAGTATCCAAACGCGCATAGACGCTCATTTCAGGGTGGAACCTTCGCGGCGAATCCCTTGACAATGAGAGCTGGATACACGCTCATAAAGGAACTCTCTGAGAAGCCTCAGATATATGAGAGACTGGATAAGCTTGGTGAACGACTGCGTAAAGGACTGAGAGAGGCATTTGAGAAACATGATGTCCAGGCGCATGTAACTGGGATAGGTTCCCTCGCATCCGTTCACTTCACGAAGACCCCGCCACGTGACGTTAGAACCGCTCAGACTGAGAGAAACCTGAAGCTGGCTCGCGCCTATTTCTCTTATCTTCTCGAAGCTGGGATACTCTGCCTCATCCCACAGAACCAAGTGTTCTTCATATCAGGAGCCCACAATGAAGAAGACATCGATAAGGTTGCTGAGGTTTCTGAAGCCTTTGCGAGAGCTGTCTACTCTCTTCTATAGGGTTGGAGGAGCGCTCTAGGAGGTCTAACCCTCTTTCCAAGGAGCGCCGAGATCCCGACCGTTAGAAGATACGGGATTGACTGGAAGAATTGGTAGGGTATCTGGGCAACCGTTGTCACAAGCCATGCCTGAGCCGCGTTAAGCATCCCGAAGAACACGCATGCAAGCCAGACCCAGATTGGGTTCCAGTTTCCGAGGATTACAAGTGCTAAAGCTATCCAGCTCCACTCTCCTCCAACATTCAGGTTAAAGGTTCGGAGATCTATGAGGGAGTAGAATGCTCCTCCAACCGACATAAGCACAGCCCCAGCAATCGTTGCGAGATATCTCGTCATGTGAACCCTGATCATTGATGCGTCTGCGGCTTTCGGGTTTTCTCCAACAATCCTCATTATGAGTCCCCATCTGGTCTTGATTAGTATGAAGAGGGCTAATGGGGCGAGAATATACATTCCGACATAGATGTATGGGTTCTGCCTAAAGATTACACCTATCACTGGGAGACTCTCCAGAAACGGGATTCTAAGCGTGGGGCTGCGGGGCACAGTTGGCTCAACTAGAGGAGACCCAATCAATACTCTATGGAAGAAGTATGCCACATTCATGGCGTAGAAGGTTACAGCTATTCCAGCTATATGCTGCTGGACACCGAGCGTCACGACTAGGAATGCTAGGAGGAGGCCGAAGAGCGCTCCGGTGAGGGCTGCGGCTAAGACGCCGTAGAGCAGGTTTCCAGTAAAGTATGCTCCCATGAACCCCCATGCAGCCCCTGAAATCATTATGCCGAGTATTCCTAGGTTTATCAATCCACTCTTCTCCGTGAAGGTCTCACCTATTGCTGCGAAAACTATCGGCGTCGAGATTACGAGTGTGAGCGCGATTATGCTTGAAGCCATGAGCTCGAATGGGCTTCCCTTAAAGGATGGAAAAGCAAAATTCAAGGCCGTGAAGGAGACGACCACGAGGAGCGCCAGCGCTAAGGCCTTGATAACCGAGCTTGGAACCCTTATCTCCCTTCTCCCCGAACCTCCTGAGAAAATCTTCGGAGCGCTCTCAGGAACCCCTACAGCCCTAGGCTTCCTCACAACAACTATCCTATAGTTGTTTAGGACGCTGAAGATTAGGAGGAAGACTAGTGTCTGGGCTTGGATTATGTCTGAGAGGAAGGAGGGGACACCTGTCTTCCAGCTCATCGCATTCGCTCCATTTATCAGTATGCTGAAGAAGAATGCCGCAACAGTGACTCCTATTGGGTCTAATCCTCCAAGCATGGCTATCGCTAGGGCGACAAGCCCATAGTTTGGGCCTATGAAGGGCGTCATGTAATGAAGTATTCCTGTTACCTCGTTTGCTCCACCTATCCCGGAGATTCCTCCACTGAAGAAGCTAACCCAGAAATAGGTTGCCGAGACACTTATCCCCTCAAGAGTCGCAACCCTTGGAACCGTAACCGCTATAACCTTGTTTCTGAAGCTGGCCTTACTAAACATAAGCCAGACAATTACCAAGATTATGAACGGGAGGATTACACCGGCGTGAAGCCTCGTGCCTGGAATGAGTATTGGGAGCTTAGCGTTGGCTCCTATCTCCTCTGACTGCGGATAGGTTGTATAGGGTGAACGCATAGGCCCTGTTAGGAGTCCAGCGTTTATGAGAAGTATCGCCGACCATATCAATATTGTTGTTAGAACCTCGTCTTGGTTCCGCTTAACCTTCAGCCACCATGAAATCAGAGCCACCCCGGCTCCAGCCATCCATGCTGCCAGGAATATTGCTGGGATGAGAAGCTCGGGTGGGAGATTCTGGAACTGTACACCCATCCATGCGGCTACGAGGCCTCCTACTATGAATTGGCCGTGAACCCCTATGTTCCAGAACCTTGCCCTGAATGCTACAAGTATTCCGAAGGCTAGTAGGAGGAGCGGTGTGGCTGTGACAAATATCTCGGAGGGATTCATGAGAGGCCAGCTTATCAGATAATAGTAGACCTGGAAGACGTCTCCACCTGCTATTAGGATATAGATTGAGGCGGTTAGAAGGGCTAGAATCGTTGAGGCGACTGGAAGCATGACTCTGTAAATGGTTGGGAGCGGCTCCCGCCTTTGCAGCGTTATCTTAAGCATCTAAGCCACCCCGCTTACAAGCATCCCAACCTTCTCAACCGTTGTCTCCTCAGGCTTTAAGGTGGCTACAATCCTGCCGTTACTCATAACCGATACTCTGTCGCAGGCTGCGAGAAGCTCCTTAATGTTAGGTGAGAATATCAGGGTTGTAAGCCTCTTCCTCTTCCTCTCCGAGATCTTCTCGAAGAACAGCTTGGTTCCCATGGGGTCGAGTCCAACGGTTGGGTGGAGGGCTATCAGCAGCTTCTGCCCTCTTCCGAGAACCCTTCCAAGATAGACTCTCTGCATATTTCCTCCAGAGAGTGTGAGGACAGGGGCCTTTAGATTCTTGACAAGGATATCGTATTCTCTGATGAGTCTATTCGCTAGTTCCAGCTTTCTCTTAGAGTCGATTAATAATCCCTTAAAGTATGTGAACAATCTTTCGCTTCCAATCGTTAGGTTATCCTCTACGCTTGCATCGAGTATGAGTCCATCTCTAATTCTGTCGTCGGAGAGGAAGGATACTCCACGTAGCTTCATCTCGTAAACGCTTTTATTCGTGACATCCTCTCCTAGAAAGATTATCTTACCCTCCTCAGCTTTTCTTACGCCGTAGATGCATTCAGCGAGCTCCTTCTCACCCGTTCCTGGGAGAACTGCGACTCCATGAACCTCTCCCTCATATATTGTTAGGTCTAGGTCTCTGACCACGAGTTTTCCTCTATCGTCTCTTACTTTGAGTTTCTTTATTATGAGGGCTTCCTTCTCCGATGGTTGAATTATTCTCTCAATTTTTGCGGTAGGCTCTAAGACTACTTCGAACATGCTTTTTACGAGTTCGGAGATGTCGAGGGATGTGGACTTCATCCTGGCTACAATCTTTCCGCCTGACATTACTAGAATCTCGTCTGAGACATCTATTACCTCCGAGAGGTCGTGGGAGATTAGTATAATCGTGTATCCGAGTGTGGTTAATTCTCTTAGGATTCTTTTTAGGGCTACCTTCTGCTGGATTGGTAGGAAGGCCGTGGCCTCGTCGAGGATTAGGACAGGCTTCTTACCCCTTTCTCTCAGAAGCTCACACATTATCAAGGCCTTGATTATCTCGAAGACCCTCTGCTGACTTATCGGGAGGTCTTCAACCCTTCTATCAAGGTCTATTGGGACTCCGAGATTTTCGAGAAGCTTCTCAGCCCTCCTCTTAAGCACATTTACATCCACTAGGAAGTTTGGGAGGAGAAGGGCTAGATGCTCGGCGGGGGTTAGGTTGGGAGCCAGGTTCGGATGCTGCTCTATCTTGACGACGCCTGCCTCGCTTAACGCTTGATGGAAATCAACTATAGGCACCCCGTTAACAATTATCTCTCCCTCATCTGGGAGGAGGTAACCGCTTATCAGGTTGACGAGGGTTGATTTTCCAGCGCCGTTCGGCCCAACAAACCCGTAGAGAACCTCTCCTTCAAGTTCCAGAGAGACGCCGTCGACCGCCGTGACTCCTCCGATGAACGTCTTGGAGACGCCTATCAGCCTTATGGCGGCGGTCAATCTCCTTGATGCCCTCCTAACTCTGTTCTCACTTTAATAAAAAGTTCAAGGGAGGGGTGTTCCCAGATTTGACCCCCTTATCGCCTATTCCTTCATTTCTGGCCAGACCTGCTGGGGCGGGAGCTCTATTATCGGTATCCACGTCATCCCGTCCATTATCTTGCCCTCCCATTCCTTGACTAGGTCTAGTATCTCCTGGGTCATCGGTGGAGAGGGTTTCCCGAAGTGGTGGAAGTCGGCTAGATAGGAGCCTCCGAAGCTCATCCAAGAGTAGGTTCCAAGGTTGTCCGCCGTGAAGGCCCCTGAGAGAACCCTATCGAAGGCGATTCTAACGGTAGGCCTCATATCCCACACCAGGCTGGTTATCGTGACGTCTGGAGCCCTCTCATACTGGTCGGCCATGTTGCCTATTATCCAGACCTCCTTCCCCTCTGCCTTGGCCTCCATGGCCGCCTCCTCAGCGCCAACACGCTCGGCGAAGATTACGTCCACTCCCGTGTCTATCAGGGTCTTCGCAAGCCTCTTAGCGGTTGCTGGATGATACCATGGAGACTCTCCCGGAGGAATGTTCCCGAGGAGATATACGACCTTCGCCTTGACGTCGGGGTTAACGGTCTTAGCCCCAGCTATAAACGCGTTCACAATACGGTTAACCTCGTTGATATCCATCGCGGCTACAACCCCTATCTTATTCGTCTTGGTAATCTTTCCAGCGATTATCCCCGCTAGGAAGGCTGGCTGATGCAGCCAGTTGTCGAAGACCGCGAAGTTAGGCTGGGTCGGAGAATACTCGCTTCCAGCCGCGAAAGCCACGTTCGGATACTTCTTCGCAACCCTCCTAGCTATATCCTCCTTGAGGAACGCGTCTAGGAAGACTATGTCGGCGACCTTGGCCGCATCCTCCAAGGCCAGCTCATACTCCTTCGGGTCACTCTTTCTGTCGACGAACTGGTAGTCGACCTCTATTCCCTTCTCCTCGAACTCCTTCGCCACATCAAGTATTGCCGCATGTATCGCCCCATCCCATGGCTCGCTTACAGGTGTCTGGAAAACCGCTCTAACCACAAGCTTCTTCTTCACGGCAGGGCTGACCGTCACGGTCTTTGTAACGGTCTCTGTGGCGGCCTGGGAGACTGTGGAGGTAACTGTTGCCGTCGTGGTTACGGTTTTCACAGGCATAAGCCATCCAGCCGCAGCCAAGCCAGCGAAGATTATCACCAATATCGTGAGCACTGCAACGGTTTTGCCAACCCCAGAAATACGTTCTCTCGCGGGCATATTGTCAGTCGCTTTCCCTAGGATTTATCCATTATTTTCTAGGCGGGGAGTAAAACGGCGTTAACTCCTCAGGCCTCCAAACCCGGAGCAACCCATTATAAGGGTTGGCCATATCTTTAGGTGCCGCCGCATTCATGAAAAATGTGGACAAGGTTTTTAAACAGCCGGCCGGAGACCCTTAAACGGCCCCGGTAGCTCAGACTGGGAGAGCGCCCGGCTGAAGACCGGGATGTCGCAGGTTCAAGTCCTGCCCGGGGCATCGCGTCCATCATCTCTCCTTCCATCTCGTAAGCATTACGGCAGCAGCTACAAATACCGCTGCCCACGCCATAACTATCAGCATGCTGGTTAACGCGGCTGCCGTGTCCCCATATATCATCGCGTTCCTCAATCCTTCAGAGAGGTAGGTTAACGGCAGATAGGAGGCTACTTCCTGTAAGGGTTTAGGCATTATCTCAAGAGGCCAGAAGGAGCCTGAGAGAAACATCATTGGGAACGCTATACTGTTCCCAGCCGCCGACGCTGCCTCAGGATCTCTCAACGCGCCTCCAACAATCATTCCCATCCCAGAGGACATCAATGCTCCGAGAAAGATCAATGCTAAGGTGAGGAGATTTATTCTCGGGTAGATGTTGAAGACGGTCCATCCGAAGGCCACCATAACCAGGGTGAGAAGCAGTGCGAGGACACTCTGCTGAATAATGTTCGCCATAATCCACTCGAACTTCGTCAAAGGAGTGGTCGCAAACCTCTTGATAATCCCCCTCCTCCTATAGTCGGAGACTATACCGCTTAGACCTATTACACCATTCGTCATTATGAAGGCTGCAATATATCCGGGGAGATAATAGTCAACGGCTCTGTAAACCTTGCCTCCCATCTCCTCTTCAACGACTTTAACAGGATCCTTAACCCCGACGAGCTTGGAGTTGAAGGTGCTCACAACATTCATTACCACGCCTTTAATCGTCGCCGCAGCCTGGTCACCCTCCCTGAAGATTAAAACAACTCTACCTACTCTCTTAGGCATACTCTCATTCCATTCCTCAAGCCTCCTCAACCCCTCCTCCATATTCTGCCTATACTCCTCACCTATATACTGCCCATACTCCTCCATTAAGTAGCGGAACGTATCAATTATCACCGTTATTCTAGCTGTAACGGTAGCATTCAAAGCATCATCCTGAAAACCCCTAGGAATTATGAGAATTCTTGGACTCCTAATCCTCCCAACCTTCTGAACAGCATATTGAACAGCGTCAACATTCAAGGGAACAATCTGGATATCGAATACTCCAGTACTGTTTAATGCTTTTATGAAGGTGTTTGAGAGCTCGGTTGGAGCACCATCGCTTCCCACGTCTTGGTTCTGTACGAATAATGTGAAGTTAACGCTCTGTTCCCCAAACACCATCCCAAATATCAGGAGTAGAAGGATTGGGAAGAGAAAACTGAAGAATATTCCGCTTTTACTTCTCAGCCAGCTCTTAGTCAGCGCCACGGTCAACCTATATATCCTCTTCATCTAAGCTCTCCCTCCTCGGTTATCTTCGCGCTCAGAAGCTTCAGGAAAACATTTTCAAGAGATCCTGACACGATCTCGAACCTCACGTTGGCTTCTTTCCGGATTATTGAAGCCGTGATCTCCATCAATAGTCTAGGGTCTTCGGATCTCGCGATAATCTTACCATCTTCTTCCTCAACACTTATTCCAGAAATCCTCAGCATGTCTGCGACTCTCTTGGTTGAGCCATAAATCCTCAAGGTCATTCCTTCAGCATATTTGTCTATGAGTTCTCTAGGTGACCCCCTAGCCACTATCCTCCCCTTAACTATTATCGCTATATTGTCTGCAAGTTCCTGGGCCTCCTCCATGTAATGGGTTGTGAGGAATATTGTCTTTCCCCTATGCTTTAATTCCCTAATTATATTCCATGTGTCTCTTCTTGATTTTGGGTCGAGGCCTGTTGTAGGCTCATCTAGGAACACTATCTCAGGGTCATTTACTAGGGCTGCAGCGATTCCAACCTTTCTCTTTAATCCGCCTGAGAGTGTTGCGAAGAGTTTACCTGCCTTCTCCCTTAATCCTAGAAGATCTATCAATTCGTCGATGTCTAGGCTTCTCTCGTAAAGGTCAGCGAATAGCTGTATGTTCTCCTTGACCGTGAGTCTGTCTATGGCGTTGAAATCCTGAGGCAGGACACCTATCCTCCTCCTAATCTCTCTACATGATGCCCTCTCCCTCAAGTTCATGTCAAATATCTTGACCTCTCCCTCGTCGAAGGGTCTCAGGCATTCAAGTACCTCAACTGTGGTAGTCTTCCCAGCGCCATTCGGCCCTAAGAAGGCGAATATCTCCCCCCTCATTACATCGAAGCTTATCCCGTTGACAGCTTTCAGGTCCCCATAGCGTTTAACGAGATTTCTTACCGTTATTACTTTCTCAGACATGTTTCTTATGTCATCTGGTGAAGGGTAAATCATAATTCTTTCGGCTATTCTTCTGGAGCTACCTCCACCGCTGTGCCGTGAGCTGATATTAGAACCACCGCCTCGAAGACTTCTGTTGTCTCGAAGTCTATTCCTATAACCGCGTTTGCCCCCATCTTCTCCGCCTCCTCAATCATTCTCTCGAGGGCTTCCTTCTTCGCTTTCTGAAGCTCTCTAGTGAATGCGCTGACCTCTCCTCCGAGGAATGTCTGTATGCTCGCGACGAATCTTCCCCCAACACCGCGTGTCCTAGCAGTCATCCCATGAACTATCCCTAACACCTTCTTAACCCTATAGCCTGGAAGCGTGGGCGTTGTCGTTAACAAAATTTTGTCCATACATTTGAAAGTAGCGTCATCCTATATTAGGTCTTCTCAGTAGAATGTATGTTAAGATTACGCCAGCGGCTATGGCTACGCCGACTGCGGCTAGGTAGAGTGAGGCATCGATTCTCTCTAGAGAGTCATCTACGATTTTAATCTCTTTCATATCCTCCACCTCAAGCTCCTCTCCATTGAACCATGAACTCGCCCTAATCGTGTAGACCCCGGTTTTCTTGGGCTTCCACCCAATCGTTTCTGTGAAGTCTTTCTGGGTCTTCCAAATCCATTTAGCTATATTTTCTCCTTCAGCGTCAAATATCTCAAGCCTAATCTCGTGGTGATGCAGCATCATTATCTCAACACATCCTGGCTTGAGGTGAATGAATCTGACCGTTACCAATACTTCTTCACCTATCCTGTAACTATCCTTATCTGTCTCCACACTTATCGTCCTACAGAGCGTCCCTCTTGTGGGATTAGTCCTCACTCCCTCCTCCAAGGTTTCAGGGTCTAATGATGGTGGAGAAGTCTCAGCGAACTTTTCTCCGATGCTCCAGGTCATGGTTCCCTGGTTCAGGTTTAGGGTCTCTTGTGCTGTAAGCACTAGCAGGATTATTAGGGTTAAGGTGTAGACGGCCTTCATCCACTACTCTAGAGATGCTTTATGCTTATAGAGCTATTTTCTAGAACGATTTAAGCGGCTTGAGTTTTAAGGCTTAATACTATCCAGGCTCTCATTAGCCTTGGTTATGCGTCCAAGTAGAAGGCCTCGGAGGTCTCTATCGTCTCTTCCAGGGGAGGAGTTGGAGCTCGTCGAGGATTATGGCGAGGTGGTTAGGAGGGCTAGGATGAGGATGGGGCTTACTCAGGAGGACTTGGCCAAGCAGCTTAAGGAGAAGCTGACGATAATCAAGAAGATTGAGGCCGAGGAGTTTAGGCCTTCACTCCAGCTCGCCCGTAGGTTGGAGAAGGCTCTAGGAGTAAGGCTTCTCATCCCGCCTGAGGAGCCTCTCGACGTCAAGGAGTTCAAGGCCGAGGAACTCAGGAACCGTGGTGTGAGCCTAGGAGACCTCCTCAAGAAACGTGGAAAATCTAGGTAAGGTTTTAAGCACGTTTAGGCCTCCTAGGCTTGGAGAAGGTGGCCACGAGGGTCGCGATAGTTCATCGAACAATGCCGGGAGAGCGGGATAACCTAGCGGAGCTTAGGGAGCTCTGTCGAACAGCCGGGTACGAGGTCGTCTACGAGCTTAGGCAGGAACGCTACCCGCATCCAAAATATAATCTTGGCTCTGGGAAGGTTGAGGAGCTTCGTAAGGCTGTTAAGAGGCTTGGAGTAGAGAAGGTCGTCTTCGAGAACGAGCTTAAACCAGTTCAGGAATACAATCTCGCAAAGTCTCTCGGCGTCCCAGTAATCTCAAGGACACAGCTCATCCTAGAGATCTTCAGCCTCCATGCAAACAACATCGAGGCGAAGCTTCAGATAAAGCTGGCTGAGTTGAAGTATGAGCTCTCGAGGGCTAAGGAGAAGGTTAGGCTCGCGAAGAAGGGTGAGCAGCCTGGGTTCCACGGCCTAGGAGCCTATGAGGCTGACGTCTACTATGACGAGATTCATCGTAGGATAGTCTCGATAAACAGAAAGCTTGAGGCGATTAAGAAGCATATGAACCTGCTGAGGGTTGAGAGGAGGGGCTACGGTCTCCCCATAATCTCGCTCGCAGGCTACACCAACGCGGGTAAGTCCACGCTCTTCAGGGCGCTGACCTCCGAGGAGGTGAGGATCAGTGAGCAGTTGTTCACGACTCTGACGCCCACGACGAGGCTTACGAGGTTCGATGGGAAGCCTGCCTTCATCTCCGACACAGTTGGATTCATAAGGAATCTCCCGACGCTCTTGGTGGAGGCATTCTACGCAACCCTTAGGGAGATAGCCCTCTCAGACCTAATACTTCTAGTCGCAGACGTCTCGGAGCCCTTGGATGAGCTTAGAGAGAAGGTTGAGACCTCGATAAACATACTTAACAGCATAGGAGCCTATAATGTCCCGACACTCCTAGTCCTGAACAAGGTTGACCTGGTTGGAGAGAGCGAGGCTCTTAGGAAGGCTGAGGGGCTCGGGCTTAGGCTTCCCCATGTCCTAGTTTCAGCCCTTCATGGAGAGGGGTTGAAGAGGCTTGAGGTCGAGGCGTCTAGGATGCTCCGCGGATTCATAGAGGTTGAGGCGATCCTCCCCTATAACGGCGAGACCCTTAAGATGCTCAGCGAACTCTACCGCAGGTCTAAGGTTAGGAATATCGTGTATGAGAGCGATGTCGTCAGGGTTGAGGCCGAGGCCCCCCTCTACCTAGCTGAGAAGCTTAGGAGATGCGCAGTGGAGGGAGGCTTCAGGGTTGTCGGGTGAGAAGCGTCTGCTCAGCCTCCTTAGAGCCATAGCGGACTACCAGTTCGGCGGAGGCGTTGGGGGGAGGCTCTTCCCCGAGGACTGCACCATAGAGCTGTCGAAGCGCACCAAAAGGCCTAGACACATCTTCCTGAGAGGGGTCTTGCTCGCCACCGTTAGGCCTGACGGGATGCTGGCCCTCACGCTAGAAGGCGCTAGGAGGCTCTCACAGATAGTTGAGAGACCCAGATTCAGGGTCACAGTCCACCCAAGGACAGCTGAGAGGATTAGGGAAGAGAGAGACCTGAGATGCGGGGATGTTTACAGCGTTGATGGGAGGCTTCTTCCAGGGGAGGAGGTCTTGGTCGAGGACTTGGATGGAAACCTTCTAGCGGTTGGGAAGGCGGTTCTAGCTGCCTCGACCATGCTCTCCCTGAGTAGGGGGACGGCGGTAAGGGTCAGGAAGACTGTTGGAAAAGAGTAGGAAAGCCTATATCTTCTACCAGCAATCTCTAATCGAAGTAGGATGAGGAGGCTTTCACCGAGGCAGCTTAGGCGGATGCAGGCCAGGATGCTTGGGAACCTGGGCCTGGACCTAAGGGAGCTTGGGACGGCGGAGGAGGTTGTGATAAGGCTTCCCGATAAGGAGCTTGTAGTGAAGGGCGCAAAGGTTCTCGGGATGAAGGTTGAGGGTGAGATGATATACCAGATTCTCGGAGGCGAGGTTGAGGAGAGGACACCTGGAGAGGCCGTTGAAGAAGAGGCCGTCTATGAGCCTTCGCAGGAGGATGTCCTCTTGGTGGCTGCTCAGGCGGGCGTCGGCGAGGAGGAGGCTCGCAGAGCCCTAGTAGAGGTTCAGGGAGACCTGGCTAAGGCGATACTCCTCCTCAAGTCCAGTAAGAGGTAGCTACTCGAAGCCTATCAGCGTTCTCGGGTTCGCTTTCTCAAGCTCCTCAACCATCGTGGCGAGAATCTCGAATGCCTGCGTCCTCCTAGCCTTCGGTAAAACCATTAGATGCCCACCGTTCATCAGGGACGCAACCCTAACTTCAATCTCCAATCTATCCTCAAGGCTTCTAAACCTCTCCCGCGGAGGTATGGCCAAGTAGCTGTACCCTCCCCCACGTCTACCCGCAACCCTCCCAACCTCCTCCAACCCAAACCTATAGATGTCGGCCTTCATCATCCTCTGCGCCGCGGGTTTGGGACACTTAGCCGCGACCCTAACCTCGCCTCCCTCAGAGCCTTTCCCAGCACCCTCTCTAACAGCCTCCAGAATCCTTAGCAGAATCCTCTCAGAGTCCTCGGAGACGGCTGGGCTTGAGCCTGAGAGAAACTTCACCGCCTCGAACAAGCCGCAGACAGAGACTATCGACGCAACCCCCTCCTCCCTGTACAGGGTTCTGAATAGGTGGAGAGCGTGTGAGAGCGCCCCAGCCGCCCTAGCAGCCCTCTCACAAACCTTCTTCAAAGCCTCCTCGACATTTCTATCGGATTCGAGGGCTGCAGCTGGAACATTAACCGAGGCCACCGCATGGATTTTCAGGGGATTCTTCCCCGATTCTAGTGAGTATCCGTCGGAGAGGAGTGTCCCTCCCACCGTGTAGTAGGGTTCAACCCCTATCCTTCTGAGCCTCTCATCGAGCTGCGTCAGCCTCTTAGGGGAATCCCCCAGCCTCGACATCACTCTAACCCTCCCAGAGACCTCTGGAACCCTCTCCAAGGCCTTCAACGCCTCCTCAGCTTCATGGAACCCTATCGAGAGAACCCTATCCGCTGGGAGGCTCTTCATCAATGGATTCAGCACCTCCCTGAGGGCTTCGATGCTTCCAACCTCCAGATAGAGCTCTACCCCAATCCTCAGAACCTCTTGGAGAATGGTTCCCGCATCCTCCTTGGAGCTTACCCGATAGCCTCCACCGTAGACGCTTGTAAGCCACCTCTTCATGGGGTAGAGGTCTATCTGGCCTGAGAGATGGGCTTCCGCGACGGGTCTAGGGAGAACGTTCAGGAGGAAATACTCCTCGGCTACGGCTCCGGCAGCTTCCTCGAGGAAGACCCTGTAATCCCTCTTCTCGGCAACCCTTCTAAGAAGCTTCGAGACATCGTATACAGGCATCCCAACCCTTGTAAGCCTATGCCTATACTTCTCAAGCCCCATGTCGAGGAGAATCGAGTTCACGAGCTCGCGGATTAGGGGGGCTGTCAGATACTTTATCTTGAGGCTGCTTAGCTTCTCCTCGGCTAGGAGAGCCACCTCTCCAGCGAGCTTAGGTGTGAGCTTAGCCTCCCTGACGAGGGCTTCAGCTATCTTCCTCCTATCAAAGGGCTCCATGAGATGCTCACTCCGCCGGACTATTAGCATGGAGGATGCTCCAAGCTCTCTCTCCATCCTCTCAAGATACTCTAGGACGAGGCTCCCCTGCGAGGTAACCCTATATCTCCTACTCCTCTTGTCGGCCTCCACCAACCCTGCCGTGATAAGTTTCCTGAGATGGTAGGAGAACTTTCCTGCATCCCTCTCCCTATCCATCCCCGCCGCCTCCATTAGCTCCGAGTAGCTCAGCTCTCTTCTAGACAGCTCCCTAAGCATCTTGAGCCTGGCGGGTGAGGCGAGGGCGCTGAGCACCGAGTTCATCCGAGGCTTCTCAGACTCATCCATGACAGTATCCCCTCTTAGAACTCTACGGGGGTAAAAGTCTTTGAACCTGCTTAAAACATATATGATAGGCTCTATTGGGAGGGGCGCCGATGGGGTTCAGAGAATTCTTCAAGAACTCAGCCGTCATGCTTAAGCTGGCACGTAAACCCAGTAGGAAGGAGTTCTTCCTAGCGCTCAAGATAACCTTCCTAGGGGTTGCGGTGATAGGGTTGATAGCTTTTATTATAAGGTTCGCTGCAATTGCGCTCCAGAGCCTCTAGAGTGGTGAAGCAGGGTTGGCTGCACGTCAATCAAGGTTCTTCGCCGTGAAGGTTACCGTTGGACAGGAGCGGAACGTAGCGAGGATACTTGAGAGCAGGATTACTCCAGAGGAGAAGGGGATCTACACGATACTCTTCCTCCCAAGCATTAAGGGCTACATCTTCGTCGAGGCTGAGAGCAAGGAGAAGGTCTCGCTCCTAACCCAGGGAATCCGACACGTGAAGGCCAGACCCGTAATGATGGTGAGTAAAGAGGAGCTCATGCCTCATCTGGTCGAGAAACCCGTGATAGAGACAATCTCCGCTGGAGATGTGGTTGAGATAATCTCAGGCCCCCTACAGGGGATAAGCGGGAGGGTTGTGAGGGTGGATAAGCCTAAAAATGAGGTGACGATAGAGCCCTCCGACGCGGCGTTCCCCCTCCCAATCTCGGTTCCAGCAGACCAGGTCAGAGTAGTCAAGTCAACGGGTAAGGAGGTGAGGTAAAGTGCCCGAGAAAACCATGCGGTTCCTAGTTCCAGGAGGAGAGGCGAACGCGGGGCCCCCAATAGGACCGGCGCTAGGCCCGCTTGGAGTGAACGTCCTCCAGATTGTCGAGGAGATTAACCGGGTTACGGCGGAGTTTAAGGGGATGAGGGTTCCAGTAGAGGTCACAGTCGACACCGACACCAAGGAGTTTAAGGTAAAGGTTGGAACCCCGACCACGGCCGCCCTAATAGTCAAGGAGGCCGGCGTCGAGAAGGGTTCAGGGACACCTGGCCAGCAGCCTGTGGGAAACCTGAGCATGGGGCAGGTCGTGAGGATAGCTAGGATTAAGATGAGTGATATGAGGGTTAAGAGCTTGAAGGCCGCCGTCAAGCAGGTTCTCGGCACCTGCCTCAGCATGGGGATAACCGTGGAAGGTAAAAACCCGAAGGAAGTGACACGGGAAGTAGATGAAGGGGTCTATGATGAGCTAATCCAAAGAGAGGAAACCTCATAGAGATGCTGCGTGGCCTGACTCTACTAGTAAAGGTTCTTAGACCTGACTGGAGGAAGCTTCTACTCTTCCTCGGACTAGCCTTCATATGTGTTGGAGGAGCCGTTCAAACCTATGCCTTCATAGATGACGTAGGTATCCCTGAGCCCCCTCTCTACGACCTGCTCAGACCCTACGACCTCTGGACACCCTGGATACTCTTCACCCTACCGCTTCACCTACTCTCAGCCCCATTCTGCGCCCTACTCGATTGCAGGCAAGTTCTATCCCTCTTCCCAGATATGGGTGCTGTGAAGTTCCCGCTGGTCAGTGTTATCTATTCCTATCTCATGGCCTCTTGGACTGTCTACTGTCTGGATAGATGGTTTAGGTGGAGAGGGAGGCTGAGAATCCTGCCCCTGATACCCATCATATTGACGGCTACAGTATATCTACCATCAATCTTTTATCATCCCTCACTCCGCCTCCTTTCAAGCTTCCTCCCAGTTCTCGGAATCATGGAACTCTACGTAGTCTCCGTGCACGGCCTCTATAGGGAGCTTAGAGAAGTTCTCCACCGCTAATCCTCGTATTAGGAGCCTGACAGCTCGATTGCTAAAGGCAAGATGCTCAGAGAGCCAAAGAACCTCGAAAAACTAAGAATTATTGCCTCATAGGCATAAAAGATAAGGTCCTATGCGCCGAATGATAACGTTTTCTATCTGTAGACTGTTTCTCTAGGTCTCACGGTTAAGAGGATTACTGTTTTAGTTGATCTGTCTATGGTGTAGATTATCCGATGGTCTCCTATTCTAAGGCTCCATTTCCCAGCTAATTCTCCCCTCAACGGTTTCCCAATGAAGGGCTCTTTCTCAAGCCTTCTTACGATAGCGTCGACTCTCCTCTTGACCTCTCGATCAAGCTTCCTGAAATCCCTCTCGAATCTCCTAGTGACTTCTATCTTATATTCCTCCAGTCTGCCTCAGCTCCTCGACGAATCGGTTATAGCTCCTAGTCCTTCCAGCTTTTACATCCTCTTCAGCCTCTCTAATCGCCTCCATGGTTTCTTTATCTTCGAGTATCTCAAAGCTCTCCAAAACCTCTTCTAACAGCTCGCTAACCCTGAGAAGAAGCCTCCGATCCTCATCGGTTAAGATAGACTTAACCATATCCAAATGATGAGAGGCGTGCGGTTATTTATCTATGCAGCTCCTGGGTCTCCTAATCTGAGCAAGATTTAAAAGCGATGCGCTCAAAAACCACTAAGTAGTCTTAACAGGTTTTGAGGTCTGCCGCCGCTAATCCTTATATTGGGAGTCTGACAGCTCGGTGGCTGAGGCGAGATGCTTAGAGCACTCGAGGATAACCTAGTTGAAGCAATAGAGAAGGCTAAGAAGCTTGGGAAGCAGAGGAAGTTCAAGCAGTCGATGGAGCTGATAATCAATCTCAGGGACATAGACCTACGTAGACCTGAGAACAGGTTCGTCGAGGTCGTCGAGCTTCCCCACGGCCTAGGAGAAAAGAGGAAGAAGATATGCGTCATAGCTGGAAGCGCCCTCGCGATGGAGGCGCGTCGAATCCCTGGAGTCGACAGGGTAATCGAGAGAGATGAGCTTGAGACACTTGTAGGGAACAAGAGGATGGCGAAGAAGATCGCCTCCGAATACGACTTCTTCCTAGTAGACCCACCCCTCATGGGTCTAGCCGCCAGAGCCCTGGGAGCAGCGTTGGGTGGAAGGGGGAAGAGGCCTACCCCGATACCTCCTGGAACAGACCTCAAGGGGCTTGTGGAGAAGCTTAGTCGAAGCGTGACTCTCAGCGTGAGGAAGAACCCTCAAGCCATGTGTATTATCGGGACTGAGGACATGGATTCACGTCAACTGGCTGAGAACGCCTCAGCGGTAATCTCAAAGATAGTTGACCGACTTGAGAAGAGATACCGTAACGTTCAGTCAATCTATGTTAAGAAGACTATGGGTGAGCCTGTGGAAGTAAGCTTCAAAGAATAAAAATATTTGAATATGAAACAACCTATTGTAAGGCGTGTAGAAAATGTATGGATGGATGGGTAAGATACTGAGGGTTGACCTAACAAGTGAGAAGATTGCTTCAGAGCCTCTGCCAAGCGAGGTGGCGAGAAACTATCTAGGAGGAAACGGGTTCTGCGCATACATACTGTGGAAAGAGCTTGAGAGGGGGATAGACCCTCTCTCACCTGAGAACAAGCTTGTAGTGGCTACAGGACCCTTGAATGGGACTCTCTGGCCCTGCTCTGGGAGGCTTCACTTCGCTGCTAAAAGCCCTCTCTCAAATGCTTGGGGGGAGGGTAACTGCGGAGGCCACCTCTCACCCTACATAAAAGGCTCCGGGTTCGATGCAATAGTCATTGAGGGAGCCGCGGAAAAGCCTCTATACCTGTATCTCAGTGATGGACGGGCTGAGCTTAGAGACGCTCAACATCTCTGGGGAATGACCACGAGTGAAGCCCACGAAGCCCTGAGAAAAGAACTCGGTGAACGTGTTCATACCGCAGCCATAGGACCAGCTGGAGAGAACCTCGTCAGGATCGCCGCAATAGTTGTCGATGCTCACGCGGTTGTCGCGAGGTCTGGACTCGGAGCAGTCATGGGAAGCAAGAAGCTTAAGGCCATAGCCGCGTATGGAACCAAGAAGCCGAGAATATATGATGAGAAAAAGTTCATGGAGCTTGTTAGAAGCGCTCGTGAGAAGTTGGTGAATCACCCTTACAGTGACGGCGTGAAAAAATATGGAACAACAATTCTAGTGGATTTAATGAACTGGATTGCGAGGTATCCTACCAAGAATTTTCAGAGTGGATACTTCAAGGACTATGAGAAGCTTGAGGCGGATGTGTTGAAGAAGTATCAGGTTGGAGAGATGTCATGCTATGTGTGTCCACTTCACTGTAAGAAGAAGCATGCTGTAAGAAGAGGGGAACAAGTGATTGAGGGAGTGTATGGTTTGGAGTATGAGACGCTTAACGCTTATGGTGGGAGAATCGGGAACAGTGATCCTGAGGCAATAATCTATGCGAATAGGCTGAGCGATGAGCTTGGACTTGACACCGACAACGTTGGGGGAGTAATAGGTTTCATGATGGAGCTCTACGAGAAGGGGATAATCGATGAGAAGTTTACGGGGGGAATATCCTTCAGGTGGGGGGACTCGGATCTCCTAATAAAGCTCATCAAGATGATAGCCTACCGTGAGGGGATAGGAGACCTGATGGCCGAGGGGACGCATAGAGTTGCCTTGAAGATAGGCGGAGAGGCGTTGAAGTATGAGATGACTGTGAAGGGTGTGGATATCCCTGCCCAAGACGGCCGTGCCCAGAAGTCTATGGGCTTGAGCCATGCCGTCGCAAACAGGGGAGCCGACCACCTAACCTCAGCAGAGTTTCTAACCGAGGCAGGTTTCCCTGAACCGATTATCGAGAGGTTCGATGAGAGGGCGAGGAAGCTTTATGGCAGAAGCGTGATGCCTGAGGGAGCTGATAGACTCAGCCCGCTCTTCAAGCCCTTAATGGTGTATGACTCCGAGAACCTTGCAGCCATCTCCGACTCCCTCGTGGTCTGCAAGACCTCAACCCACTGGCCACCCGTCTTCTACTTCAAGGACTTCGCTGAAGCCTTACGCTACCTCACGGGGATCCCATACACGGAGGAGGAGATGAGGCTGACTGGCGAGAGAATCTACCTACTTGAACGGTGCTTCAACCTCCGTGAAGGGCTTTCGAGGAAGGACGACAGGCTGCCTGAGAGGTTCCTGAGGGAGCCTGCGCCTGAAGGGCCTGCCAAGGGCCATGTAGTCGAGCTCGAGGAGATGCTTGAAGAGTATTATAGGCTTAGGGGATACGATGAGCGGGGTTACCCAAGCTATGAACGTCTCTCCATGGTTGGGCTTGAATGGGTCGCCGAGGAACTAGGAATAAGGAAAAGGGGTTAAATGATGGCTGTCTAAGCATAGGCTGGGAGACTTGAGTTGACAGCCCAGGTTGTCGCCGAGAGAAGGATTCCTGAGAAGAAGGTTAGGGAGGTTGAGGAACTCGCCTCCCTCATCCAGAAGTATCCAGTTATAGCTGTCTTCAAGCTCACAGGCCTAAGAGCAAACCTCATCCACGAGATTAGGAAGAAGCTTAGAGACCTAGCCACCATAAGGATAGCTAAGAAGAACCTCTTCCTGAAGGCGGCTGAGAAGGCTGGGAAACCGGAGCTAGCCGAGCTCCTAAAAGACCTCTACGAGCCAGTCGGCTTCATCTTCTCGGACATAAGCGCCTTCAGGCTCAAGCTGATCCTAGACAAGAACAAGGTTGCGATGCACGCCAAGGCTGGGGAGACAGCCGATATAGACGTAATCGTGCCTGAGATGAATACAGGCCTCCCCCCAGGCCCCGTTCTAAGCGACTTCGGCAAGCTCAAGATACCTACCAAGATTGAGGGCGGCCAGATCTGGATTGCGAAGGATACCTTGGTGGCTCATAAGGGCGACGTTATCTCCCCTGCCCTCGCATCGCTTCTAGCACGCCTAGACATCAAGGCGGTCATGAAGGGGATAGTGATCGAGAAGGCCTATGAGGACGGTGTAATCATCAAGGGAGAAGACCTAGCCCTAGACCTGGAATCCTTCCGCAGAGACCTGGCCTCAGCCCACTCCACGGCGCTGGCCCTCGCGTCGGAGGTAGGCTACCTCACCAAGGAGACGGTCACACCCATCCTGACCAAGGCCTTCCTAGAGGCTAAGGCACTCGCAGTCGAGGCAGGAATACCGGAGAAGGACGTATTGCCTGAGCTTCTGGCAAGAGCCGAGATGGAGGCCAAGGCTCTCAAAGCCGCGGCAAAGCTCGACTAGGGCAGACCCTTCCCCAAAGCATTTTGGACAGTCTCCTTAAGCCTCTCCAAAGACACCTTGGAGGGTAAACCACCCTGCCCAATCCTATCCTTTCCTCCGCCTCTCCCGCCTAAAGCCTCCGCCACCTCCGCCGCAAGCCTCCCCGCATTTAACCCAGCCTTTAAGGCGGCCTTGTTGGCGAGGACTAGGAGCTTAGGGTTCTCGGCGTCATAGACTATGACTGTGCATGCCGGCTCTTCCTGCGCTAGAAGTTCGTCTGAGATGCTGAGCGCATAGTCTCTATCGGACTCCTCCTCGACCGTGATGTAGAGCTTGATTCCTTCTGACTCCACTGCCTGCTGGGCGAGCTCCTGCGCTCTGAGCTTAGCGGCAGCCTTCATCAACCTCCTGATAATCCTCCTAGACTCTTTTAGCTCCGCTAGAACCTCCTCAACCCGTTTCTCAACCGCTTCTACGGGGGTCGAGAGCTTCTCGGAGACTGCGTGTAGAAGCCTCTCCCTCTCTTGGAGATAGGGGAGCGCGGCGGGGCCAGCGGCGAAGACGAGTCTCTCAACCCCCTCCTGTATCCTCTCAACCCTCAGAATCTTGATTAAGCCTACGTCCTCAGTGCTCTCTACGTGGAGCCCTCCACACGCCTCAGCATCCCATCCAGGGATCTCCACAACCCTGATCTCGGCTGAGGGAACCTCTCCACCCTGATAGAGTGAGAAGCCGTAGCGTGCCTCAGCCTCGTTCCTATCCATCCAAGCTATCCTCAAAGGTATTCTCTGCGCCACTATACGGTTTGCCTCGGCTTCAAGCCTCCTAAGCTCCTCGCCGCTAATCCTCCTATGGTGGTAAATGTCAAGTCTCGCGCGGGTAGGCTCCTTCCTCGCTCCAGCCTGCCAAGCATGCTTTCCCAGTATCCTACGTGCAGCCCCTAGGATTATGTGGGTCGCCGTGTGGTGGCGCATGATACTGAACCTCCTTCCAGCATCGATTTCTCCCTCAACCTCCTCTCCAACCCTAGGCACCTTCCCCTCAACCCTATGAACTATTACTCCTCCGCCGAGAATCTGGACGTCCAGAACACGTGCCGAGCCGTCGCTAAATCTAAGTACACCGGTATCGGAGACCGCTCCACCGCCCTCGGGATAGAAGAGCGTCTCATCCAGCGCTACGTATTCTCCTGAGACCTTAAGGACACGTGCCTTAAACCTCGTCTCAAAGGGTTTCTCATAATAGAGCTTACGTGTGGGGGGCAGCTCCTTAAACGCCTCCTCCAACCTCTTCACCCACTCCTCCCCAACCTCCTTCTCCTCAGCTCTTAGATGCCTTGAAGCAACAATCTCGTAGAAGTTTTCTGGAACATTCACCTCCATCCCAATCTTCTTTGCAACAGATTTAACTATGTCAGGGGTTATCCCTCTCTCATCATATACTCTTACGATAAACTCTAAGGGAACCTCTTCGCCGCCGCTTCTCCTAAGATTCGATAATTCTCTCTCAACGTATCCCAGCCCTCTCCTAGTCGTCTCCCTAAACTTCTCTATCTCGGTCTCAACTATGTCAAGCGTCTCTTCACGCATCTCTAGGAGATGTGGGAAATCTCTCCCCCAATACCTGATTTGAAGGTCTATTAGGTCTAGGAGTCTATCCGAGTACTCCATTGAGTCGAGGAGCCTGTAAGCCTTCCTGATTAGAAGCCTAGCCAGATACCCTACCCTAACGTTTGACGGGACAACACCTTCACTGACGATAAACGTTATGGACTTTGTGAAGTCAAGAGCTGCATAAAACTTCTCTAGAGGAGCTATTTCTTCCTCGATTACCTCTAATGGAATTCCAGATGCTTTGGCAACTCTTCTCCTCGCCTCGGCAACGGTCATCCCAGCCTTCGGGACAACCAGAGCGGTGTATGGTGAATATCTTCTCAGGAGCTCCTCATCAACCTTAGGAACCTCGATTATCTCGCTGAGCTTTGGGTATAGTTCTCCATAGATTGCGTCGAAGCTGCTTGGAGTTCCTTGAGTGAACCATGCGAACCTCTCTATCCCGTAGCCTGTGTCAACGGTTCTTATTGGAAGCTCAATTAATTTGTCGTCAACAGTCTTGTATTGCATGAAGACCAGTGTAGCGAGTTCAAGGCCGTAGGAGATTGTCTCGAAGCATGGGCCAGCGTTTCCACCCCCACTCCACACAGACTCCTTGTAGATTACCTCCTCCTCAGGTATCCCAATATCCCTAGTAACGAACTCGTGATAGTATTCAACGGTCTTCTCCTTCCAGTAAACCTCCTTGTCAGGATAGTTGAATGCGTGTGCTCCACCCATCTCGAAGATTGTTAGATGTCTGCCGAAGGTTAGTCCAACCTTATCTATGTCAACCAACCTTATGCAGGGCTGACTTATCACAAGTGGATTCGCTGGTGGGGGCGCGATCCCGGAGGTGACGTAGGGCTGGAAGTCGACTATGCTTGCATCCGTGAGGAACATGTCCGTGCGCCATCTAGCCACAACTGGGTAGGGCTTAATCCTCCTGTGGCCTCTTTCCTCAAAGAAGCTTAGGAAGGCTTCGCGTGCTTCACGGAGGCTCAGAGGCTTTCTAGCAAGCTTCTTGCCTACGAACTTGTAGGCCTCGCATGGGGATTCTCCGCAGACCTCTCTATCAGGGTTAAGGGTCCAGAAATATTCCCCGCAAACCTTACACCTCTTCCTAACATAGCCCCGCTGCTTGAAGAACTCAAGTGAATAGACCTCAGGCTTAAACCTCAAGGTTGCCGACCCACTATAGCTGGGGAAGATAGATTATTAGAGTGTTTAGCCGAAGAGTGCGCTTAGACCTGCTAAAGCCTCCTCCTTCTCCTCCTCTTTCTTCTCCTCCTTCTTCTTTTCCTCCTTCTTCTCCTCAGCAGGCTTAGCCTCAGCGGCTGGAGCAGCAGGCGCAGCTACAGCAGGCATGGCGGTTGCGCTCTTCAAGACCTCGTCGATATTAACCTCCGAGAGCGCTGCCACCAAGGCCTTAACCCTGCTCTCATCCGGGTTGACGCCAGCGGCGGTGAGAACCTTCTTCACATTCTCCTCATCTATCTTCTTACCAGCCCTATGAAGCAAGAGCGCAGCATAAACATACTCCATCGCGGCTCAACTCAACCCCTGTAAGCCTACTCTTAAATCTTACCCAAAAAGGTTATGGTAGCCCGGCCCGGATTCGAACCGGGGTCCCCGGGGCTCTCCTCAGGAAGCTGATCCAGAGCCCGGGATCCTTGGCCCCTCCTTTTTTCTGACCCTTCCCCGGGGGGTTTGGCCGCTAGACTACCGGGCTTCGTCTCTGGATTATCCTAGGCTGTATTTTATTTTTGTGCAAGGGTTTTTAGGGGGTTTGGCGGGGTCTCCGCAGAGTTGACGGGTTTTCTAGAGGTTTTTCTGATAACCTTGTCGGCTGGCTTTCTAGGGGGTTTGGTGGGTCTCGGCGGAGGCTTCCTCATAGTCCCATTATTCGTCATCGTCTTGAACCTGCCTATTCACGTGGCGGTTGGGTTAAGCCTCGCCTCCGTCGCGGCCACAGCCTTCTCCTCCTTCATAATCTACGCTCTTAGAAGACTTGTCAACTTTAAGCTTGGACTGTTCTTGGAGGCCTCGACAGTTATAGGCGCTCTGATAAGCTCTAACATAGCTATCTACCTGAAGGGTGAGATTATCGAGGTGATATTTGCCGTGGTTCTCTTCTACACCGCTTACAAGATGTTTAAGCATACTCCGATCCATGAAGATGACCCTAAGATGAAGTCTATATCGAGTGGCCGATGGATTCTCGGGTCGCTTGGAGCGTTTGCAGCAGGATTTGCTTCAGGGATGCTGGGGATAGGTGGAGGGCTTCTAAAGGTTCCGATAATGGTTCTAGTTCTCAGCACCCCCATGAGGACAGCCATAGCCACAAGCATGTTCATGATCAGTATAACAGCTCCGACAGCAGCTTCAACCTATGTTCTCCACGGACTCGTATCTCCAGACCTACTGCTAGCAGGGGTCATAGGCGCCGCAGCTGGAGCACAGGCTGGAAGCAGAGTCAGCCTCCGAACCGGAACTAGGATTCTCAGAAAGATTTTCTCTTTGCTGCTGGTTGTCTTCGCGGCGATGATGCTGTTCAAGGGGCTTGGACTCCTCAGCTAGCTACTGCTTCTTGAAGAGTGGGAGGACTCCGAGGCTTATTATATCCTTTCTACGTGAGCCTTCGACAAGTATAGCCGCAGCCTTTACAACGTTTCCTCCAGCCCTTCTAGCAAGCTCCTTCATGGCCTCTATCGTCTCACCTGTGCTAACTATGTCGTCAACTATGGCAACCCTCTTTCCCTCAAGCCTCTCCCTATACCTCCCATCAATACATAGTGTGAGCTCCTTCGCGGAGGTTATCGGCTTGTATCTAATGACTATGGGGTCTTTCATGAATGCCTTAATCTCCTTCCTGCAGACAACATAGTATGGGTGGCCGAGTCTCCCAGCTATCTCGTGGACGAGCGCTATCCCCTTACTCTCAGCCGTCATCAATACATCAACATCTCTAAGTCTATCTGCGAGTATTCTCGCGCAATGACTTAGAAATCCTCTGTCTCCCAGGCTGTCGAAGTAGGCTATCCACGTGTCATCTGAAACCTGAACCAGTGGGAGTCTTCTCCTGAATCCCTGGATAACAAGCTCATAATATTTCTGACCCGTGTAGGGGATGACCTCAAGCTTACTCATACATATCACCCAGTAATTTGACATCCAGATAGATTTTAAGCTCTAATTAAATTTACCTCACGTCAACCACCGCATATTCAGACACATTTAGTTACTGAATTCTGTGCGGAGCTTCCCGAAGTAAAACCATGAACATTCTGGGAAACCTATTCACCCTCACTTCGAAGAGAATGATTAAAACTATTACCGCTCGCCGCAATCTCTTGCATTGAGTACGTATAGCTACGTGTTGAGTTACAGTATACCTGACTCATGGAAGTTCGCTAAGGATGGATGGGGTTCAAGCCTCCATAGAATATGCTCTAGGACGGGGTCCTTTCCGCCGGCGCTCGCCTACTACTTCATAGTAAAGTATTCTAGACCTGGGGATGTTGTCTTAGACCCGTTCAGCGGGAAGGGGACGGCTCCACTTGAAGCCTGCCTAAATGGGAGAATCGGTGTAGGCAACGACCTAGCCCCAGAAGCCTATGTATTGACGAGGGCGAAGACCCGTCCACCGAGTCTCAGAGAAGTGTTTGACTGGATTAGGTGGGCTGAAGAGAGGATAAGACCCTGGGAATATGATGTCTCAGAGGTGAGCGAGAATGTCAGAGCATTCTTCAGCGACTACACCCTCCAGCAAATACTCGCCGTAAGAGACCTACTGGAAGAGTCTGGAGACAGCGACTTAACAAACTTCATCAAGGCGTTAATGCTTGGAATACTCCATGGCCCAACAAGGATTCACCTGAGCGTGAGGTGCTCCCACTCCTTCTCAATGGCGCCAGGATATATCAAGAGGTATGTCAGGGAGAAGGGTGTTGAGAAGCCTAGAAGAAATGTCCTGGAAAGCCTGCGGGTTAAGGCTGAGAGAGTCTACGCTGACGGCGTGCCAGCCGTTAAGGGAGAAGCCTACATGAATGATGCACGCAGTCTCCCACTCGAGGATGAATCCGTAGACATGGTGATAACCTCTCCACCATACTTCAACATGCAGACCTATGCTTGGGACAACTGGCTTCGCCTCTGGTTTCTCGGATACACCTATGAGGAGGTAAATAGAATGCTCTTTCACAGCGAGTCCGTTCCAAGGTTCAAGCAATTCATGCGTGAAAGTCTTAGAGAGGTTTTCAGGGTCTTGAAGTGGGATAGACCTGCGATAATAGTCTTGGGGAAGGTTAAGTTGAAGGGAAGGCTGATCAACATGGCTGAGGAGGTTGCGCCGATTGCCGAGGAACTTGGATTCAGAGTTAAGCGTATAATCTCCGACTCGATACCAAAGGCCAACAAGTATCTCTGGTATCTCGGAGACAAGGAGGGAGTCAGCAAGGAGGTCATACTAGAGCTGGTGAAGGGAGAGTTTGAGCCGAATAATTCTCCAGTGGATTGGGAGAACATCAAGCCGTTGACGGTTGTTAGGGAGGAGGTTGAGGTGATGGTGCCGTGATACTTGAAACCCATGGAGATACATGTAGGCTTGGCTACCTCCGCCCCCTAGCCTGCCTCCTAGAGGATGAAAGCCCGAAGAGCTTCGACTTCCTCGCAAGCATCCTCTATGACTTAGTGAGAAACGTTGAAGACTATGAACTCCTACCCCACAGGCCTATAGGCCTCATAACAAGGTCCGTCAACGCCCGAAACTATGTAACCCTAGCCGCCGAGATGGAGCTCATAGATAGGAAGACCCAGACCCTCGGAAGATTCGGGAAAATATATCTGACCATGGACTCCGCTGGAAAGTTCAGGGAGATGGTTGAGGGTAGGGCTATCCTCTCTCTCCGAGACCTAATAACCCTCTCAGACGCGGAGAAGTTCTTCTTCCTATGGGTAATCCTCACCACAGACTACCCATTCATACAGCCTATACTGGCATGGGCTGTCGAGAAGGAGAGGTTTACACGTCAGGAGGCCATGAACTACATCATGGAGGAAGTCTATCCAACTGCGCTCAAGAAGATTCTGTCAAGCCTTCCGTCGAGGAGAAGGGAGCAGATTGCAAGAGAGGTAGCCGAAGCAGAGAAATTCAGGGAGAAGAGAACCTCCATCCAGAACAAGACAGACTGGATTAAGAGCAGCCAATACGCAAAGTATAGGCATATCGCTCCGCCGAGACTTGAATGGCTTGTCGACGTTGGAGTATTAGCTAGAAGAGGGAGAGGAAAATACGAGGTTGAAGAACCATTCATACGGAACATCGAGACTGTCCTGAGGATAGTCGGCTTCACCCCAAAAAGAATGGAGGAGCACCTCTTCAACGACCTCCCAAAACTTATCTACAGATCCATGAAGACCGCGAGCATGTATGAGGTCTCAAAAACACTTGTCGAAGCATATGAACGTGTAAGAGGAGGAGAAGGGGTAAGTCTAAGCCTACTGGAGCGGGTAACAGTCCTACTCCTAATGGATAGAGGAAAGATTGCGGACCTAAGAATGGTCCACGACGCCTTCAACAGCCTAGCCCTAAGATTTCCAGACAAGATATACGTGGCGCCGGGAGCTGGAAAAACCATTAACATAGCTTACATGAATCTAAGTGAGACTGAAATCTAGGAAAACGATATAAGTCGGCTTCGGAGAGGCTTAATCCCCAAATGAAGCTCGTCATGGTGATCCCAACCTACTGGGGAAGAGAAAGCAGTGAAGGATGCAGGGAAACCGACAAAATATATGATCATCCAACACCGCTAGACCAGGAGGGGACTCTGAGGAGAGCAATCGAGAGTATAGGCAATCTAGGGGAAAGAGACTTCGAGCTTCTCGTCATAGCTGCCGCAACAGCAGAAGATATCCAAGAAAAAGTAGAGGAAAAAGTCAGAGAGATTGTGAAGTCCTCGCATGTCGATGTTGAAAAGATATTCTTCAGCTACAGTCACTTAGAGAATCTCCATAAGCTATTCCAAAATGAGGGAATGGAGGACTTCATAGATCTAACCAGCTTGAAGGGATACTCGAATATAAGAAACCTCTGCATCCTTATTCCACACATTCTCGGAGCAGATGCAGCTATATTAATCGACGATGACGAGGTTTTCGAGGATCCTGAATTCATCTCTAAGGCGAGAGAATTTATCGGCAGATCCTACGAAGGTAGGATTGTTCACGCTGTAGCTGGATATCATCTCCAACCCTATGGAGGCTACCTTGTAAAGAAGAGTTTTAGACCTTGGATGAGATACTGGAACCAGGTTGAGGCGATGAACGAAACCCTGCGGATGCTTATTGAATCTGGGCCAAGGCTTAAGCTTACTCCCATGGCTCTGGGCGGGAACCTCATAATACATAGAAGCCTATTCACGGAGGTCCCATTCGACCCCTACATCACACGCGGAGAAGACATAGACTACGTGATAAACAGCCGAATATTCGGCTTCAACGTCTTCTTCGACAACCAGCTCTCAATAAGACATCTCCCCCCTCCAAGTCCACACCCAGTCTGGAAAAGACTTAGACAAGACATCTACCGATTCATCTATGAACGTGAAAAAATAAAAACCATCGAGAAAGTTAGAGGAGTAAATCCGATTAAGCCGGAGGAACTAGACCCATATCCAGGGATATTTCTAAGAGAAGACCTTGAGGAAAAAATCTACCAATCATCCTTAGCGCTATCACTAGACTATCTAGTTGAAGGAGACATTGAATCGGCTAGAGAAGCGTTAGAAAACATAGTGCTTGCGGAGACAGATGCAAAACCTAGATTCAATCCGTTCAAACATCTACTTGAGCTTAGAAGACAGTGGAAGAACCTGATAGACTTCACGTCAAGGAAAAGTATTCAATTGGAGGTTAGAGAACTCTTAGAGATGGTAAACTAGATGAAGATTCTATTCCTACCTAAACTCCTACCGAGAGCAGATGTCATAGGAGGCCCAATCCTGATCTATCATAGGATAAAGAATCTCCATAGAATGGGTCATAGAATAACTGTTCTCGCCCCAGCATATGACGAGAAAGATAGAATGGATAGGAGTCTGAATCGATTCTGTGAAGAGGTCATAAAGATTCCTTCCTCCAGAGAAAGAAGTTTAGAGGAGGTTGAGAGGCTTCGCAGAAAGTTTCGCAGGCCGAGAACATTCTTTGTGGGCGACGGAGCCTATGACGAGAGAATAGAGGAGGCTTTCAGGAATCTTATGAGAAGCAGGGAGTTCGACGCCGTGATAGCTGAGTATACTATGATGGGCCAGTATCTTGAGGCTAACAGGGAGATTATTCCAAGAGGGACATTGTCGGTGGTCTCCGTCCATGAATGCTATACTAAAGCCATGGAGATTAGGAGGAGTAAAGGTGAGAGAATAGGCTTGGAGGAGATTAAGGAGATGCGTGAATATGAGTTCAAGATATATCGCTCAGCCGACCTAGTCCTCACTTTAACGGAAGAAGACCGTGAGATACTCCTAGACTATGAGCCAGGCCTCGAGGAGAAAGTTAGAGTTGTTCCACACGGAGTTGACACAGAGTTCTATTATCCCCCTCCAGGCGAGAAGACTTGGGAGCGGAGAGGAAGAAACATCCTCTACGTAGGGAACTTCAAGCATTATCCGAATGTTGACGCTGTCAAGAACTTTCTCAATAGGTGTTGGAGCAAGGTGCTTGAGGAGGTTCCAGACGCAGTCTTCTATGCGATAGGGTTCAGCCCTCCAGAGGAACTTCTAGAAATGAGGAGCAGTAACGTTATCATAAGGGAGGGTGGACCTAGTGAGAATGTTCGGAGACACTATTGGATGAGCGACGTCTTCGTAGCTCCAATAGAGCTTGGAACAGGGTTCCGTGGAAAGATGCTTGAAGCAATGGCCTGCGCCCTGCCAATAGTTGCAACCAGGCTCGCAGTCTTCGGAATAAACCCCGTTCACGGTAGAGACCTATTCATAGCCAATAACTATGACGAGTTCTCAAACTACGTCATCATACTTCTAAAAGACCCCTCACTAAGAAAGAAGATAGGACTAAACGCCCTAGCCCTAGCCAAAAAATTCGACCACAAAAACGCTGCAAAGAAACTAGAAAAAACCCTAATAGAATTCCATGAAAAGATGCGGGCCCGGGGGGATTCGAACCCCCGACCCCCGGCTTAGAAGGCCGATGCGCTATCCAGGCTGCGCTACGGGCCCTCGGTGCGAAGTCTCTTTGAGCACGTTTTCTTAAGGTTTTCCGCTTTCCACTCCTTATATTTGATGAAGGGGTTAAATAAATAATAGTAGGGTGAAAGCTGCTTCGGCTATTTTTCGACTATTGCGAATGCCCGTGTCCATCCGGCGCTTGCCTTCAGTATAGGGAAGGGGGCTCCGATGAATATGAATCCGTATGGGACTGGTATTTTGTCGAGGTTCGCCAGCCTCTCATAGTGGACGTATTCTCTCTCCTTGCCGACGTTATGTGCTGGCCAGAGATAGCTTTTGTCGCCTGTCCGCCTGTAGTCTTCTCCCATAGCCTTGAATGATCGGTCGAAACCGAAGGTGTCTATCCCGATAGTCTTCACGCCTTGGTCTAGGATGTAGTGGACTGCTTCAGCGCTCATCCCGGGATGGTCGTCAAAATACTCCCTCGTCCCCCACTTCTTGTCCCAGTCAGTTCTTATCAAGACTATGTCTCTAGGCTTCAGCTTATAGTTTATCTTCTTGAGAGCGGATACTACATCCTCCTTGGTTATGAATTCTCTTGGACCCTTATATGTCAAATCCAGCACAACTCCATCTCCCATACACCATTCCAGTGGAACCTGATCTATGGTTTTAGCGGGTTTCCCACCTGTTGTTGGGTAGAAGTGGTATGGTGCGTCGAGATGTGTCCCGAGATGCGTTGAGAGTACAACCTCCTCCCATGCCTGGGATTTTCCTTCAGGGAAGTCAGATGGATTTATCCCAGCTGGAATGGCGTTGAGACGGGCTCCCTCCTCATGCGTCCACCTAGTAACCTTAGGGAATCCTACAAGGTCTTGGTGGAAGGGGAATATGGGTAACGTTAAATCTATTATCCTCCATCTTTCCCAATCAAATTTCAGCATTACCTTCACCTCCCTACTTTAAGGCTTTCTTCGCAGCTTCTATCGCTTTCTGGAATGTTGGAGATGGCTTAAGAGGTGGAACATAGAAGCATACAAGCTTTATCATATCATCTCCAGTATTCTTTATCTCATGGGGAACGTCGGCGGGTGCAAATATCAGTGTATCTGGTTCGACGGGTAGCTGTTTTCCTTCTATGGTCTGTGTTCCTCTTCCCGATGCAACATACATAAACTCGTCAACCTCATGGGTGTGAAGTCCTGTTGTGCCTCCAGGTGGAATCATCGAGACGAGAACTGTAGCTTTATCAGTGTTGCCTAATTCAGGTGACATGAGAATCTTCAAGAGCCTTTCATTCGGGGGTGGAACCTTGTATCCAGGAACCTCCCAAACCTTTACAATCATGTAATGCTGGTTGATTCGCATGCTTATAAATTTTGTAAGTGTAAAAAATGGATGGATTGAGATGTTTTGTCTGTTTGCTGTTAATGTTTTATTATTTTCTCTATTTCGTCGAGGATTATGGCCGGTGTCTTCCCTCTTATCAGGTAGTATGGTCTCTTTTTCGTGAAGTCTGAGACGAAGGCTGCTCTCTTAGCTCTGAGGGCTTCGTCGTCGAGTAGGGGCATGGGGATTCCAGGTGATATGACTATCCATGGGAGATAGTAGCTTGTGGTTAGGCAGCAGAAGGTTTGGTATTCTCGCTCAAACTGTCCTAGCTCTGCTACGAACGTGTCGAAGTGGCCGTCGATGTCTGGGAGTATAACTAAATCGAATCCTTCAACTTCTCCTGTGTAGTGCTTGAACTCGGGTAGAGAGTCGAAGAACTTACGCCACCCCTCGGTTGCGGGTGGGACATCCGCTCTCTCAGTACCCTTAGGTCTCCTCTTCAGGAAGACATCCTTTGTCCCGGCGAGAACCCTTCCACTTATATCAACTATTGTTCCCTCGGTTGAGATTATCTCGGCTCCCCTTCTCGCTGCTTCTATAAGGCTCATGGTTTTGCCGTGGTTTGCTTCACCCGACATGAACAGTATGTTTACTCCCTTGTAGTGTATTGCTGAGGAGTGGAAGACGTAGTGGTCGTTTCTCTCCAAGTTTTTCACTAGGAGGCATAGTACGAGTCTTTGAAGTTCTCCGGATGCCCAGTCTCCGTGAAGAATAAGTAAGTCCTTGTCTCTGAGGTAGGTGGCTCTCTTATTTACATCATCTGAATACCATATTATGTCAGGCTTCGATTTTTTGACGTCGTCACAGAATCTGGCTTCACCGAGCCTGTAGCTCAGCCAAACCGTGTCTCCGAGAACCTCCTTAATGGATTTCCCACCATAGATATCTACCCTAACTCTGGCGTCAACTGACTCTATCTCCTCGATTCTATGGACTACCATAGTCTCACCTCTTTTCTCTCACTCTTCTAACTATGTCTAGGAGCTCATACTCGGAGAGGGTGCTCTTCAATATGCTTGCCTCCTTCTTCACTTCTTCTACAACCTTCCTCAGCTCTTCTTTATCCAGCTTTACGCCAAGCTCCTCGAGTTTGTCACGTATCAGTGAGCCTCCGCTCCCCTTGCTTACCACGAATTCCACACCTTTTCTACCTATTAGCTCGGGGAGGAAGGGGAGCATTCCCTGAGGCGTGCCTGCTTCAGCGGCTTTACCCATCATCCAGTAAATCCATCCTGAGGTCACCTTGAATGCGTTTTCACCTATGATGGGCTTATTCGGCCCGACAGGGAACTTAGCTATCTCCTGAACTATCCTCGCCACCTCGTATATTCTCTCGAGGTTTATTCCCGCGTCAACATGGAGCAGAACCTGTAGCGCTAAGGCCACCTCCTCCGTCGCCGCGTTTCCAACCCTTTCCCCAATCCCACACATGGTTGTATGAATTACTGAAGCCCCCGCACATACTGCTGACACAGCTCCCGCAGTCGCAAGCCCGAAGTCGTTATGTATATGGAGCTCGACAGGCGTGTTTGGAACCCACTCCCTCAACTTCCTAATCATGTAATACATTGTCCAGGGGAGTGCGCATCCATAGGTGTCTGCGATGGTTACGCTGTCGACATGTGCTTCATTAACTATTGCCTTGTAGTGTTTCTCTAGGAAGTCCATGGGTGCTCTGAAGTCGTCCCAGACCAAGGCTGAGACGAATGCTCCACGCTCCTTAGCATAGGTTATCGCTTCCACACCCTTCCTAATTATCTCATCAGGCTCCATATTCCAGAAAGCCTTACCCTGCCAGGGGTTGCCGATATAGTCTATCAGAAGACCGTCGACATCACAGTCAAGGCTGAGGTCTATGGCCTCCTTCTGCCAGCTCGTGAACGCTATCACCTTCGCCTTAGGCCTCTGCTTAACTATCTCCTTCGCCGCCTCCGCATCCTCCTTAGAAACCATCGGGATGACCTCTATACGTGCGACCCCGAGCTCGTCGAGAGCCTCAGCTATCCTCAGCTGCTCATCCTTCCTGAACGCCACTCCAGGGGTCTGCTGACCCTCCCTAATAGTTGCGTCATGTATCTCAACCCTCTCAGGAAGATGGAACTGGCCCCTAACCTCGGGAAGCCAGTTATATGGTGTCACCCAATACTTATCTGTAAACCATTTATCCTTATGTTCTTGGACAGGGTCTCCCATAGCTATCTCACCACATCTAAACCAGATGTTCTAGGATAAAAATATGGTTAGGGAGAATAGACCTCCTTGTTGAGCTCTATCATCTTTTCATGCAGTCGTTCAACCTCGGATAGATTCTCTCCTGTTATCTCCATATAGGTTATTGCCTTGGTTGGACACCACTTCACACAAGCTGGGTCCCCTCCACATAGGTCGCAGGCTATCACCTTATCCTTCTCAACAACGCTTATCCCATTATATGGACATGCCTTTGCACATGCACCACATCTCCTACAAAGACTTTCACTGATTTTAATCGTTCCTAGTCTTGCGTCGATTGTGATGGCGCCGCATGGGCAAGCGTCTATACAGTATCTCTCATCGCATTGGACGCATACCCCTGCCACCTGTATTATCTTCTCCTTGTTCGTCCTGATTCTAATCCTTGACTTAGAGTAGTCGATGACGTTGCCGTCGCCGTGGCTGACTGCGCACTCAAGCATACATATTCTACACCCTGTGCACTTATCTGGGTTAAACACTATTTTCTTAACCATTTTAGGCATACACCCCCGCTTTCTCCAAGTCTTCTGCTACATCACTTAACCCATACTCTATCAAGGTCTCCTTCTTCGGGACGCCGGTCTTTTCATCTATCCCTCTATATCTATAGTACCAAGTGAGCCTCTCCTCGAAATCCGTGACGGGCGGATGCTTCTTCCCAGGCTTGTAAGGAAGCGGCTCCTTCAAGAATCTCTCTGGAAGAGTGTCATCCTTTCTCCTTACACCATATCTAGCGTTCTCCGCCCTCTCTATGAGTATTGTTCTCTGGCACGCGGCATAGACATCATCTATTGAGACTTTCCTCCCCGTTGTAGCGTTATAGAGTTTGACCAACACGTTCTCCTTGGCCTTGTAGATGTCGAAGCTTGAGGTGTAGGCAGACCAAGCCCATGTACAGACCTCGAAGAGGTTGACCATGGTTGTGAAGTTCTCGACCACCAGGAAGCTCTTCATCGCGTCGGGGACCGCCATATCATCCACAGCTATCGCTCCCCCAAGTTTGCTGAGCCCTGAAGCCCTCATATGGTCTCCTCCCCGCGTAGATATCGCATACCTCATGTTATAGGTGCGCGCCGCCCTCGAGTCCTGAGGTATATTATCCATCCCCTTGACATGTATGGCGTATTTCGCGGCCTCGGGAAATCTCTTAACTATACCTAACACTCCTTCGGAGAATATCTCCCCAATCTTCCCCTCACGGTAGGCCATCTTCTCAAATATTGTGCGCACAGCCTCCGCATTCCCCCACGTTAATTCAAGGCCATCAAGATCATCCTTAGTTACTATCCCACGCTCATAAAGCTCCATCATCAAAGCAACCATCTGGGCAGGAGAACTGTGATCTAACCCCAAATCTGACGCGAGCCAAGCGTTATAGAGAGCCTCCTCTAAGTCGAATATCTCGAGTCTATAGCTTTGAGGGGCTAATCCATAGTATTCTATTCCACTTATCGTGAATCGTCCATGCTTCTTGCTGTCAACCACTAGATTTCTCTCACAGCTTATGTAGCAGAACCCGCATCCCGACGTAGACTTCACATGATACTTGTTGACAGCATATTCGTCTACCTTCTTGAATATTTCAGGTGGAAGATAGCCGTATCGACCATTCTTTAGGATAAGCGCTCCCTTCTCGTTGTGAACGGTGTGGAGAAAATGCGACCCTATCTCTCTACCTATCTTCGTCGTCGGGTCAGATTCATAGATCTTTAATGCTTCTTCGAATGCTTCCCTGAACTTCTTAATGTCATAGACTTTTGTCTTAAGTGTTCCACGCGCAACTATCGCCTTCAGATTCTTGCTTCCCATAACCGTTCCCATCCCAGTCTTGGCGGCTGCTCGGTCATAATCCACCATTATAACGGCATTATAGTTCAGGTTCTCGCCAGCCGGCCCAATGCATGCAACATGGGCTTCTCTGTCTCCAACCTCTTTAAGAAGAGCGTCCGTGGTTTCATAGACCCTCTTCCCCCATAGATGAGAAGCGTCCCTTATCTCGATCTCTCTATTATTTATCCAAATGTATACTGGCTTCTCGCTTCTCCCCTCGATTATGAGCACATCGTATCCAGCTCTCTTCAACTCTATTCCGAATAAGCCGCCGACATTAGAGTCACCATGTATACCAGTTGTTGGAGAGCGGGCGGCGATAGTCATTCTACCTGAACTGGGCGCTAAGTCTGTCAGAGGACCCGTGGCGAAGATGAGTGGATTAGGTGGAGATAGAGGCTCGATACTGGGGTCAATTAGGTTATAGAGGAGCCTCGACGCAAACCCCCTTCCGCCTATGAAGTCTCTGATTAAGGTTGGGTCGAGAGGAGACATACAGACCTCTTTGTTCGATAGATTTATCCGAAGAATTTTTCCAGCATAACCAAAATAATTCAAAAACACACCTCCGACATTTTTAGCGAAAGGAATTAGGCTTATAAATTTTTCCTTAAGTAAGGAAACTACTCTAAATCGGGTAGTGGGAATTAATGTAGACTAAAAATTTAAGTGAGAGTAAAGGAAAAGCTACGGAGATTATGCCGAAGGCGCGTACACGATACTTCTCCATGCTTAGACAGTTCATAGGTATTGCTGCAGAGGAGATAGAGGTTCCAGAAAACTCAACCCTAAATGACTTCATACTGTCTGTGGTCAAGAAACATGAAGCCCTAAGAAATGTCCTCTTCAACAAGGAGGGGAAGCTCAGAGAAGGCTTCGCGGTAGCCTACAACGCGGAGATGATTCCGAGAACTAAGCTCAACTCGAGGAGACTCAGAGACGGTGACGAGGTAATAATCCTCTGGTCGATTGGAGGGGGATAAAAAGCATTATAGTTGGCTTTCAGATAGATTGAACACTATTATGTCGTCGAAGAAGCATTGAGCAGGCTGGCCTTTGTCACCGTTTGAAACTATGAAGAACACTTCCATCATATTGTATTCTGATGGGCCTTCACGAGGCATACGGTCATAGAGTTTTATACCATTCATCATAACCTCTGAATCATCGATTAGAAACGAGACATACTCGCTCTTCTCAAAGTCTATTATTATTGCTGTAAAGTGCCATGGGAGATCTCCTTTAACTTCAGCCGTATCAAAGCTTGAAGGGAGGCCTGAATCTTTAGAAAATCGAATAATGTCTCCGTTCTCAACTCTGTAGTATGGTAGTCCTAAAGAGTATATGTATATCTCTCCAGCTTTTCTGTAGTTGTTTAAAGCGTTTCTAAACTCTATTCCAAAGTCTATGTATCCGAAGTTTGTTCCATAGCATGTCCACCAGAACGCGAATCCCATGACTTTATGTTTCGGAGGCGAGAATAGTCTGAGAGCTTCCATAATCTGCCAGCTGCCCTCTGGGGACACTATGCTTAAGGATTTCTCACCATTAAATACTATTTCATCATCTATTCCTATAGTTCCGTTGCCATAGGTAGTCCACTTTAGGGCGCCCTCCATATCGTCAACAAAGATTACATGCGACTTCTTAAGCCATTTTACGAGAGAGGGATGTAT
>CAYTSD010000009.1:0-4213 GCA_964440495.1 uncultured Nitrososphaeria archaeon | reverse complement strand
ATGTTCCAGACTGTTAATATGAGAACAACTACTAGCATTATTGAAAGAAGCTTTACACTGTTCATACTGATGGCTACTAGTAGCTATTGATATAAAAAATTTATCTTGACTGTAGCAGGCGGATAACTCTGCCGTATCTTAAGGCATTGATTATGTATCTTGATAGGTCGAAGAACCTCTGACATCGTAGGATTATGGCTGAGTCGCTTGTAGCTATTGGTTTAAGGGTTTTAGAGAGCGTTGAGTCGACTTTCTTCAAGGTTTCAGCCGTCCCCTCTAACCCGTTCTCTTCGAGAATTTTCCTCGTCCTAGATGCTATGATGCCGCTTCTACTTATCTGGCTTTCGAAGAGTATTCTAGTCTTTGAGACTGAGAGTTTCTTCAACGCTTCAGCTATGAGGCTTAGAGCTCTCCAAGTATTCTCTGATATCTTATATCCTCCGTAGACTTCCGAGAAGTCTCTTAGAACTCCGTCATCACAGAGTAAAAGCACCTCTCCACGTAGAGCAGCTTCAACAGTATTTAGAACATTAAATCCATCAATCCACAGCTCTAGACCCTTCAGTTGACTAGGCTTCATCATCTTACTTTTTATGACCTTTATCTCATCTCTGGGATACACTGATCGATATAGGATTAGCCTCTCCTTTTTGTCGAGTTGATAGTGGTCGCCGACGAATCTTATCGAGGGCGCTTTCTTGTATCCTCTTTCGAGCAGATACTTGAGGTCTCTACGAGCTTGTCTTAGAATTTTCAGCCGCTCAGGATCTTCAAGGCTACTCGACATATATTCCAGGCCTTAGAGGTAGGGCTTGATGCGCCTTGCGTCTTGGGTCGTAGAGGTTCTCCTCGTCTTCGGAATGTATCTCGACCTCTGCACCCAGCTCACTTGATAGAAACTCTCTTGCAGATCGATACACGGCTTCCTCTTTCCGACCTACTGTTAGCATTGTTTGAGGCTTGTATGATGAGGAGAGCGAGGAAACGGTGTCGAGCATAAGTTTCGCAGCCATAGGAGCAGCCTTCTTTTCATCAGGCTTTTTGGATAGTATCCACTTCACTATTTCTCCAATAGCTTTTCCACGCCCTGAATCTAATGCCTCAATTGTTTTTTCAAGTATTCCAAGCTTCCATTCAGCAGCTGTATAGATGTAGATTTTTCTCGGTTTTCTTCCTAGGACATCACTTATGCTTCTAGCGTCTTCAAGTAGTCTTCGTATAAGTTCTTCTTCAAGCTCTGCTTCTTCATCTATTAGTTCCTTTCTCGCAGTAGGCCAGCTTTCCACGGAGACTAGGTTTTTCTTCCCTAGCCTGCTCCATGCTTCCTCGCAGGTGAATGGTATAAAGGGTGTGAGAAGCTTTATCCATGTTTCTATGAATGTTTTCCCAGCCTCACTTATCCGTCCATTCCCTCTCCTGAGGTACCATCTCCAGTCCCCATATAATCCGTAGAGCGCTTCATGGCAGGCCTTCCTAGTCTTAAGCTCCTCCATCCATCTGGTGATGTTCTCAATCTTTCTCTGAAGCCTTGAGAGAAGCCATCTATCGGCGTCTAGGCTCTCTGTCAAGGACGCTGAGGAAACCTCATCAACTATCTTCAGGAACTGCTTTATCATTTGACCTGCTTCGATGGCGTTTCTCTCCCTCCAGTCTGGGTCGTCCATATCCTCCGCCGCTAGAAGTAGGGTGCATCTAACTGTGTCAGCTCCATGTCTTTCGACAGCCTTCTTGAGGGGTATGAAGTTACCCTTGCTCTTCGACATCTTCTCTCCTTCAATGCTTATCATCCCGTTAACCCCTATTCCTCTAGGCCAGTGCCTCTTCTCAAATATGGCGACATGGTGGAAGATATAGAATGTTAGATGGTTTGGGACAAGCTCCTTAGCGGAGATACGCATGTCGACTGGATACCAGTAGAGAAACTCCTCCCTCATCTGATTCAAGACCTGTTCTGGGAGACCAGCCTTAGATGCGACTTCACTCGGGTCACCCTCTCCAAGGAAGATATAGTTAAACACGTCGATCGTCATCTGCCTTGGCTTAACTATTCCAAGATTCAGGTATTTGCTTACAGTGTAGAGAGCAGGGTATATTGTCGAGTCGCTTAATGTCTCAACAATCCACTCAGGATCCCATGGCAGCTTTGTTCCAAGCCCTGTCTTCCTGGCGCATGCCCAGTCTCTAAGCCAGTCAACAACGTTGAGGAACCACTGCCTCGCCTCCTCAGGATATATCCGCATACTCATTATATGCTCCTTTACTTTACGTTTCCATTCAGGGTCGGAGTATCTTAGAAACCATTGGTTCTCAACTATCTTTACCACACACTCTGTCCCACATCTACAAACTACTTTTTCCGGGAGTTCCCACATGGTGTCTCCGAGTCCAAGGTCTATTAGTTTTTCTTTTACTAGATCACGTGCCTCGCTTACATGCTTCCGAGAGTATTCTCCGCAGTTCTCCTTCATCACTCCCTCGTGAAACTCCTTTGAGTAGATGGTCTTTGTAGCGTTGTCAAGTCTTGGGTCTGTGTCAGTCTTTATTCCAAGTTTCTCAACCTCTTCCACGGCTGGATGGTCTCCATACCCTGGCACAGATATTATCGAGATGGGTTTCAGTTTCTCAAGTATCTCGATGCTTAGCCCATATTTCTCGAGTTTTTCAGGATTATTTTTCAGGGCAACTATTCCTGCGTAGTCGTAGGGTGCGTGGGCTGGAACGCTGTAGACGACTCCTGAGCCGAAGTCTGGGTCTACTAGCTCCGCTGGAAGTATGGGAACCTTTTTACCGGTCAGCGGGGTCTCAGCAAGCTTTCCAATAAGCTCCTCAGGCCTATATTCCTTGATTACCCTAACCCTTTTCTGTTCCTTAAGTTTCTCAGCAGCCCTCTTCGCAACTATTAGTTTCTTCCCATCTACTTCCGCTAACACATATGGATGGTTTGGGTTTATCCAGATGTTTGTAACACCGAATATGGTCTCAGGTCTAAGGGTTGCTGCCGCGAGATATGCGTCGCCGAGCTTAAAGAAAACTAGGACATACTCCTCGGGTGAGACCCCTTCTCCTACGAGTCTGTCATGGTCTCCTGTAGGGCTCTGGTCGTAGGGGCACCAGACTACTGGATGCTTCCCCATGGTCACGTATCCTCTCTTCCTCAATGTCCAATACTGCCATTCGATGAACTTGCTGTAGTATGGGTGGAGATCTGTTGTGTGGAACTCTCTTCTCCAGTCAACCGAGTAGCCCATTGCGTCGACGACAAGCTTGTTCTCAGCCGTGTAGTATCTTGTCACGAAGGCTGGGTCTGTGAATTTGTCTAGGAGCTCTTCCGGGACACCATCTATCTCGATCAGCATCCGCCTAACAGCTGGGTCTCCACGCTTCAGTCTCTCAGAGGTTCCTGCCACAGCTTCCCCAGTCCAGTGCCAAGCCCATGGGAAGAGAACATTATACCCCTGCATCCGCCTAAACCTGGCATAGGCGTCTCCACGGGTGAAGGTGAACCCATGCCCAATATGGAGGGGGCCATTCTGATAAGAGTAGGGGAGACAGATGAAGAACTTAGGCTTAGAAGGGTCTGGGTCTGCCTCAAAAACCCTCTCCTCCCTCCACCTCTTCCTCCACTTCTCCTCATAAGCCACAGCTGTGGAGACGCTACGAGAAGACTCCATCTCCGAGAAGCAGGGTAGGTGAACCTCCTATTTAAGCCAAAACATTATTCTACAGCCCAGAACAATCACAGCCAAGGGCCCGTGGCCTAGCCTGGATATGGCGCCGGCCTCCGGAGCCGGAGGACGCGGGTTCAAAGCCCGCCGGGCCCGCTAACTCTCTTCCTTACCAAGTATAGAGTTCTTGAGTAATATCACTACCACAACGGCACCAAGCGCGGCTAGAGCTATGAAAACAATGTTTTTCTGAATTATTATCCCAGTCGAGGTGGAGGGGGCTTCTGAGTATATTTCGCCTCCAACTGGAGCTGCTGACCTACCCATGAGGGAGAAGTCCGATAAACTGGTTACCTCGGTCTCGCAATATTTTCCATCCGCGTCACTGCCAAAAGTTGTTCGAAGAGGCTCCCAGTATAGACCTTAGACCGAGTGATATATTCGGAGTGTCTCGGGATATATGCCGGCCGCCGACAACTCCCCGTCAGTATAGTATATCCTGATTACAGCCTTAGAGATGGAGGCCGTTGCCTGGATTCTTATGTACT
>CAYTSD010000008.1:0-48390 GCA_964440495.1 uncultured Nitrososphaeria archaeon | reverse complement strand
TCAAGGTTACCTGTAGGCTCATCCGCTAGAATTATCTTAGGTCTAGTCACGACGGCGCGGGCGATTGCAACCCTCTGCTGCTCTCCACCGCTCAGCTCATAGGGTTTATGACTCATTCTATGCCCTAGACCTACCTGCTCCAAGGCCTCTTCAGCCCTTTTCCTCCTGAGTTCTCCATCTAGGTTCTGGAGAGTTAGGGGGAGCATGACGTTCTGGAGGGCTGTTAGCCTCGGGATTAGGTTGAAGGTCTGGAAGACGAACCCTATCAAACGGTTTCTAAGCCTGCTTATCTCAGCGTCACTCATCCTACTTGGGTCCCTGCCCTCTATGAGAACCTTACCCCGTGTAGGTCTGTCGAGGGCGCCTGCGAGATGCAGGAAGGTGGATTTCCCGCTACCGCTAGGCCCCATCACCGAGATATGCTCGCCCTCCCTAATCTCTATATCTAGCCCCCTAAGTGCTGGAACCTCCACCTTACCCATTCGGTAGATTTTCCACACGTTTTCAAACTTTATCGCCGGCGTCTCCAAGCGCTTCACCCTTTTGGTCAGGGGTTCGGCGACCATAAAACCTTTTTGTAACTAGAGGAGTATTATTTACGTGAGCTCGGAGACCGTCAAAGCCCTCAGAATGCTCGGGCTAACCGAGTATGAGGCTAGAGCATACATAACCCTGCTGGAGCTAGGTGAGGCCGAGGCCTCAGAAATATCGAGGAGCTCTGGAATCCCTAGGACGAGAATCTACGATGTCCTCTCCAAGCTTGAGTCTCGAGGGCTAATCCAAGGGGTTAGGGGGAGCAGGCCGATACTCTATATAGCCATGCCTCCAAGCAAGGCGCTTAACCCGAAAAAGGAGGCCGTACTCAAAGAGCTTGAGGATACAGTAGGCTTCCTCAACAAGCTCTACGAGGAGAAAGCCCCCAAGATGAGAAGGGAGACGTGGATGTGGCTCCTCAGAGGAGTACAGGCCTACAACGCCGCATACATGCTGATTAAGGAAGCTTCTGAGACTCTCTTCCTAAGAATAGCCATGATGCCCACAGAGGTTATAAAAAACATAACTAAACTGCTCCGCAAGTCGAGGGAGAAGGGGGTTAGAATCTACGTAACCATCGATACACTGCTGCTTCCAAAATTCATCCCCCTAGACCTCATAATAGATATTGATAGAGAATTTAGGGCCAGGGCAGCCGACATATTCTTCCCATTTAACGGGATAGTCTCGGACTTCAAAGACGCCCTCATGCTATACGTCCCCCTAACAGAGCCTGATAAAAGCTATGGATTCCTAGTAAACGTGTTCGGGGAAATCTCGGAGCTCCTAAGAAAACATCTAGAAGAACACTACGAGAGTCTCCCAACAGTCGAGGAAAAACTCTTCGAAAGGTGAATAACGATGAAAGAGGATGATGAGAAAGAACTAACAGGATACATAACCATGATTGAGCCCAGAGTCTATAGAGGCTTACTAGAATATAGGGTTAGAATAACCCCTCCAGGAAAACCCTCCCAAACAATATACATGAGGGAACCTCCAACATGGATTAGGATAGGCATCCCAGTAAAGGTGAAAGCCATTAAAAGCAAGCAGACAAAAGAACACAGATACATAGTCGATGAAATAAGCTTCGACGAGCATCTCACAATAACAAAACCCGTGAAAGTGGTGATAGAAGAGGTCTCAAAAGGGGTTGCAACGATAATTTCAGGAAAGAGGAATGGGGCATTCTTCAGCATAACCGTTGACGACGAAGAAATCCTGTCGAAGATACCGGAAAATCTCCCCGCAGAAGTCTACTGCATATTCATAGAAATTGGCGGAGAAAAAAGAATAGCCTCAATCTTAACTGAACGTGAATACTCAATAATCACAAAAACACTTCGAATAATAAAAAATTTCCGAGAATCGTTAGGAGACAAACGATAATTTTAGTATAGTTTAATGGAAAAAGTGATGGATAAACTTAAAATATTTCCTTCAGAAAATAAAAGCAACAATGACGATAAAATACGTGCGTGCACCAGACCTCGATGAAAGAGTTAAGAAGATCATCAAGCTTCTTGGTCTCTCTTACATAGATCCTAACAGGGTTAAATGTATTAGAAGCTTTGGCGCTAAGGCTCCGAAAACGATTGCGAGGATTCATGGTGTCTCTAAGGCTTTCCTGAAGGGGGTTAACATGAAGGCTCACTATGTCATAGAGTTTATTTCAGAGAACTTTGATACACTATCCGAGGACGAGAAGAATGAGATAATAATCCATGAATTACTTCACATACCTAAGACCTTTAGCGGAAGCCTCCTCGACCATGGGAGAATAGACTTCGACGGTGAGGTCAAGGTTCTTCAGAAGATTCTTAAGCAGAAGTTCAAGAATAAGCGTTAGCCTAGGAAGAGTCTAAGATTTCTCTCAACAGTCCTCTCAACATCCTCAACCGACATATCCTTAGCTCTAGCAATGGTCTCTAATAGTTCTCCAATCATTCCTGGATTAAGGTTTAGACCGTGATATTTGTAGGGGCCATCACTTTCAGTTAAGATCATATCTATGCTTGCGTTCTCCAGAATTTTCTGGTGTTTGGGCTGAATCTTAACGGAGGGGTTTATGCTTATGTAGTATCCTAAGTCTCGTATCTCTCTTAGAAGCTCGATAGGACCTGTATACCAGTGGAGTAGGGCTTTTCCAACGTCGTGTCTGTAAAGCAGGTTTAGAACCTCCCTCCACGCATCCAATGCATGTATATTCATAGGCAGGTTTAGTTCCCTAGAAAGCTGGCAGAATCTCTCAAACGATTCAACCTGCTTCCCTTGAAGCTTCCTATATCTTCCATCTATTCCAACCTCTCCGATTCCTTTTACCTTTCCTCTTGTTGCAAGTTTTCTTATCTTCTGGAAGGATTCTTCATCGTATTTCCTTATCATCCATGGGTGGATTCCTATGAACGGTATGATGTTTGGATAATTCTTTGAGAGGTTGATGTTTTGTAGGCTGCTTTCATAGTCTTCCGACACGGAGATCAGGGTTATTTCCCTGAATTTTTCCAGCTCTTTTTCGCTGAATCCATAGGCGTGGCAGTGGGCGTCTATCTTCACAGATGTCTGCTGTGAATGGGATAAATTAAACCTCATCTCTGGTAAGCTGGGTCGGCGTTGAGGGAGTTCATCGTTCTCGGAGGAGGGGTTGTCGGGGTATCGACCGCTCTCAGACTCGCCATCGAGGGTGGAAAAGTCACTGTTCTAGAGAGGTCTAGCGGGGTCAGTAGCGCAACAACGCACTCCGCTGGGGTTGTAACCGTTCAACTCGACAGCGTTGAGGACGCGATTACAGTGAAGAAGAGTATAGAGATTCTGGAAGAGATTATAGGAGACTCTGACCCACTGGAGGCTGGGGTAGTTGGGAGGGAGTTTGTGGCAATCGAGGATGAGGAGGACTCCGAGGAGACGGCTGAGATATTGGAGGAGGCGGGGATAGAGTTTGAACAGCTAAGCAGCGTGGAGGCCTCTGAGAAGTGGCCTCAGATAAGGTTCAATGACGGTGAGGTTGCAACACATACATGGATTGATGCTTCGATTGAGCCTAAGAAGTTTCTTAGATTCCTATACTTGGAGGCTGCTGAGAGAGGTGTAGCTCTGAGGCTAAACAATTCTGTAAAGTCTCTTGAGGTTGAAGATGGAGAAGTTGTAGCAGCGGTAACGAATGATGGGGAGGTTTACGGCGATGTCTTCTTCCTCTGCCTCGGCCCGTGGAATAAGTCTTTTCTAGCAGACTTCGGCATAACCCTCCCGACATGGATTATTAAATGTCCAGCATATAGGTTTAGGGTGAGCGGCTGTAAAGGTCTTCCAGCCTTCTCCGACGACATCAACGACAGCTACTGGAGGCTCGGCTTCAAGGATACATTGGTAGGTGGGGGTTATCATGCGGAGTCGGCTGAGAGTCCTGAGGAATGCTTCGGAAGGCCTCCGAGAGAGTTCACGGAAGACACTGAGAGGCTTCTCGGCCTAAGACTTAGATGCGGATTCGAGCTCATCGAGGATTGGACTGGGCCGTGCAGTATCTCACCCGACTTCAAGCCCATAATAGACCTCGTCGAAGGCTTCAGAAACCTCTATGTGGTGGATGGGTTGAGGGGATACGGGTTGATGAAGGGGCTTGCGTTAGGATTCTCCCTCGCAGAAAAGGTCTTAGGGAGAAAACCTGAAATCAATCTCTCACGCTATACTCTGAAAAGACTCGAAAAATTCTTTTAATATCTGTAGATAGATTATTCCATCATGAAGAGTTATCTTAGGAGGATTAATGTCAGGACTTCTCACCCAGTTGAGCTTATCAATGTTACGGGGGATGTTAGGAGGGTTGTCGAGGAGAGCGGGATTAGAAACGGTGTAGCCGTGGTGTTTTCTCTTCACACGACGCTCGCCGTTTATGTCAATGAGGATGAGGGGAGGCTGAGGAGGGATTTACTGAACTTGTTGGAGAAGCTTGCTCCAAAGGGGGCTGGATACCTCCATGACGAGATAGACCGTAACGCGCACTCACATCTACGCTCAATCCTACTCAACCCCTCCGTGACCATACCCGTGGCCGATGGAAGCCTCCTAATCGGGACATGGCAGAGCATATTCTTAGCCGAGTTCGACGGCCCTAGGCGGAGAAGCTACGTAGTTCAGGTGGTTGGAGAGTAGAAGGGTTTCAGCGGTCTGCCTCGACGGGCCAGTAGTTCAGGCTCCAGTAAACGGGTGGGATATCGGCTATCCTTATCCCCTTCGAGAGGTGGCGGAGGACTGGGAGGAGGCGGAAGCTGGGGGGACTTATCTTCAGCCTATAGGGGGTTGCGCCGCCGTCTGAGACTATGTAATAGAGCATCTCCCCTCTAGCGGCCTCAGCCCTCCCAACAGCCTCACCCCTCGGAACCCTAAGCATTATCGGATGCTGTTTACGCTTCACTGGGCCCTCAGGCATCTGGTCAACCGCCTGCCTGATTATCTTCAGGCTCTCCCTCATCTCCCTGAATCCTACAATTGCTCTGGCGTAACAGTCTCCCTCACTCCTAACCGGAACCTCGAACTTTAGGTAGGGGTAGGCGTCGTAGGGTTCATCTACCCTGACGTCGGCTTTTACTCCAGAGGCCCTCAGAGTTGGCCCCACGGCTCCAAGCCTTATGGCGTCCTCCCTACGGAGAACCCCTACACCCTTAGTCCGCTCCAAGAATATCTCGCTGTCGAAGAACATGTCCCAGTACTGGTCTAGGCGGAGGTCCATGAAGTCGCAGACAGCCTTAACATATTTTCTAAAGTCTTCGCTGAGCTCCTCCTCCGTGGGCTCCCTCCCAAGCATGCTCCAGTAGTAGTGCTTAAACTCTTTGACCAAGCCTGCTGGAACCTTCTTCGGAGCGTCGCTTCTAACTCCTCCTGGAACCATGTAGGCGTGTGTGACCCTTGCACCCGTTATGAGCTGGACAAGGTCTACGAGGAACTCGCGGTCGCTGAAGCACCAGAGGAACATTGTGCTGTGGCCTAGGAAGATTCCGTAGAGGCCGAACCAGTAGAGGTGGCTTCCAAGCCTATTCAGCTCGGCTATTATTGTTCTGAGATACTTCGCTCTCTCAGGAGGCTCAACCCCCATCAGCTTCTCAACCGTTAGACAGTAGGGGATTATGGCTCCAGCTGAGTCGAGGATTACGGGGCGCTCAAGATGAGGGATATTCGTTATCCATCCCTTGTATTCAGCCATCTTCTCCTCACCCCTGTGAACAAACCCAGGGTCAGGCTCCAAGCTAACAACAGTATCTCCGCTGACTGTTACAATCATCCGGAAGTGCCCCGTCCCAGGGTGCTGGGGGCCGTAGCTGAAGACTAGGCTTGGCCCACCGACGTCGTAGACCTCTATCCTACGTTTCTCCTCCTGCATCTCTACTCCCTCCCCGGGACCTTGTAGTCTTTTCTCAGAGGCGGTATATCCGCCCAATACTCTGGGAGTAGAAGAGGCTTCAGGTTTGGATGCTTCCTGAACTTGACTCCCAGCATCTCATATACCTCTCTTTCATGGTATTCTGCGCTGGGCCATATCTCATGTAGTGAAGGCGTCTCAGGGTTATCTCTATCCAGTTTCACTGAGAGATTCAGCACGCTGTCTCTCAGGGCTTCGAGGTTGTAGGAGCCGAGTTGATAGACAACCTCTATGAGGTTCCCTCCACCTTCACGTAGCTTCAGTAAATCTATTCCAGTCACACTCTTAACGTGGTCGAACCCTATTCTGGAGAGATATCTCGCAACCTCCTCTATGCTTTCCACTTTAACTATGATTTTCGCTATTCTTGGTTCATTGTAGACCTCTTCGACCACTGCTTCGCCGAATCTCTCCTTCACTTCATCGATTATTTTCTTGAGTTCAGGCCATGTCATCTTACTCCAACCTCGATTTCAGTATCTTTTCTCTCAGGAGGAGGAAGGCTTGGAAGAGTGTCTCAGGTCTTGGAGGGCATCCTGGAACATATACATCGACTGGGATTAGGTCGTCGAGTCCTTGGAGAACGTTGTAGGAGTCTTTCGCATAGAGTCCTCCAGTTATCGCACATGCCCCCATAGCTATCACCCACTTCGGGCTCGGCATCTGGTCGTAGATGAAGCGGACTCTGGGAGCCATCTTCCCGCTCACAGTCCCCTCAATTAGGAGAACATCGGATTGGCGGAGAGAGCCTGTCGCAGGAATCCATCCGAAGCGTTCAGGGTCGTATCTGGAGCTTGAGACCGCTGCAAACTCAACGCTACAGCATGCGGTTGTTAGGTGAACCGGCCAGAGGGATACAAGTCTACCCCAGTTAACTAGGTATCGGACTAGGGTGTTTCCTTTTATCTTCTGGAGGAGGTAGTAGGTTGCGCCCTTCCTCTCAATCCTTACAGGCTTATTTACACCATATTCTCTTAACGCTTCCTCCCTCTCCTCCTCTGGGATAACCTTCTCAACTATCGACTCAATTATTGTTTTCGAGCTCCCTAAGGCATATCCGAATAATCCGGTCTTCTTCGGAAGCTTCGGCAGTAGAGGGAAAGGCGTAACCGGCATACCTTCTAACAGGCTTAAAGCCCAGATTTAAGGATACTAAACCGGGTTCCTAATAGAAGAGAGGTATTCTACGGAGCGAGGGCTTATAGATTAGGGTTAGGATTAGGCCTGTGAGGAAGCCTCCGATATGGGCTGCGTAGGCGACTTGGGAGAAAGGTGCGAGGAATGCGTAGACCATCTGTATCAGGGTCATTAACACTATAACTACTATTGCTGGAGCAATTATTGGGAACCCCATAAAGACTACGAGTCTCCTAAAAGGGAAGAGGACTGCGAAGGCGGCCATGACCCCGAAGATCGCTCCCGAAGCACCTATCGCAGGTGCGAGGAGAAGCTGCTTATAGGGGAAGAAGAACGCTATGAAGTAGGCGTGGATTATGTCTGCCATAACCCCGCTTAGAAAGTATAGGAGTAGGTAACGGGCTTTCCCGAGGACGCGTTCAATATCTGGGCCGAAGATGAAGAGAGCGAACATGTTTAGGAATAGGTGTATGAAGCTTCCGTGGAGGAACATTGAGGTTAGAAGTCTGTAGGGTTGAATCCACCTCACAGTGTAGAGGGGGATGGAGCCGAATTCAACTATTATCCATGTAAATTCTCTCGGGGAAGTGTATTGTAGGGATAGTGTAATGAATCCTACTATAAGATTTATTCCTATGATGGCCCAGGTGGCGTTCGCATTCTTTGAGCGGATAATGTATGCTGTCATCGGTTCATGTCGTCTTCTCTTCCACGATTATTAGGTGTTTTGGTTCCTATGTAGGAGAGAGGGGTCTCAGGCTTCATAAGCTCTCTCAGTAGGATTGTCGCATAGCTTCCAGGCGGCAGCCTCATCCCTAGAACTAGTTGATGGGGCTCCATATGTAGGGTTTTGCAGCTCCATGAGGGGGTGACTATGGGTCTTATGGAGCCTCTGGTTGAGGCTTCTGGCAGCAGTCTTACCCTAAACATCTTCAACTCTACTCCAAGCTCCTTTAGGCATTCCTCTAAGGCGTCCCCCTTCCTGCTTCTCGGAATCTCTGTAAGGTATCCTGGGACTGGGAGGGCTGTTACAAGCTTCCCCTCCTTTACAAGCCTTCTAATCTGGTTCAGGTTCGAGGTTCTAACCCTAATCCTTCTCCCCCTCTCAGGTCTCCCACCCAAGCCTATTGGAACCACGATGTCGCCTACCTCGGGTTCACTTAGACTCTCTCCGGAGAGGAGAAGCCTCGACAACGTCTTGTTGAAGATTAGGGCTGCGACCGACTCCACTAGAAGCCTCCTAAGCCTGAGCGGGAGCGAGCGTAGGGCGCCGACATAGTCTCCTGGATTCTCAAGTAGGTACCGTATAATCTCCCTCTCATATCTAAGGCTATGTGGGAAGTTCTTGGAAGCCCATTCTAGGTCCCACGACTCTAGGAGATGTTTACGGGCTTCCCTGTTCAGCTTATTCTCAAGAGGTGAATAGTCTGCTAGGAAGGCTGAGACCGCCTCCTCCAGCCTACCCTCCATTATCAGCCTCCCAACTATCGGGGTTATCGGCCGGGTGACGCCGAATCTCTGGTGGCCGTAGAAGTTTGGGAGACCGTGGACGCTAAGCTGCCTGAGACACTCTCCGAGAACCTCTACATCGGCGCTCACCTGCCTCACGGTGACCTCGAAGTTGTTGTAGGCCAGGTCTCTTGAGCTCAGCCTCCTACCATAGAGCCTAAGAGGCTTAACCCTGATTACATCCCCTATCTCCAGTGTTTCTTCGGTGTTTATCAGAGACTGGGGGAGCGTGATGAACTGCCATGAGACACTCATCTTATCCTTTATCCCGCAGAAGCTTAGGGCGCTCGGCTTAACTCCGAGGGCGCGGGCGATAACCGTTGAGGCTCTAATCGTATCTATACCCCTCTTCCAGAGAACGGCGAGCAGGAGCCCGCCTACCCCGCCCACGACACCTGTAGGAGACTCGTAGGCCTTCCTAGCGTCCAAGCCATTTAGGAGGGTCTCCCATGTGAGGAAGTCTTCAGGCCTCTCCTTTACAACCCCGCCGACCCCAGGGGTCTTGGAGGCATAGCCTTCAATCCCTATGAACGGCTCAACATCCATGGGTCTGAGGCTTGTTAGCTGAGGCTTGTAGCCGTCCATCTAGACCTCACTCTCAGAGCAGTGGAAGCGTTCCAGTCACCCTATCAACAAGCTCCACGGGAGCTGGCCCTATTCCGAGGGCTGTCACCGTGCCTGGTGGAAGCTCCGTGAGCCCCGCGTCCTCGATTAGGGATGCTGGGAGGCCGAGTGCGCGGGCATGCTCCAGAAGCCTTCTAAGCTCCCTCTCCCCAGAGACCTTGAGGACAACCTTCTTCTGGCCCTCCCGAACCCACTCCCTAAACCATTCGGGGCGGGTTCTCCTACACTCCTCCGCCGCTGAGACAGCTGCATGGGCGACTTGGGCCGCGGTCTTCCCCACGCTCATCCTGAGATCGGCTCTAACGACTATCACCTGCTTGTATCGGAAAACCATCATCTAAACCGCCTTCTAGGTCAAGACCTCGTCTAGCTTTGGCTCGAAGCGTCTCACCGCTACACGCTTCCTAATAACTTCTAAAAAAGAGTTGCTAGAAGTCTCCCTTGGAGATCTCCCTGATTCTCTCCACACCTTTAATCTTTTTGATATATTCTGCCACTGATTTGGGGACTAGGTTCTCCCACTCCTCTCCAGTGAGCATCCGTTTCCTGATTATCGTGCCCATCTCCTTCTCCCTCTTGTAGAGGACGAGCTGCTTCACCTCGTATCCAGCCTCCTCGAAAAGCCTCTTAACGAGATGATTGTTCGTGTAGACTACTTGGAAGCTTGGGGTGAAGGAGACGACCTTGGCGACCCAGAGGCCATGCTCCCCAATATCGGGAACCGGGATTATCAGCAGCCTCTCTAGACCTATCCCAGCCTCCTGGAATGCTAGTCTAAGCATCTCGATTCTCTCGCCCGCCGTGAATGGGTTCTCGAAGGTGTGGCTGTACTGTGCGCTCCCAACGGCAACTATGAGTTCGTCGCAGTCTTTTAGAGCCTGCCTGATTGCGTGTAGATGGCCTAGGTGAGGCGGCTGAAACCTCCCAACAAATAACCCGCGCTTCAACCTATCTCCAGCCCCGGTTCCCAGTATTTTAACGAATCATCCCCTATGAAGCCCTATGCCCTTTATCTTGACTGTGGCTGGTTCTCCAACTCTTCCCTTAACCCGTGTCTCGCACCCAGCCATAAGCTTGCAGAGTTCGATGCTTGTGGTGGTGTGGGTTGTAAGCTCCGAGACCCTGTACTCTGAGACGCCGTTGGCCAAGCATGCCCAGATAACCAGCTGGTCTCCGAGATGCCTATCTACCGGCGCCTTGGTCTTCAACTGTTTTAGGAGGGTTTGGGCAGCCTCCTCTCCAACCCTCTCGGCTGGGACTCCCCTCGCTCCGAGGCTGTCAGCGGCCATGAGCGCCCCTGAACCCAGCTCCGCCACTAGGATTATCCCGCATCCTGGGTCGAGCGCGCATCTAGGGTCTCCTGACTGGAGGGCTTCCCGCTTAACCTCAACCTGGTAGCCTTCCCTGCGGAGAATCTGCTCAGCTGTGGAGGCCATCCGCTCAACTATGTGGCCTGGAAGCCTGCTGCTATAGCTTATCCCGGTTATCCGCTTTACGCCGTCGAACCTTGTCAGGTTTATGGGCTTGAGCTGCTCGACGGGCTGAGACCTCGCCCTAACTATCCCTCCTCCCCTCGGGTAAAAGCCTCTTCTCACGAGCTCAACCTCGAAGACCCCTCCCATCCTTCTCAGAGTAGGTGTTAGGACATCTCGGAGATACTCGACAGGCGGAGCCATCGGGTTGTTGGTTCCTCCCCTCAGCTCGGCCTCAACCCCAGAGGAGCTGAAGGCCATGGCGGGCATCAAGCTCTGAAGCATGAGGGTTGTGCTCCCAGCGGTTCCCGCGTCAAACCTTATCCTCCCACCCCTAAGCTTCCTCGGCCTGAACACTATCTCGGTTGAGTTAACTCTGAGACCCTCGACCTCGGCTGAGGAGAGAGCGGCCACAGCCCTAACGGCCGTGAGGTGCTGCGGCCTGAGTCCCGGCTTACTGCGCTTCGCCCTGATGTTGTAGACGCGTATCGGTTTGAGGAGGACTGCTGAGAGGGCGACGGCATTGCGGAGTATCTGGCCTCCACCCTCGCCCATTGAGCCATCTATCTCGACGAGCATTCTACCGCCCAATCTAGGAGAACCGTCGAAGTTATCTACCTTCCCTTCTCAAGAACACTTTCAGCTTTGGCTACAAGCTCTCTTAGAGTCTCGCTATCGATTGGGAGTTCTCTAAGCTCCTCGGAGCTCATCTCTAGGAGCTGGCGTAGAGTTACTATCCCGAGGTCTCCAAGCCTCTCCAATACATGGCTCTCAACACCTCTCAGCATGGTTATTGGATAGAGCTGGTTCTTCTCAACAATCTCCTCGAGGCTGAGGGCCTTAGGGTAGCGCCAGCCCATATACTTCAACCCCTTACAGCGAGCGTAACGTTCAGCATGGTCGGAGATCTTTGTATTGCATGCTATTAGGGCGTTGGTGAAGTTGTAGCCGTGGAGTCCCAGTCTGAAGCCCTCGACGAGGTCTTGGAGAGATGCCCAAACCTCTAGGAAGACGTCCATGCCTGTGTAGGTGTGATGGTTTACGTGATGCTTAACCTCGAGTAGAAGGGTCTCGTCACCTTTCACGGCTACACCGTCTATCTCGTGGTCAACGCATCTACCCTCTAGAATCTTGTTCCCCTCAACTCTGTAGCCGATAGACTCCAGCACCAGCCTGATGTATTGCTCGAAGTCTGGTTTCGGGCGGAGCATGGCGATTGATTCCCGGAGGTCGTGAGCGTGCCTGAGACTCGGCCTCAGCTCCCTGACCTTCTCATAAACCAGGTCAAGTATCCTACTTGTTGGAATCCCGTCATATATCTCCCTCTCAACCTCCTCGGCTATCCTCTCAGCCTCCCTCCGACCAACCCTGAGTTTGAGACATGTTCTAACCACCTTCCGCTTATCGAATTCCTCGAGTCTCCCATCAGCCTTCCTAACCCTTAACATGCTTAAGAGAAAAGGGAAGCGCATAGACTTTAAACCAAGCGCGTCCAGCGTAGACCTAGAGTTGGGAGAGAAACTAATCCATGTAAGGGTTTATCCAAGCTCAACCCATGAAGGGGTCGAGGAGGAAAATGGCGTGCTTGTTGTAAGGGTTTCAGCCCCTCCAAGAGCTGGAAAGGCGAATAAGAGACTCATAGAACTCCTCTCAAAGCATTATCGAGTTCCAAAGTCAAGTGTAGTGATCGTGAAGGGGTTTAAGAGTAGAGAGAAGGTTGTAAGGATAGAGCTGGGTGGAGGCTAGGATGAAGAGGCCTATAGTGGCTCTCCTAACAGACTTTGGGACACGTGACCCCTATGTGGCTCAGATGAAGGCCGTGATACTCTCCTATAGGGAAGATGCGCTGCTAATCGATGTAACGCATGAGGTTGAACCCTTCAACGAGCTTGAGGCAGCATTCCTCCTCGCATCCTACGCACCCTACATGCCTCCAGGAACAATCCACCTCTGCGTGGTCGACCCGGGGGTCGGCTCCAAGAGATGTGGAATAGTCCTCGAAACGGTGAGGGGAGACCTCTTCATAGGCCCTGACACAGGGTTCATGGTTCCAGCGGCTGAAAGGCTTGGATTGGAGGCGGCCTACTGGATTGACGAGGACAGGCTTCCTCCAAGGGTCTCGGAGACCTTCCACGGGAGAGATGTCTTCGCCCACGTGGTTGGAAGACTTGCAGCGGGCATGAGCTTAGAGGAGATTGGGAGGCAGGTCGATGATTATAGGAGGATGGAGCTTCCCCAACCCCTTGTGAGAGATGGAGTCATAGAGGCCATAGTAATGCATGTAGACCGCTTCGGAAACCTAGTCACAAACCTTAGGCCTGAGCTTCTATCTAAGGTCCTCGGCTCCGAGCGCTTGAGGCTCTCCTTCAGAGGCGGGGAGATAGTGTGTGGGTTTAGGAGGGCTTATGGGTTCGTCGAGGAGGGGGAGCCTCTCCTCACCGTAGGCGGCTCAGGCTACGTGGAGCTGGCCATAAACCGGGGAAGCGCCGCGGAGAGGTTCAGGCTCAAACCCGGTGACAGGGTTAGAATCTCAGCGGCCAAGAATACGTCTATTCTAAAGGGTTAAGAGGAGGGCGGGTTTCCTAGAGGGAGGAGAGTGAATCTAGGATGGGTTTACCTTACCCGTATCCAGGTGCGACAACCCTCGGGATAAGGGGGAAGGACGCGGTAGTCTTAGCCTCCGAGAAGAGGCTCACCTACGGATACTTCGTTGTAAGCAAGACCGTTAGAAAGGTCTTCCAGATCACCCCTAAGATAGGAGCGGCCTGCGCAGGCCTTGTAGGGGATATGCAGAGCCTGATTAAGGAGGCTCAGGCCGAGGCGAGTATCTACCGCTACACCTATGGGAGGGAGCCTGAGGTTAGAACGGTGGCCAAGATACTCTCAAACTACCTCTTCAGCAGCAGGTTTCTACCCTACCTGGCTGAGACGGTTGTCGGTGGATTCGATACGAGTGGAGGCCATGTGGTAGTCCTCGACCCCTTAGGCTCGATGATAGAGGATGACTACGCGGTGGTGGGCTCTGGAGCTGAGATAGCTATAGGCGTGATAGAGAGCGCCTACAAGCCTGATATGGGGGCTGAGGAGTTGAGGGAGCTTGCCGTGAAGGCTGTCAAGGCCTCGATATCGAGGGACGCTGCAAGCGGCAACGGGATAGACCTCCTCGTCTTCACCTCCGAGGGGTTGAAGGTTAACCAGACTATCCAGCTCTAAGGGCTCGGAGCTGGGTTAGTGGGGTAGGTTAATTAGGGAGTAGATTATAACGCTGTAATGATTATGAACCTACTCAACCTTAAGGAGAAACTCCTAATCCACCTCGCTCAGAACAACGCCTTCGTGAAAAGCCTTAGGGTATCGACCCCGGAGCTCGCCCGCCAGCTTGGAACCTCGCAGCAGTCAGCCTCAAGGCTCCTAATCCAACTTGAGAGGCAAGGGTATTTAGAGAGAAGAATAGTTGGGAAGACGGGTTATGTGAGATTGACTGGGAAAGGAGTTGAGGAGCTTCGGAACCTCTATCTCGCCTTAAAGAGCATCTTTGAACGTCCAGTCGAGATAAGGATTGAGGGGAGAGTCTTCACAGGAATGGGGGAGGGCTCCTACTATCTTGGAATCGATAGATATCTCAAGCAGATAGAGGAGCGGGTTGGGTTCAAACCCTATCCAGGAACCCTGAACCTTAGGCTCTACTCAAGAGACTCGATCGTCAATAGAATGCTCCTAGAGAAGCTGGCGAACATAAGAATAGATGGATTCAGCAATGGTAAAAGAACCTACGGTGGAGCAAGATGCATTAAGGCGCTCTTCAACGATGAACAGGAGGCGGCAATAATATTCATCGACCGCACCCACTATGAGAAGGATGTTGTAGAGGTTATTGCACCAATCTATCTTAGGGGGAAGTATGGGCTGAAGGATGGGGATAAAGTGTTTCTGAAGGTTTCACTCGAGTCGGCTCCATTCTATAAGAATGCTGTAGCTGAGCTTGAGTCAGAGCGGCAGGCAAACTCTATTAAGCGTGCCCTCTTTCCCCACACCTCGCAACCTCTAAAACCCTCTTTATCACGTTAGAACTGCTGTCAAGCTCTTTTACACGGTATCTCCTCGCCTTCACAACCTTCACATGAACATTCTTCTCCTTACAGAATTTCTTGAACCTCTCCATCAACTCAACCTGGTCATATCCGAAGACAACTATATCCGGCTTAACCTTTCTAATAATTTTCTCGAAGGAGAATGGCTTGGAACCGAGAATAACCTCGTCAACAGGCTTGAGCATCGAGACCATATACTTCCTTAGCTTCTCGTTGAAGATAGGCTCTCTCCCCTTATTCCTTCTAACGGTCTCATCCCTAGCCAATACAACTATGAGCCTAGCGCCGGGGCCGCCTCTCCTCTTAGCTTCCTCAAGCATCTTCAAATGTCCTGGGTGAAGGAGGTCAAATGCGCCAGACGTTAGAACTATCTTCCTCCGCGGCATATCCGCTTCACAGTAAGCTGTTAGAGGTATCTTTAATGTTTTAGAAAAAGAAAGGGTTTTAGGAGATCTTTACCCTTATTGCTTCTAGGAATATTCTTCCAGGGGTGGTTGAGTTTCCAATCTTCTCTTTGAATGCTCCGATTATCCTCATCGTTGTCGCTCCATCGGCTTCTGTGATATCTCTTGAGTGGAGTATGAATCCTACTCCTCCTTCATCGTTTCTCGCCAAGCCTTCGTAGAGCGCTCTTCCAGAGGGTTTATAGTAGAGACCTATCCACCACCCCCTTGCTATGTCATAGGTGTTGTCACCTATCTTAAGCTGCCCATCTACCACAGCGAAGACCGTAACGTTTTCCCAGACCGTAAGCACTTCCACGGTCGCCGTCAGACTCGCATCGACTCTAACCACTTCTCCTCCAACCTTCATCAACGCATATCCACTAGTTGAAGTAACCCTATAGAGGCTGCCTGGAGTATCCATCGGTTCGGCGTAGGCTGCTGGTAGAATCATCGTCGCCAGGATTGCTAACAAGACTGCAGGTGCTAGGACCTTAACTCCAAGTTTCATGTCTATAGTGTGTCTAAGGTGATTTAAGGAGTGAATGCATCAATCATCCATAAACCATAAATATGCTTCCATCGAAAGATTGCTGTGATGCCTCTCAGGGGACGATACCTATTCGGCTACGATATCTTAATGGGGGTTGCGAGCGCCTCTGCATCATTCCTAGTCTCCTACTATGCGTTTAAAGCCTACCTAGCGACCCGGGAGAAATACTTCCTCCTGCTTCAGCTCGGCTTCATGTTCGCGGGCGCAGGCCTCTTAATGGACTCGCTTCTCACATTCTTCTTAATTTTCTCCAGAACCCCAGCCCTCCTAGGATTGGGCTACTCACTATACTTTGCCGCAACCCTCGTATCCTACATACTTATCCTCGGCTCCTACGTTGTTGGACAGCTTAAGAAGCCTATACTCTATTCAGCCATTCCAATTATAGGCTATGGATTTGTCTCAGAAACCATTCTGATGCTCCCATTAATGGTTGTGGTGGCTCAGTCGGCGGTTAACATGGTTGCGAGAAGGTCTATCAACACTCTTCTAATATTCATAGCCTTCACCCTAATTTTGCTAAGCCATCTAATGTTCGCTCTCCATGCGTTAACTGGATACTTCCTAGTTCTCGGCCACAGTCTAAGATTCACCGGGTTCATGCTCTTTGCAGCATTTATAGTGCGTGTGGTGAAGACTGATTGAAGACCTATAGGTCGAGGCTTAAGATAGTCCTCGACATCTTGAAGGCTATTGAAGAAGGCGAGGATAGAGTTACTCGTATTCTCCTCTACGCGAATCTATCGCATGAGAGGTTGGTGAAGTATCTTGATGAGCTTGTCGAGAAGGGGCTCATAGAAACGGTTGAGGGCGGTGGAAAAATTTATCGGCTAACTGAGAAGGGTTACAGGTTTTTGAGGGAGCTTGAGAGGGCTGAGAAACTTGCTGAAGCCTTCGGATTCAGACTCTAACCCCACTCAAACTCTATCCCACCCATATCTCTGAGAGCGTCAAGTAGTCCCTCACAATAGGCTATAGCACCCAGAGCGTTAAATAATTCTCCACGGTTGAAGAATATGCGTGCATCATTGAGGTAGCTCTCCGCTATCTCCAGAACCTTCTCAACATTCTTCCCCGCACTCTTTATCCTCATAGTTTTGAAGGCGTTCTCAGCCTTCCTCAAATACTCTTGAACTCGAAGCCTTTCACATCGAACAGGTTTATGGCCTTCTATCAGTTCTCTTTCTACGCTGAATAGTTTCTGGAGTGTTTCAGCCTCTATGAAGTGGAGTTCTCCTGGGAAGATTATTGAGTGGGGTGGAGGCGGATAAGTTCTCGTTAATGCTTCTGAGAATGCTCCAGCCCATCGCTCCTCATCTTCTGAACCGAGCCTAGCCAAGACTATTAGAAGCCTATCTTCGCTGATTATTCCCCTGCCAATCTCTTTCTCAGCTTCTTGGAGGAGTTTGAGCGCTTCTGGAGCAGTTAATCCACCGTCGGCTGTGTCGAGGAGGAGTAGTGTGTGGAGGCCGTGCTCCATGTTCTCAGCGATTACCCTGTAGCAGCTCTCAACACCTACACCGCTCTTCGGGATTGTTGTTGTTCTCCCAAACTTGTAGGCTTGGAGACCTGAAGCCGAGGCCACCGTAGAGTATATTGAGACCCCGTAGTTTAATGTGTAGGGAACTCCATGCTTGACCGCTTCCAAAAGAATTGTGATATGGGTTGTAGCAACTAGAGGGTCTCCAGGTATGAGGAGCGCAACCTCCTTCTTAGAAGCCATCTCAATAATATGTTTAACGTCTTCTTCAAGCATCCTTCTATCGGCTAGTCTAAGCCTTCCACCAAATCTATCTTTAAGCATCTTCAAGAGGTCTCCGTGAATCCAGCTGGTATAGGTGTCGAGGATTAGGATGTCGGCTTCCTCCATAACCTCCAAGGCTTTGAGGGTTAGGTAGTTTCTCACCCCGAGGCCTAGACCCACTAGATGAAGAGTCATCTCAGCATCGGCAGACTACGCAGCATACTTTTTTAGGATTAATGAAACGTGTAAACAGAGGATTCTTGAAGGCAGCTGTCTTCGCTGCAGGACTTGGGAAGAGGCTGCGTCCCCTCACGCTTCTGAGGCCTAAACAGCTTCTACCAGTAGCTGGGAAACCTATTCTGCGGAGAGTTCTAGAATCTCTTCAAGAGGCTGGAGTCGGAGAAGCAGTTATAGTAGTCTCCTATCTAGGTGAAATGATTAGAGCTGCAGTGGAATCATGGAACCTTAAGCTCGATGTAAGCTTCGTTGACCAGGGTAAGGCTCTTGGAACAGGGCATGCATTGAGGGTATGCGCACCCCATTTAGAGGGAGACCGCTTCCTGGTAGCCTATGGAGACATAACTCTGGAGCCAGAGGTAGTGAAGACATTCATGGAGTTTTATGAGGGATCTGAAGCGGATGGAGCGCTGGAGGCGGTTAAGGTAGGTGATGTTTCAGAGTATGGGAGCGTGAAGGTTGAAGACTCCATTTTTAAGAGAGTTGAAGAGAAGACTGGAAGAGGACCAGGGCTTGCAAACGCTGGACTCTACATACTTCCCGGGGCAGCTCTCCGGTTTGCCGAGGAGATTAAGCCTTCTAAACGTGGAGAATATGAACTTACGGATGTTCTCAACATGCTTGCTGAGAAAGGCTTCAAGATTCTAGTCCACGTCTCGGAGAGAGATTGGTGGCTCGACGTTGGAAGACCGGGAGACCTCCTAGCAGCAAACTCCAAACTCCTCCAGAAGGAAGTCGACGGCAGATGCATAGTATCGGATGAAGCGGAGATTATGGGGGATGCTAAGATAACGCCGCCATGCATCATCGGTAGAGGAGTTACGGTAGGTAGAGGTGCGAGAATCGGGGCTGGAACAGTTCTGATGGATGATGTCTCTGTAGGGGCTGAGAGCAGAGTTGAAGGGTCAATCCTCCTATATGGATGCAGTGTTGGGAGAAGGACCATGTTGAGGAACGTTATTGCTGGAGACCGAGCGGAGATAGGGGATGAGGCGGAGATTATTGGTGACAAGGCTCTAGTTATAGCCCCGGGTTCAAGGGTTGAGAACAATCTAAGAGTTAGGAGAGACGGTGTATATCCTTGAGAACCGAGTGAGCTATCAGACGCGCGACGCGGAGAGGCTCAGGGATTCTTCCAAACAATGTGTAGCGATTTATGAGTCTAGAGGCTTCATCACTATCCAGTCCAACTATACGTAGATAAACCTTGAAGCCATTCCTATTCACGATCTCGAATCTTGAGCCAAGCCTCTCATAGACTTCTACACGATTCTCCCAATCGCTTGGGAAATATTTCATGAAGTATTCCTTTATCCCCTTTGAGGGGTAGTAGGAGACGCAGATTACTGGTAGATTTGTTTCATCGCTTAGTTTTTGGAGGTCGACTACGTTGAACCAGCTTATTATGCATCCGTTGAGCATTATTGCGGCTATGTCTGTTCTCTCAAGCCTCCTATACATCTCTATGATGGTGTCGGTTGCATCCATTCCTCCGACCGTGCATCTTCCTAACACTACTCCGTCGATTATTAGGTCTGAACGCATGACTACTCCTGCCAGCACCGCCTTGTCCGATACTCCTTTCTCGAAGCTCTCAGCTATCCCTAGAACCCTTATCCCCTTCTTCTCTAGTCTGAGCTTCAAGTCTTGAGTCTAGGATGCAGGGGTATGGATTAAGCGTTTCCCCTTCTTTGCCTCAGCTCTTCTAAGACCTCCTTCGCCCTATCAACCCGTATCTTCCTCTCCTTGACAAGTATCTCTGCAACCCTATCTATCTCATCTCCAACCGCTCCAGCCATAACCGCAATATTCTTTGCGTGAAGCGACATATGTCCCGCCTGAATCCCCTCAGCTGCGAGGGCTCTTAAGGCTGCAAGGTTCTGCACCAAGCCTACAGCCCCTATGACCTCAGCCAGCTCTCGAGCGGTCTTGACGCCGAGTATCTTTAGAGATATTCTTGCGAGAGGATTTGTTCTGGTCGCTCCTCCAACTATTCCAACCGCTAACGGCATCTCAAGTGTTCCGACAAGATATCCTTCCCCATCAATCTCCCATCTGCTAAGCGGCTTGTATCTCCCTGTTCTCGCAGCGTAGGCATGGGCTCCAGCCTCAACGGCTCTCCAATCGTTTCCAGTTGCGATTACGACTGCGTCGACGCCGTTCATTATTCCCTTGTTGTGGGTGGCGGCTCTATAGGGGTCTGCGTCTGCGAAAGCCCATGCCTCAACTATTCCCTCCGCAACCTCCGTTCCGCCAACAGCCTTCGGAGGAATCCTAACCTTTGCGCGCACAATTCTCCTGTCAGCTAGATTTGAGATTATTCTAAGTCTGAATCTTCCACCAGCTATAGATGCGAGCCTTGGAGCAACCGCCTCAGCCATGGTGTTAACAGCGTTGGCGCCCATAGCGTCTTTAACGTCAACTAGGAGGTGGACGACCAGCATCACACCGACCCTAGACTCGACGACGCGCGCCTCAAGGTCTTTTGCGCCACCCCCAAGCCTAACAAGCACGGGGTCACATTCATTCGCCTTTTCAAGAATCTCCTTCTTCGCCTCAAGAATCTCAAATCTAGCTGAGTAGGGGTCTTTAACCCCGAGGAGCTGTATCTGCCCAATCATTATAGGACTTGTGCTCTGAGTACGTATCCCCCCACCCTCTCTAGCCATCTTGGCGGCGTTTGAGGCTGCCGCCACCACGGAGGGTTCCTCAATAGCCATAGGTATCAGATAGTCTTTACCGTTGATGAGGAAATTCACAGCTATTCCTAGGGGGAGTTGGAATGTTCCAATAACGTTCTCAATCATTCTATCAGCTATATCTAATCCAAGTCCTCCTGTCTTCTTTAGTAGCTTGACCTCTTCTCCACCGAGTCCAGCGAACTCTGCTACAATTCTTAACCTCTCTTCAGGTGGAAACCTATAGAACTTCGGTATCCTAGAACTCTTCTCACTCATAATTGAATCAACCCCTTCTAAGGTATAGTTATTATTTCACTTTTTCTTTTACGGATTATGGCTGGAGTGAAGAATCTTGAGTGATGAGGAGCTGAGAACGCTCTCCCTAAAGTATCATGCATTCTATAGGGGTAAGATTCAGATCGGGATTAAGTGTCCCGTTAGGTCGCTTAGAGACTTCTCGATATGGTATACTCCAGGGGTTGCTGAGCCATGCAGGGAGATTGAAAAGAATAGGGAGCTTGTCTACGAGTATACGTGTAAGGAGAACCTTGTAGCGATAGTCACCGATGGGTCAAGGGTTCTAGGTCTGGGAGATATCGGGCCGGAGGCTGGGCTCCCAGTCATGGAGGGGAAGGCTCTCCTATTCAAGTATCTTGGAGGGGTTGACGCGATTCCCCTGGCTCTCAGGGTTAGGGATGCGGATGAATTTGTCAGGGTCGTCGAGAGCTTGGAGCCCGGCTTCGGTGGAGTAAACCTGGAGGATATCGCCAAGCCTAAGTGCTTCTATATCTTGGAGAGGCTTAGAGATTCTCTTGAGATACCTGTCTGGCACGACGACCAGCAGGGAACAGCCACAGTAATAACAGCGGGAATGATTAACGCCCTGAAGCTCGTGGGAAAGAAGCCTGGAGAAGTGGTTGTAGCGATGATCGGCGCGGGTGCGGCAAGCCTGGCTGTCGCACGCCTGCTCTTCGCCGCTGGAATAGACCCAGCTAAGACTAGAATGGTTGATAGTAGGGGTGTGCTCCATGCTCGGAGGGGGGACTTGGAGGAGATTAGGAGGAGGAATCCATGGAAGTATGAGATGGCCTTGAAGACCAACGCTGAGGGGGTCTCGGGAGGGATAGCTGAGGCCATGAGGGGGGCGGATGCGGTCATAGCTCTCTCGAGACCTGGCCCAGGGGTCATTAGGAAGGAGTGGGTGAGACTAATGCAGGACAACCCGATAGTCTTCGCCTGCGCAAACCCTGTTCCAGAGATATGGCCCTGGGAGGCTAAGGAGGCTGGTGCAAGGGTCGTGGCAACCGGGAGGTCGGACTTCCCGAACCAGGCCAATAACGCGCTGGTCTTCCCAGGGGTCTTTAGGGGGGCTTTAGACGTTAGAGCCAAGACCATAACCGATGAGATGTGTCTGGCGGCAGCTATGGAGATTGCTAGGATGGCTGAGGAGAAGGGACTTAGAGAAGACTACATAATCCCAAGCATGGGGGATTGGGAGGTCTTTCCAAGAGAGGCTGCGGCAGTAGGCTCCAAAGCGATAGAGCAGGGAATCGCCAGGGTGAGGAGGAGCTGGAAGCAGCTCTACGAGGACGCGTTAGAGACCATTAGGAAGGCGCGTGAGACCCTTAGCACCCTGATGCGGGAAGGCTTGATTCCTCCCCCACCCGACTAGTAGATAGGCATCAAGACGTGGGTAAGCTGCTTCAGCCGCCCTATCTCCCTAAGTCTTCTAACAAGCTCCTTAACCTTTGAGACCCTGCCTCTCACCGTTATCACGAGGAGGCAGTCTTCCTTGCTGAGATGTATGTGGAGGGAGGATGGTATCAGGTCTAGGAAGCCATGTTGAGTGTGGGTGAGAGCCTCCTCAACCCCTTTCTCCTCATGGGAATAATGAACTAGGAGGACTCCGGCGACCTCCTCGTCTCCTGGAAGCCTCCAAGAGTTTATCGAGATGAAGGTTCTAATCGCCTCCTGAATCCCCCTCGACCTAGAACCTATCCCCATCTCCTCCACAATCTTATCGAAGCTCTCAAGAAGCTCGGCCGGAAAGGAGACACCTGCCCTAACCACCCTACTCATAGCAGCATATTAGAGGCCTTGAAAGCCTAAAAACCCTATATTTCTGGGTAAGTTTAAGAGCTTGGCTGCAGAACTCTTGAACGCAATGTCGGAAGGATATGAGGAAATACGTGTGATTGAGACCGAGCCTCTGGAGGGCGAGGGGTTCATAGTCTTCGAAGGGTTTCCAGATGTGGGGCTCGTCGGAGCCATAGCGGCCTCCTTCATGGCCGACAAGCTTGGGATGCGGGAGGTAGGGTATATCGAGGCCGACGCCCTGCCCCCCATAGTCTCCGTCAGGAATGGGAGGATACTCAACCTCGTGAGAATCTATAGGAAGGATAACCTGCTAGCTATACTCTCAGACGTCCCTATCCCAGCCTCAATAGTGAAGCCCTTAAGCTACAAGATTATGGAGTGGGTCTCCTCTAAGAAGCCGAAGCTCTTCATAACCCTGACAGGGATTCCAGAGCCCTCACGCATCAACATCGAGAAGCCTAAGGTCTTCGTCCTAGGCAGCAGCCCCGAGCTAACGGAGGAGGCTGGAAAGATCGAGGGCGTTGAGAAGTTTAAGGACGGCTTCGTAGCCGGGGTGAAGGGGATGCTCCTCCTCGAGGGGGTGAAGAGGAAGATAAACACGCTTCTAGTTCTCGCGCAATCGCACTTCAACTACCCTGACCCAGGATCAGCCGCAGAGGTTGTCCGATACGTTGCAAAGCTCCTAAACGTTGAAGTAGATGTTAAGCCCCTGCTGGAGAGCGCCGAAGAACTTAAGCTTAGGCTTAGGGATCTTATGAGGAGGACGAGTCAGGTGATGCAGGGTGTCCAGAAGGCGAAGGAGCTTGAGCTCCCACCCGTCTACCTGTAGGAGGTGTAGGGGGAAATGAGTCTACGTAGGAGGCCTCTCTGGAAGATTCTGCTCGACGAGTTTAGGAGGATGGAGGAGGAGATGCAGCAGGTTGAGGAGGAGTTTATCAGGAGGCTTAAAGAGACCGAGGAGATGAGAGGATGCATAACGCCGCTCTACAACCTCTATGAATCCGGGGACGAGATAATCCTCACAGCGGATATGCCTGGCGTAAATAAGGAGGAGATAGACCTCAGGGTTGGAGAAGACTACATCAAGGTTGAGGCGCCCTGCCGCTCAGCGCTAAGGAGGGAAGAGAAGTATCTGCTACATATCCAGCTTCCAGTGAAGATAGACCCCTCAAGCGTTAGAGCTAGATATAAGGAGGGTGTATTAGAGGTAGTGGTGAAGAAGAAGATAGGCGGGGTCCGCATTAGGGTGGAGTAGCCAAGGCTCTGACAACCTCACTCCAAGCCTTTACAATGTTAGCTCTATTATATCCTCCGCCTCCCATGGCTACAATCCTACCCTCACACCTCTCCTCAGCGTATCGATGAAGCCTGCTCACCACGTATCTATGAACCTCCTCGGTGTATTCGAGGCCTGTTAATGGGTCGCCTTGCATCCCGTCTGCTCCAGCCTGAATTAGGACAAACTCCGGGCTAAACTTCTCGATGAACCCTTCAACCATGCTCTCCCAAGCCTCTATGAGCTCCCTAGTCCCAGCGCCAGGCATCAAGGGGATGTTAAGCTTCGTTCCCTCGGCTTCTCCCCCACCTCTCTCATAACTGAACCCTGTCCCAGGATAGAGCGTCCTCCCATCCTGATGAAAATCAACTATTATGACACGTTTATCATAGTAGAAGTCGTAGAAGACTCCATCACCATGATGTGCATCAATATCAACGTATAGAATTGTGTTTAGACCAGCCTTGTCTAAGAGATATTGTATGGCTGTTCCAGCGTCGTTGAATATGCAGAACCCAGCTGCTTTACTTCTCCTAGCGTGGTGGAGGCCTCCCACAGGATTGAATCCATGCTCTATCTCTCCCTTGAGAACCATTTCAACGAGTCTAAGGGTTGAGCCGACGACGTAGAGCGAGGCTTCATAGCATCCCTTGAAGGCTGGAGTATCCCCATAGTCTAGGTATCCGTACCCCTCCTCACACTGCTTCTTAACGAACTCAACATACTCCCTGTCATGGTAGAGGAGAACCTCTTCCTCCGAAGCCCTCCGAGGCGGAACCCTGACTATCTGCTCTGGAAACTCTGCCTCAAGCTCTGGTAGCCTCCTATAGAAGTTCTCAACCCTGTCGCTCCTAAATGGGTGAGGCTCCGGGAAACTGTAAAGTAAGACCTCATCTCCATATACAACTCCAACCCTACAGCCCCCAGCCACTCTTAAGACACCTCTAGAAGCTAATTCTCTGGAATAGAACCTCCCTCATTTAAGTCTATGCTGGAAAGGTAAAACAATATATTTGTATCTAATCGACTATGAACGATGCATCTCATAATCTTCGAAGACTCTTACTACATGAACCTGCTGCCGCTCACCTATCTCAGAGCAGCCTTCGAGCTTCGACTCGGGGCAAGCAGCCTCCTCGAGAAGATTACTGGATGGTGGAATAAGAGGGGGGAAGTATTCCTCCTTACAAGAGATTACCTAACCGAAGTCATAGAGAAGAGATACCCTGAATTCAATGTAAATATAGGTAAGCTTGGCCTAGATGAGGAACTCCTCCTAGTTAACGGCACACTCCTATTGGATTCTGAGACAATACATAGAATAGAGTCCCTCGCAAAGAATAGGCAGCCCCTAGCCCTAACAACAAATAATAGAATAGCGGCAGCCTACCTTCCCAGAAAAAGCCTAACAAGACTGGAATACAGCAGATTGATAGATCTTAATCACTTGAAGAATGCTGTTAGGGTTGACGCTGCACATAAGTTTAGGTTTTTAACAAATCTATGGGAGATTCCGAAGCTTAATCGGAGACTTCTGGAAAGGGAGCTTCCTGAAATGGTTTCGCAGAGAGGCGAGGGAGACATAGATCCGCATGCTGTCATCTATGGAGATAGGGTGTATGTTGGGGAGGGCTCGGAGGTTGAGGCAGGTGTAGTGATAGACTCTAGAAGCGGGCCTGTCTACGTGGGGAGGGATTGCAGGGTTGAGGCTCATTCGAGGATTAGCGGCCCAGCCTACGTCGGCGATGGAAGCATACTGTTCAGCGCCCTTATCAGGGAAGGATGCTCTATCGGAAGGGTCTGCAGGATTGGGGGAGAGGTTGAGGAATCAGTTCTCCACGGATACGTCAATAAGAGGCATTATGGATTTCTCGGCCACTCCTACCTCGCCGAATGGGTCAACCTGGGAGCTGGAACAACTAACAGCAACCTAAAGAATACTTATGGAACGATTAGGATGAGTGTTGGGGGAAGAAGGGTTGATACTGGAGAGATTTTTCTCGGATGTTTTATAGCCGACCATGTGAAGACAAGTATAGGGACCCTCATCTACGGTGGGAGACGTGTAGGCGTGGCCTCGCATCTCTATGGGATAGTAAGAGAGGATGTACCATCCTTTACCCACTATGCCGAGAGCCTTGGCCAAGGGAAAATCGAACTCCATCTAGAATCAGTCTTGAAAACAGCTAGAAGAGTTATGAACCGGAGAGGGGTAAGCCTGTCGCCCGAGGAGGAGAGGCTTATGGAATATGTTTATAAGCTCACCGGGAAGGAGCGCCTTGAGGCAAAGGTTTCAGGAGGAAGGATACGTTAGGCATAAAACATTATATAAGCAGAAGCGAAGAATCTTAAGTGAGATGAAGGTGAACTTCGATGAAAAAGATATCAAAATTCTTGAAGTTCTTCAGGAGAATGGGAGAGCACCCTACTCTGAGATAGCTAGGAGAATCGGGATAAGCGAGGCCGCCGTCTACACCAGAATACAGAAGATGATTAAGCAAGGGCTTATCAAGAAATTCCAGGCAATCGTTGACGCGGATAAACTTGGATTCGGGCTAACAGCATTTGTAGCCGTAAGCGCGCATCCAGGAAAATATGAGAAGGTTCTACGGGAGCTTGCAAAGATAGATGAGGCGCAGGAGGTCTATGATGTGACGGGAGACTATTATTGCTTAATTAAGCTTAGAGTTCAGGATAGAGAAGACCTTGCAAAGATACTTGATAAGATAGGAAGCCTAGATGGAGTTGTCTCAACTGAGACGAGAATCGTTCTAAGAACTGTGAAAGAAGACTATGCACTCCCCCTAAAGATTATTCAGTCATAAAGCATCTTGACAAGCGAGTAAAGGTCTCTAGCCACATAGGTTGGCTTATCCTTATCTGGAATCTTCTCAACATCCTCCGGCCTCGTTGTACCAGTTAAAACTAAAGCCGTGTCAGCTCCAACTCCTTTCCCGGCCTTGATATCGGTTTCAACCCTGTCTCCGACTACTAGAACGTCTCTTGAATCTAGTTTAAGTATGCTTAACGCTATATCCATGATTATTCTCGAGGGTTTGCCGATGACGATAGGCTTAACCTCTGTGACAACCTCAATAGCCTTCACAATTGCTCCAGCACCAACATCAGGTCCTTCAGGAGTCGGGAGAGTTCTATCAGTATTTGTTGCAACGAATCTCGCTCCATTATAGATTGCTCTAACAGCTGCTTGAAGCTTCTCATAGGTAAGCTGCCTATCAAGACCCACGACCACGTAATCCGCCTTCCTCCACTTTTCAAGTGGGAGGAGAGTGTGCCCCATCCTCCTAGCATATTCCTTGAACCCTCCACCAGTTACTGGGAGAATTCTGCTGGGCCCAGAAAGCGATAGAATATACTTTGCAGTAGCTTCCCCTGAAGTTAGGATTAGTTCTGGTGTACATGGTATCCCGAAACCTTTAAGCTTTTTACAGAAATCCTCTGAGGTGTAGATTGAGTTATTTGTTAGAAAGAGGAACTTTACACCCTTCTCTATGAGAAGCTTCACAGCCTTATCAGAGCCCTCAATTGGAACATCCTTAAGATAGATGCAGCCGTCTAAATCTATTATTAATGCAGGGTAACGTTTCTTCATCTCTAGGGAGAATCTCTGGGGCTCACTATGCTTTAAATCCTATCCAAGAAATATTATTAGATAGCCTTTCCCAATTATGCGTCGGCGGGTTGAATTGGCTTATAGTAGACTCGTAAGGAAGCTTACCGTTGAAAACCTTTGGCTCTATGTTCTAAGATTACTTAAGGAGGGGCCTCTCTATGGATATGAGGTTAGAAGCAAGATTGAGAAAAGATTCGGATTCAAGCCTGGAGCAGTTACATGCTACATAGTTCTACACATGCTTGAGAAGGAAGGTCTAATATCATCTAGAAAACCCAGGGAAAGCAACAAGGGTCCTCCGAGAAAATACTATGTCTTAACTAGTAAAGGTGAGGAGACCCTGAGGAAAGCTAAGGAATTTTTAAGCCAGCTTTCGCGAGACCTCTAGCTAATTCATGGTCATGAAATACTTATATCTGAGACATGCAATATTACTAACATGCCGAAGGTAAAGGTTGCTATAATAGGTGTTGGAAACTGTGCATCGGCTCTAGTGCAGGGTGTTCACTATTATCAGAATGCTGATGAAAACGACTTTGTGCCGGGTCTGATGCATGTTAGGCTAGGGCCCTATCATGTAAGCGACATAGAGTTCGTTGCAGCGTTCGACATCGATAAGAATAAGGTTGGAAAAGACCTAAGCGAGGCTATATTCGCTCCACCCAACTGTACTAGGAAGTTTGCAGAGGTTCCGAGGCTTGGAGTTGAGGTTATGCGTGGGATGACCCACGATGGTCTAGGGAAATATTTGATGCAGGTTATCGAGAAGCATCCATCGCCGACGGTTGATGTCGCAGATGTCTTGAAGAGCGTTGGAGCAGATGTCGTCATAAATTTCCTGCCTGTGGGCAGTGAGTCTGCGACGAAATGGTATGTTGAGCAGGTTCTCGAAGCCGGGGCGGCTCTCGTTAATGGGATACCTGTATTCATCGCTAGGGAGCCGAGGTGGCAGGAGATATTCGAGAAGAGGGGAGTTCCAATCGTCGGAGATGATGTGAAGAGCCAGATCGGGGCAACGATACTTCATAGAGTTCTTACAAAGCTTTTCGTGGATAGAGGTGTAAAGATAGAGCGTACCTATCAGTTGAACTTCGGCGGAAATACGGACTTCCTAAACATGCTGGAGAGGGAGAGGCTGAGCTCAAAGAAGATATCGAAGACGAATGCCGTGAAGAGCCTAATACCCTACGAAATAGGGGGTGAGAATATACACATCTCTCCAAGCGACCATGTCCCATGGCTAAAGGATAGGAAGTGGGCCTACATCAGGCTGGAGGGAACAGCTTTTGGAGGTTCACCGCTTACAGTTGAGGCCAAGCTCGAGGTCTGGGATAGCCCCAACTCCGCTGGAGTAGTCATCGACGCATTGAGATGCGCTAAGATAGGGTTGGATAGAAATGTTGCAGGAGTATTGATAAGTCCGTCGGCCTACTTCATGAAGTCGCCGCCAATACAGTATCCAGACGATGTTGCGAGAAAAATGGTTGAAGAGTTCATAGAAGGGAAACGTGAGAGATAAGCCTAGGATAGGTCTAGCGTTGAGAAAATATTTGAGACACGGTTAATAGCCTTCTTCTTCTCCTCCAAACTTATACTAGACTCCTTAATCGCCTCGATAAGCTCATAGAGCTTTCTATCGTCAGCCACTCCGCTTACAATCTCGTCGAAGAGTAAGGCTGGGTCTCTTAGGCTTGGAACAACCCCGTAAAGCTCCGCCGAGGCAGCGGCGAGAAACCGTATAGTGGCTGGACCAACCCCTCTCAGTGAAAGCAGTTCCTCAAAGTTGTTCGGCGAGCTTTTATGAGCGTTAAGTATCGACGACCATTTTATCTTTGGGAGACTTAGAATCTTCTTCTTAGGTTCTCCGTCGAAGTCTGTTATTGTAAGCTGCCCCTTCATCGGTCTTGAAAGTATTTTTCTGAGTTTCTGGAGGTCATTATTAACCAGCTCTACACAGACTTTCCTCGCCTCTCTACTCTCCTTATCGGTCATATCTAGAACAATATCCTCTCTAGAGGCGGAGACTATTCCAGAATGAGGCTCATCGACAAAGCTTCTAACATTCCAAGATATCCAGTGATATCTTCTCACGAGGTTCATCATAGGCTTTATTCCCTGCTGTATCACGACCCAGTCAGCGTTGCTTGAAACCACCATCAGGTGAAGATAGAGTTGGAACCCGTCCTGTATCGCTGCGGTATCAACCTTCGCAACCATTCTACTCGAATACTTAAGCCTTGAAACAAGCTCCTCATCGAATCCGAACCGTTCCGCTAGTAGGTCTAGCTCGGCTGGAACCCTAAATCCTTGGAGACGCTTTCCCCCAACCATCGCTAGACCCATCTCTGGCCTGAGATAGTTCTTAAGGCTTACAGCTATGATCGTTGTCGCGCCTCCGCCAATATCATCTAGGTGGGCTGCGGCTGCTAAGGCGTCGAAGAAGGCGGGTGAAGCCAAGCCCTCTAAAAATTTCTGTACCCCGAATAGGGTTAGATAGGATTCGAAGATGGATTTTAAAGTGTTTTCAGCCTTCCTGAAATACCATTTGGGCTTCGAGGAGTAGATGAGGCGAAGTTCCCGGAGGCCTGCTCTATACATTCTTAATAGAATAGCGAGTGGTGGAATTAATTCCTTCTCTTCTCGAGAAAGCTCGAGATATACGCTGGAAGTATCTACTACATATCGTGCTAGGTGTTACTTCTTATCCCTAAATCTAATATAGAGCCAGCATAAAAAAGCGATTACAGCAGGTATCTGGAAGATGAATAAATGGAATGTTTTTTCAAAAAGTGGGGAGATAAAAATCTGGTAGAGCGTTGTTGCGGAAGCTGTCGCCGAGAGGATTAGGAATGCCAGCAGCCAGGAAAGTTCTTCTTCATCCATCCCTACTAGGCACTATGCTCCATCGATTGTAGAAGCTCCCTCAAAGGCACGTCAACGTAGGTTCCGTCAGGCTTTTTCCTCCTAATTATTATTGGTAGGACTCCTGCTTCAAGCTCTCTCTGGGCAATGTCTATGGGTATGTCACCCGGCTTGACCTCGACGAGTGGGAATGCTCCTAAGGAGAGTTGGAGCGCTCTTCCACCGATTATCCGTGCACACTCGTATCTCGTCAGCGGCCTCCTATACGGGTCCTCGTCAATAGCTGTCAATCTTTACTCTTCCTTCTTCTTGCTACCGCTCTCAGACTTTGTTCCCGCTATGATGTCGTCGATTCTAAGTATCATTGAGGCTGCCTCGACGGCGGATTTAATCACCTGCTTCTTCACGAGCACCGGTTCAAGAACCTCTCTCTCATACATGTCAACTATCTTCCCTGAGAAGACGTCTATGCCAGCCCATTTGTCTCCTTCCTTGTGCTTGGCTCTCAGAGAGACCAGTATCTCTATTGGGTCTAGGCCTGCGTTCTCGGCGAGCTGGCTTGGTATGACCTCGATTGCCTCAGCGAACTTCTCGACTGCGAGCTGCTCCTTGCCTGCCAGAGACTTCGCGTAGTCTCTTAGGCCTAGAGCTATCTCTACTTCAGGTGCTCCTCCTCCTGCAACTATCTTGCCCTCGACCACTACGTCTTTCACGACGTTTAGGGCGTCCTTTATCGATCTCTCAGCCTCATCAACTATCCTCTTTGTTCCACCTCTAATCAATATCGTTATCGACTTAGGATTGTGGCACTGCTCGACGAACACCATTCTATCTTCTCCAACTTTGCGCTCCTCAACGAGTCCAGCTCTTCCAAGATCTTTCTCTGTAAGCTCCTCGATTCTTGTGACGACTCTTCCGCCAGTTGCCTTCGCAAGTTTCTCCATGTCGGAGATTCTGACACGTCTAACCGCCATTATCCCCTTTCTTGCTAGGAAGTGCTGGGCCATGTCGTCGATTCCCTTCTGGCATAGAACTACATTGGCGCCGGTTGAGGCTATCTTCTCAACCATCTCCTTCAGCATCTCCTCCTCCTGCTTCATGAACGCCCTCATCTGCTCAGGGGTCTCTATGTTTAGCTTGGCTTCGAACTCCGTCTTCTCTATCTCGAGGGAAGCGTTCACCAAGGCTATCTTAGCATCGTGGACAACCTTCGGCATACCTGAGTGGACGACCTCTTTGTCGAGGACTACTCCTTCGACTAGCTGGGTGTCTCTGAGCGACTGACCCTCCTTCTTCTCAACCTTAACATCGTCTAAGCTTACCCTCCACTTACCATCAGTCTTCTCGGCAACCTTTAGGATAGCGTTTACAACCAGTTCTGCCAGATAGTCAGCCTCCTCGGCGACGAGCTTGCTGGCCATAGAGGTTTTAGCAATCTTCTTCAAGACCTCTTTATCGGTTGGAGAGACTGGAACACCTATCTTATCATAAATCTCGAGGGCTTTTGTAGCCGCCTTCTTGTAGCCCTCGATTATGACTGAGGGGTGAACTTCCCTATCTATTAGCTCCTCGGCTTTCGCGAGGAGTTCTCCTGCGAGAACTACGGCGGTTGTGGTTCCATCTCCAACCTCTGCGTCCTGAGCCTTCGCAACCTCAACGAGCATCTTAGCAACCGGGTGCTCGACATCCATCTCCTTCAGTATCGTTGCGCCATCATTGGTTATGACTACGTCTCCGAAGCTGTCGACAAGCATCTTATCCATCCCCCTAGGTCCTAGGGATGACTTCATAGTTTCGGCGACTATCTTCGCAACCATTATGTTGTTGAGTTGAGCCTCTCTTCCACGGGTTCTCTGAGTACCCTCTTTCAGGATGATTACGGGGGTGCCTCCTGCAGATGGAGTTGCCATACCTTTATCTCACCTCGCTATAAACTCTATAGTTTAGGGTTTCTCGGCTCTTTATAAACCTAATACGCATAGAGGAGTATGTATTCGAGGATGCCTCGAATAATTCAGGGTTTGACCTTCCTTAGCCATGATTTCTCTCGGTATGCTCAGATTATGGAGAAGCTTTGGAGAGGCTTTTGGAAAGTTTTATGAGTAAGTCTCTGGTTATACCTCTATTTGGGAGGGTTGAAGGTCCGTGAAGCTTATCTCGGTTAAGATGCCTGAGGCGCTTATAGAGGGGATGGATGAGCTTGTTAAGCGGGGAGTGTATCCTAGTAGAAGCGCGGTTATGAGGACTGCTGTGAGAGATCTCCTTAAGAAGGAGCTCTGGAAGTAGATTTCCTTCTCCTAGTTCTCTGGATAAAGGGTATGTTGTAGACGGTGACTATCCTTCCATAGAAGTACTTCATGTCAGAGACGTAGTCTGCGTAGAGTATCTCCTCTTTGTCTTCGCCTACGTGGTATTTGATGAAGGGTGAGGGAGGCTTCTCCCTGCTCTCGAGGTAGAAGAAGACTGGGAGGGCGTTGGCTTCATAGTAGTCGAAGAAGGGGGCTATTAGGCCGAGGATGTGTTTCCTCCCGCTGCGGTAGTGCCATATTGGGGGAGAGACCGTGTTATCGCTGAGCATCATCAGTACGCGGAGAAGGGAGCCTAGGTCTTTAGCCTTCACTGTTATCGGCTTCTCCTTAAGTCTTCTCCTTCTAGAAAGGGCTAGGGATATGAGCTCAGGCTCCTCGGCGGTCTCTATCACTGGGCCATAGAAGTAGCGTGTGTTGTAGTTGCTTTCGGTGAAGAATGCCTCCTCCCTCTCGAGGTTTGTGTAGGCTACGTAGCTCTTCGGCTCCTCCTCAAGGTAGGTGTAGGCGAATATCGGGAGGTTTCCATGCCAGTAGGGTATGGAGGAGAGATGGCCGAGAACTGTTCGGCCTCGATGCTTGAAACTCCAGAAGAGGGGCTGCACATCAGTTCTACTCATAGCGAGCCTCGCGAGATTCTTTAACCCAGCCACCTCAACCGCTATTGGAGGCCTTCTACTCCTCTCCACTTCACCTGAGACCCAAGGCTCCCAGATATTTATGGTTTCATCAAATCTTCCTAACAGGGCTCTTGGCCCCACAGACCTCGCATACAAGGAACCTGAACCTCTTCTCGGCCACTATCTTGGTGTCTAGGCCTCCGCAGACAGGGCACTTAACAAACTCCTTCACATAGAGCTCTAGAAGCCTTCTAAGCTCCTCGTTGGTGAGCCTACCCTGCAGCAGGAGACGCTCACCCTCGAGGGTTCCAGGCTTCCCCGACTCCTTGAAGATGAATCTGGCTAAGTGTTGAGGCGGTCTGTTAAGGGTTTTAGCTATATCGGTGAAGTTCGTTATTATAGTACGCCTTGACTCTCTGAGGAGGACTGGGTTCACGACCAGGGCTCTGTCCCCAGCCTTCCCGATTGTTTGGGGAAGCTCCGACATAATCTCGGTGAGAAGCATCTCGTAGCCTCTGCGAGTCTTGACGAGCTCATCCCATCTCTCAGGCATTCTCCGTCAGCGGTCTTCCTACTAGCCATAAGTTAAAGATTCTCTTTAATTATGGGTTTAGCGCCTTATGGTCGGCATGAGCTACTGGGTTAGAGACTTGTCTCTCGCGGAGGATGGGAGGAAGAAGATTGAGTGGGCTGAGCAGCAGATGCCTGTTCTTATGGGGATTAGGGAGAGATTCTCCTCCGAGAAGCCGTTTAAGGGGGTTAGGGTTGGGGCATGCCTCCACATAACGAAGGAGACAGCCGTCCTCGTGAAGACCTTGAAGATTGGCGGAGCGGAGGTTTATCTAACAGCCTCAAATCCTCTAAGCACCCAAGACGACGTCGCCGCAGCCCTAGTCGAGGAAGGAATACATGTCTATGGAGTGAGAGGCGAGACCGAGAAGCAGTACTACAACTGCGTCGGGAGAGTTGTTGCAGCTAAGCCTAACCTAACGATGGATGATGGAGCCGACCTTATCTCATCGATTCATAAGCTCTGGTACGATGTAGGTGGAAAGGAGGTGGAGTACGTTAGAGAGGTTGTCGGCGGCCTCGATGTAAGAAGCCTTCTAGAGGGGCTGATAGGCGGCTCGGAGGAGACAACCACGGGTGTGATTAGGCTTAGGTCTCTCGCCGAGGAGGGGAAGCTGCTCTACCCCGTTGTAGCTGTAAACGACGCTCTCTCAAAGAGCCTATTCGACAACCCTATCGGAACCGGGCAGTCGGCTCTCGACGGCGTCATAAGGGCCACAAACCTCCTCCTAGCCGGGAAGGAGGTTGTCGTAGCCGGGTTCGGGAACGTGGGTTCAGGGATAGCTTATAGGGCTCGTGGAATGGGGGCGCGCGTCACGGTGGTTGAAGCAGACCCTATAAAGGCTCTCAAGGCGGTCATGGACGGATTCAACGTTGAACCCATGCTTGAGGCGGCGAAGCATGGAGACCTCTTCATAACAGCTACAGGCGACATAGATGTAATAAGGGGAGAACACTTCGAGGTAATGAAGGACGGCGTCATTTTAGCTAATGCAGGACACTTCGACGTCGAGATAAGTAAGCGTGACCTGGAGAGGCTGAGCATTAGGAGGGAGAGGCTTCTCCCATGTTTAGAGAGATTTACGCTCAGAGATGGTAGGAGAATCTATCTATTGGCTGAAGGCAGGCTCGTGAACCTGGCCTGCGGTGAGGGTCATCCAAGCGAGGTCATGGACATGTCCTTCAGCCTCCAAGCTCTCTCAGCAGAATACCTGGTTAAGAATCGTGGAAAGCTTCCAAGAGATGTTATACGTGTGCCGAGGGAGATAGATGAGATGGTTGCCAAGCTGAAGCTTAAGTCCATGAACATAGAGATTGAGGAGCTCACCGAGAAGCAGAAGAGCTATCTAGGTTCCTGGACTCTCGGAACCTGACTCAGCCATCTTCTCCTTGATTTTCGCGGCGAGAGCCTCTACAAGCCTCCTAAGCTCCGACGCCCTCTGAGCATACTGTACCAGCTGGCTCTCGTTCTCCTCTATTGCCTTCAATAGATTCTCCTTCCTCTTCTTCATGAGCTCCAAGCTCTCCTCCACGCTCTTCGTCATAACAACCCCTGCACCTATGCTTACCTCCATCCTCGTTACATCCGTTATATTTGCGTGAACATAGTTTCCAGCTCCGATGGGGACTAGTAGACGCATCTTCCCATCGGTTTTCTTAAGCTCCTCAATGAAGTTTATCGCGCTATCATATTCGGCTGTAAATGCTCTGAGGGTGCTGATTCTGGTTTGAAGCTCGGAGATGAATCTCTCGAGAACCTGGAGCTCTCCTAATGCTCTCCCGAAGCGTTCCTCAAGACTTGACAAGCGGTTACACCTCCTCCCCCTCTCTCAGGGGTCATTCTATATATCTTTCCTCTTCTTAGGGTTTCGTGGGATGGAGATTAGGGAAGCTCAGAGGCGGATGCTGGAGTTTGAGCATGCTAGGAGGTGGGAGAGGTTCAAGGAGTCCCAGATATTCACCCACCTCGTCGAAGAAGTTTCAGAGATAGGTAGACATATTCTTGTTAGAGAGGGGTATAAGGCTCCCGGCCTCGGACATGCTGGAGCAGAGGGTGAAGCCTCAAGAGAGTTCGCTCAAGTATTCTCACTACTTCTACAGCTTGCGAATAGGTTTGGGATAGACTTGGATGAGGCTTTTCAGAGGGAGCTTAAGCTCATGGAGGAGAGGTTTAACCCTGAGAGGTGGAGACGCTACATGGAGGGCAAGTATTAGAGAAGTGTCTGAGCAGCGGCTAACGCACCGTTACGGGCATCCACAAGCCTCCATCCACCAGCGATTATGATCACATCTCCGTCCTCAGGCTTCACGGCCTCTACGACCTCCGAGGCAAAACACGGTTTCTCCTTTGAGAGATTTGAGACACCCGGCATGTGAAGGCTTCCATTAACATAGGTTAGGATTATCACTGCCTCTGCTCCAGCCCTGATCGCAGCATCCCTCTGCTCCAGCCCCCTCCTAATCATGGCAGCCTTCCCCCTAACCCTCAGACAATAGTTCTCGGGATAATTCCAAGGCAGCCTAATGTTGAGGGAGCCGAGCTTAACTAGAGTCCTTGAGAGCCGTCTATAGAGCCTGAGACCCCCTCGACTCAGCCTACATCCCTGCCTAACAGTCTCAAGTAGCCCAGCGGCTCTAAGCCTATTCAAGATATTTCTCACAGCTCCCTCCCCGATTCCCAGAGCCTTGCTAATCTTCTTCCTGCCGGCGACACCGACCTCACCTAAGTAGAGAATCACGCTGAGAATCTGTATAGCTGTGAAGGTTGGCAGCGGGCCAGGCTGCTTCTCAGCAAGCCTCTCTAAAAGGCTTCGAACCTCGCTCACAGAGTGTACTAGATTCGTTCTGAGTGATTAAGCTTACCTTCCTAGCTGAGAAGAGACTCTAGGATGAGGTTCTTGGTGAAGGGCTTCAGGCTTTCTAGGTCCTGGCCAACCCCCACGAAGAGCACAGGCTTACCCGTTGCATAGCTTATCGAGATCGCTGAGCCGCCCTTAGCGTCCGCATCAAGCTTCGCTAAGATAACGTAGTCCACTCCCACGTATTCGTCGAATCTCTTGGCCTGCTCGACCGCGACGTTCCCGGCCAAGGCGTCGCCGACATATATCACGGCATCAGGCTTAACGACACGCTTAATCTTACGCATCTCCTCAAGAAGGTTCAGGTCAACCTCCGTCCGACCAGCAGTATCTATCAAGACAACGGGAAACCTGTTTGCCCTAGCGCTGATTACCGCGTCCACGGCCACTGCTGCGGAGTCTGCTCCATAGCGCTGGCTCACAACCCTTAGCCCAACCTTCTCGGCAAGCTCCCTAAGCTGCTCGATGGCTCCGGCTCTGAAGGTGTCGGCGGCGGCGATGAGAGGTGTGTATCCTCTCTCCCTCAGATAATGGGCAAGCTTAACTATCGTAGTAGTCTTACCGCTCCCATTAGGTCCCACGAAGAGTATCACGAACGGCTCACCCCTCCGCCTCTTCTCCTCTATCCTCTCAAGAAGCTCCTTTTCAGGCGACGCCTCGGGGAGAATTCTCTCAACAACTCTACGCATAAGCCTCCTAACATCCTTCTCAGGGCTGCTGAACCTCCTGAATCTAAGTGAACGCAGCTCTTCGGCAAGGGCTTCGCAAATCTTTTCAGCAACCTCGACCGCGACATCATTCGCAATCAGCTGGAGCTTAAAATCCTCGACATAGCGTTCAACATCCTTCTCGGATAAACCCGCAGTCTTAATCTTCTCAGCAATCCCGGTGAAAGCCTTCTTCACGCCTTCAAGCATTCTATGGATGAGGAGGCAGCGCCTCTAATTAATATTCAAGCCTTCTTCGCCTCATACTCTAAGATCTTAACCATGAGCTGCCCTACGAGGAGAAGGTCACGGGCTGACAAATAGTATCGCGCAGAGTAATTGAAGGAGATGTTGGCTGCGGGTGGGATGTAGTGTTCTCTCTTAGCCTTCCATATCTGTGTCAGAAGCTTAACCTTTGGGAGGAAGAGGAACGAGAAGCTGAAGCCTCCCAGCCTCTCCCTTTTCCCGCCAAGCCTCTTACACACATCTAAATATTTCTCAGGCTCATACCCAAACAATCTTGCAAAGGGTCTCAAAACATTTCTATTAAATAATGGGATGAGAGGCTTCGACCCTGGGAACCTCTCATAGGGTATCCAGCTCTCCCTGTGCCTCCCCCCACTTGAGTATGCTAGGTATCTTGTAATCACTAGTGCCAGCTCTGCGGGAGCCTGCTTCCCAGAGATAAGGTCCACGACTTCCCTGCTCTCAAGCTCAACAGAGTAAGTCTTTGTAAGCAGATTAACGATATATCTACCGAATTTCCTCTTAGGCTTACGAGGAGGTAGAAATATTACTCCACATCTCTTAGAAACCTCCTCACCGTTTCTCTTAGATAAATCCTTAAAGGCTTGGTTAAGCTCAGCTTCTAGTGAGGGGGAGAAAACATCCTTCAGCTTCACAGCTATGCACCGTGGCTTCTATTCAGTTTAGCATGCTTCATTAAATTTTTTTCTACCAAACATATATACTCCTTCGAAATAATTCTAGACAGGATATGCGGTATCCTGGGCTTAAGCAGACTACATTCGAACTAATCACTATAGGCTACGAGATACTTGACGGAAAGATACTGAACACAAACTCTAAGTGGCTTGCAGAAAACATTACATCGATGGGTGGAAGGGTTACGAGGATGATTACAGTCGGTGACGAAGTAGATGAGATAGCTTCGGTGATTAGAGATGCTCTTCGAAGAAGGATCAACTGGATAATTACAAGCGGTGGACTTGGCCCCACCTATGACGACTTAACCCTTCAAGGTGTCGCCAAAGCTGTTAGAAGGAAACTTGTCCTCAATAAGAAGGCGTTGGAGATGATTAGGGAGAGATATAAGGTTCTCGCCGAGGAGGGTGTGGTCTCTTCTCCCGAACTTACTCCGCCGAGGATTAAGATGGCTATGCTTCCAAAAGGGGCGAAGCCTCTGAGAAACGATGTCGGCTCAGCTCCAGGGGTGCTACTGAGAAGCGGAAAGACTAGGATAGCATGCCTGCCAGGAGTCCCAAAAGAGCTTTACAGCATATTCGAGAAAGAGCTAAAACCCCTAATAGAGAAAAGCATAAAAAAGGTCTATAGAATCGAGAAGTGGATTAAGGTTCTAAAAGTTCCAGAATCAAGCCTCGCACCAAAGATAGACGATGTTCGAGGAGAGGTTTCTGGAATATATATAAAGTCTCATCCAAAGTCGGCTGAAGGCGTATCCAGAATAGAGTTACAGGTGGTTGCTGTAGCTAATAGGGTTGAGGTGGCGGAGAAGAGGCTTGCAAAAGCTGTAAATCTTCTTGAGAAAGCGGTCTTAGAGCTGGGAGGAAATATTAAGGAGGCTCCGAGGAATAGTGTTGAAGGCTGGGAAGATTCCTCTAAATGAAAGGCTTGGCCTCGGGGATAGGTTGAAGTATAGTCTTCTAGCAACTCTAATACTCTTCATAATACTCGGGTTAAGCTCTTTAATCCCCATGAGCATCGAGGAGGCTGGAACACTTCTAGAGGAGGCGAAGAAGATTATAGGAGAAAATCCAACAGTAATAGGAATCTGGACAAACAACATGTTAGCTGCTCTTCTAATCTATATTCCGTTCCTCGGAATAGGTCTAGCAGGATACATAATGTTCCAGACTGGGAGGATTTTCGGAGCGCTTGCAGTGGAGTCTGGAATAAGCTCGATAATGCTCATACTTTTCGCGGTGGTTACAGTTTATGGACTTATAGAGTTCGTGGCTTATGGAACGGCGCTTACAGAAAGTATACTATTCTCCTACTCGATAGTGAAGAGAAGTCTGAGGCATGAGCTCAGATGGCTTCTCATAAGTATGGGCATAGTAGCTGGACTCCTCCTCATCGCAGCGATACTAGAGGTAATCATAATCAACTTCTTCACGCAGACACTCCTCCCGGGAACCTGAAGCCTACAAGGATTAAATACACCTCTAAACCTTGAGAAGATAGCCGGGGTGCCTTAGCCAGGTAGAGGGTCGGCCTCGAGATCATGTAATTTCTGGTCAGACGGGTTAGCCGATGCCCCCAACGGGGCGCGTGGGTTCAAATCCCACCCCCGGCGTAAAAATAAGGATGGAGGATAGAAACGTTGCTACTTTTTCGCCAACCATTTCAATGCCTGGTACCAAAATTTTCCATAGTATTCCCAGTTCACAAAGGCTGTGCCCCAATGAGGAGCTAAATCCGATGTAAATGCCATGGATCTCCCATCCCCGAATTCCCAGATAGCTATGAATGGGTCGTCGTTTAACTTCGCTAACAACTTCGCCCCCTTCTTTAACTTGACTCGGTTATAGCCCAAGAAAAGCGGCCAATCCTTAGGAATATTCTTTAGGATTTCATGCTCTGGCTCGAGAATTTCTGGAGCAACGCCTTCTGGGGTTTCTACCCGGTCATCCCATTGAGAGATCTCCACAGGTAGAGCTTCCTCGACAGGGGTTCCATGGTAGCGGGCTATACCCATTTCCCCTGAGAATGAGTTCCATCCCCCAGACATAACCAGCCCTCCCCCTGCCTTCACATAATCTCTAATAACCTTCAGCCGATTCGGCCCCATTGGGACTTTAAAGAACTCTGGATACAGCACAAGGGTGTTACTACCGATATCGCTGAGCACTACTACGTCAAATTTCTTAAGTTCTTCAACACTTCGAGGGAAATCATTGAAGGCAACATAGTTAGGCATATGCACTACCTCGACATCAGAAAAACCTGATAACGCGTTTCTGAACCATCTCCCGAAGTCTTGGAATCCACCTAGATGAAATATGTCGAAGCCTTTGATATTAAGCTGGAGAGACGCCCATCCTTCCCCTGCAAATAGAACACGCATACCTTTTCATTTCCATAATTAAAATATAAGAATTTCCAGAACAAAACTAGTAGGATAGGGTATTTATTAGGTTGACTACCCCTTGATTGCTCCAGCCATAAGTCCTTTAACCACTAACTTTGTCGCGAAGAGATAAAACAGCACGACTGGGAGAGCCCCTATCAAAGCACCTGCCATTTGAACATTCCATGCAGCTAGAGTTGTTCCTTTCAAGTTTGCAATAGCTACTGTTACGGGTTGGGAGAATCTACCTTGAGTTAAAACTAGACCAAAGAGAAACTCGTTCCAAATGTTGGTAAACTGAAATATCAAGACAACAGCGAATCCTGGCAACGATAATGGTAAAATTATTTTTCGATACATCATTCCTAGTCCAGCACCATCTATTTCAGCACTATCTAGGATATCTTTCGGTATGCTTTCATAATAGTTTTTGAAGAGAAGGGTTGTAATAGGCATTCCATAAGCTACATGTGTGAGAATTAGTCCTTGAATTGTACCAAATAATCCTATGTCAGCAATGAACTTCACTAGAGGTATTAGAATTGCTTGAGGTGGAACATAGAATCCTAAAACTAGTAAGAACAATAACAAGTCACGTCCTTTGAAGTTAAATCTGAAAAACGCGAAGCCTGAAAGAGATCCTAAGAATGTGGAGATTATCGTAGCTGGGAGAGTCATTCGAACGCTATTAAAGAAAGGGTCAGAAATTTGGCGCCATGCTTCGAGATATGCACCTAGGTAAACACTCTGTGCAGGGATTACTGGACCCCATGTCAATTCCTGTGCAGTTTTTATTGAAACATTAAGAACAGTATATAGAGGTAAGAGATAGAAGATACAGGCTATTATTGAGATGAGGTAAACTAAGAGTCTCGGCGCTTTCATGTTATGCTACCTCCTTCCAGTGAAGTAAAGGAATGGAACCATAATACCTATGGCAATTAGAAATATTATGAACCCTACGCTTGCTCCGTAGGCAAATAAGTTTTGATTGAATGTTATTCTATACATATAGGTTGCTAGGACTTCGGAGGATAGGGCAGGCCCCCCACCCGTTAATAGGTAGACTAAATCAAATACTCTGAGAGCGTAGAACAGAAGTATTGTGACTACTCCAATAGTCTCAGCTTTTAGTTGGGGAATTATAACATACAGATATTTTTGGAGGGATGTGGCGCCATCTATTTCAGCAGCCTCTATATGTTCCTTTGGAACAGCACGTATACCAGCGTAGTAGATGAGTGTGACGAATCCTGAAAACTGCCATATATACACTATGAGGACGCAGAGAAGAGACTGTTCGGTAGAGGTTATCCAAGGCTGAGTAAGAAAATCAAGACCTAAAAGTCTCAAGATAGAGTTAATCGTGCCTTGAACAGGAGCAAACATCCAAGTCCACATAGTTGCAGAAACAACAAATGAAAAAGAAAGTGGGAGAAGATAAACTGTTCTAAACATACTGGTACCCTTTAATTTTAGGTCAAGGAGTATAGCGAGGCCAAGGCCAACTAAAGTAGTTAGGATAATAAATGAAGATGCTAGAATCAATGTATTTACCAAAGCCTTTAAGGCTATAGGATTTGTGAAGAGCTCATAATAATTCTTTAACCCAACAAATTTTCCGAAATGTCCTAAACCCGCCCAATCAGTTAAAGAGAGATAACCAGTCCAGAATGAAAAACCATAGACAAATATTCCGACAAGAGAAACCGCAGGAAATAGAAATAAAAGGAGGGAGACTATTTTCTTCAATTACCTAAGCGCTCCTTTAGACTAGAGGCTCTGGGAATATCTCTTTATACGCTTTATCTATGGCATCTATAGTTTTGTCTATGTCAAATGTTGTTACGAATGCTTCGAAGATTTCTCCACCTTTGTCCATCCATGCCTCAACCGCTCCATGGCCGCCCACTACGATCTTATCTGTTCTGACACGTTCTATTATTCTCTTTTGCATGTCATCGAACCTGTCTAGAGGAACATCAGTACGAGGTGGAGTTGCACCCTTTATTACACAGAAGTCTTCCTGAGCTTCGGCAGTCTTAAGAAGCTCAACCCATTTTCTCGCAGCTGTTGGGTGGGGAGCGTCTTTAACTATTCCAAAGGAGTCTCCGTGAACCATGCTTAACCCATCTGTTCCAGGGAATGTTTGCCACCCAAAATCAACATCAGGTTTCCATCCAGAGGCCATGAAGTGGCCTTTCTGCCAGTCTCCCATGAGGTTGAAGACAGCCTCGTTTCTCATTAGTAGTTTACCTCCTTCATCCCATGTCAAAGCACCAAAGTCGGGATTAACGTAGTTTTGCCAAAGTATTTTGATATTCTCTAGAGCTTCTCTAACGGCAGGATCCGAAGCAGGCTTTGCTTTTCCAAGATTGAAGTTTGTTACATAGTCTCCGCCGCCATGTGGAGCCGTCATCAAGAAGCATTCAAAGACGTAGTTTAACCAGAACCTCTGTCCTCCCACCGTCCCAAATGCGAAAGGTATGTACCCTGCTTTCTTAACCTTCTCACATGCATCGAAGAACTCATCTACACTGCCTAAGGGGACATCGATCCCGATCTCATTGACAAGTTTTATGTTATACCATAGATTGTTGTCTCTGTGAATATTTAGGGGCATGAAGTAGTAGTGATTCCCAACTTTCGCCCAGTTCTTTATCGTTTCTGGAACAGGGAAATCCTTGAAAAGATCATCTATAGGCTCATGATATACATACCATGAATGAATCATTCCAGGTCCGTAGGTTACCTGACATGTGTCTGGAGGCTGCCCCGCCAGCAACATTGCTTTGACAGCAGCCCTCATCACAGCACCGCCTCCACCAGCGGCGGGGTTATCGATTATCTCATAGCCAGGATTATATTTTCTATATAGATCATATACAGCGTCAATTGCTTCTCTTTCTCCTCCAGCTGTCCACCAATGGTATATGATAAGCTTCTTCTCCTCGGGTTTAGTGGGAGGAGCACGTGTAGCATAGTAAAGACCTGTTCCAACTCCTGCGGCAGCGATTACTGCTCCTACACCTATTGCAATTCCTACTTTAGCCGTAGTAGATAATGCCTCTCTCCTAGTTATTCTTTTTTTAAAAACGCTTGAAAAATCATCTACCCTCTTCTTAGACATGCATTAAAATAATAGCTTCTAGTATATATCTGTTTTGCTAGCGCATATACATAGACTCTCTTATCAGAGCTAGTCAGAGACTTTGCCGGAAAACGATTTAAAAATTTAATTTTTGCGGCGAAAAGATTTCTTAGCTATGAAGAGGTATGTGGTCGCAGTTGATTTAGGTGCTACAAATATTAGAACGGCAATTGTAGATGTAGAAAAAGAATGTTTTCTTGCCAAGATTAAGGAGAAGACAAAGGTCGCTGAGGGTGCACAAGCTATCTCTACACAGGTAGTCGAGAATGTAAGAAATATCATGAAGACTTGTAATGTATCTTTAAATGAAGTGATAGGTATAGGGGTAGGGGCTCCTGGGCCTCTAGATATGGAAAAAGGTGCTATAACACGTGCAGTCAATATACCATATTTTGTACCTATTAGGCAGCCTCTCGAAGATGAGTATAGTCTACCTGTAGCGTTCATGAATGACACTAACGCTGCTGCCTTAGGTGAATTAGTATTTGGCGCTGGAAGAGAACGAGAGATACGGTACTTAGTGTTTGTAACAATAAGCACTGGGATAGGCGCTGGAATAATTGATGATGGTAGACTTATAAAGGGTAAGGATGGGAACGCTGGCGAAGTCGGATGTATAACAGTAGATTATAGAGGAAGATTAAAATGTGGATGCGGCCGCTACGGACATTGGCAGGCATATAGTTCTGGAGCCGCCATACCGAATTTTGTCAGACAGTTAGTTGAAGAAGGTGAAGTTAATGTAACAGAAGAATCTCTCCTCTACAATATGACCGATAAATTGACAAAGATTTCAGCTAAGGCGGTTTACGAATCCGCGAAAAAAGGAGATAAAGCGGCCTTGAAAATAGTTGATGAGCTTGCAACAATTAACGCTGTGGGCATAGCCAATATTATCAATGCATACAACCCTGAGATTATAACCTTAGGAGGACCAATAATTCTCCAAAACATAAAGCTAACAATCAATAGAATGCTTCCAAGAATAAGAGACTACGCCGTTAATAGAATTCCAGAAATTATTCCAACTCCTCTTGGAGAAGATATAGGGCTTTACGGAGCTGCAGCAGCAATACTCAGAAAGGTGGGAAAAATTTGATAAACGAAGAAAAACTACTTAATAAAATAGAGACTAACATAGCCAATGTTAGAGGATTCATAGCGGCCTTTAATGTAAACATTGACAGCATCCATTTGATTACCGAAGGTGAAATCACTGAACTCTTCAGAAACATGGATCAAGAGGAGAAAGTTAAAGTGTTAGAATATATGAATAATCCCTCCTATGTGATAAGATCTCCAACCGAACTATTGGCTGGATTAGCATACGTTATATGCAATGAGAAGACTGCCGAATGGAACATTCTTAATCGAGAAGTGCATGAATGGATAAAAAATCGGTTTAAACCCGATTCTCTCCGCATCGGAGGACAAGCTGGAAACATAGCATACCAATTAGCAAAGTTAGGTATTAAGAGAGTTTATGTTTCGATTCCGCGACTATCTCTAACTCAAGCGAAAATGTATTCTGGTCTACCAAATATTTTTGTTCCATCGATAAGCAATAATAAAATAGAGTTTAAACATCCTTTAGATGCAATATATCCAGAAGACGAGGACTTGATACATTGGATATTTGAGATCCCAAAGAACCTAAAATTTGATCTAATTGATAAAAGATGCAGGTCAAATACTCACCTAAGATTTATAGCAACTTGGGATGAAGTAACGTCGAGACTTGAATTCAAGGAAGAATTCAAGAAGGGATCAGTCGAGATCGTGAAAGAGGCTGATTACGCGGTAGCCAGCGGCTATCACTTACTAAGGAGAGAATATTCCGATGGTTCCACCCCTGAAGAACATGTTCAGAAAACTTTGAATCTACTGAAATCTTGGAAGGAGATAAATCCAAGCTTGAAGATTCATTATGAACATGGTTTTACTGGAGACAGCGAGCTCCTTAGAGTAATATATGATAACCTTCCAGAAGTGATAGACTGCGTTGGATTAAATGAAGTAGAACTTCCACTTATTCTGAAAACCTATGGACTTAACAGAGAGGCAGAAGATATTTGGAAGAATCCTAGCTCATTAAATTTATTTAAAGGATTGCTCAAAATGAGTGAGCTAACGGCCTTCAAGCGATTGACTCTACATACTAAAGATTTCTCTATGAGTTTAATGTCTAGAGAGTTTGATCTAGACTTAGAAAATGAAGTTGAAGGACTTATCTTCGGAAGCTTAACTGCAGCCTCCACTGCTTTAAATGGTGTATTTTCAGATTTAAATGAGATAAGACATGCAGCTGAGAAACTAAGTCTTAGTAGATACGGTGTTGAGCAGATGAACAGACTGTCAGAGTATTTAAGAGACTATGGTGGAGAGTTAAGAATTTCTAGAGATTCGATGACCTCCTATTTAGGTGATTTTTCCTTGTCTTATGCTGCTGCAAGAGTAGTTCCATCGCCGGTGGCTACCGTAGGGTTAGGCGATGCATTTACTGCAGGTCTCTTAACAGTAGAGGCATTTTCACAGAGACATTAGAGTTAAATCCTTATAAACTAAGAGTCCTAGACCATATAAGTCCATGAACATGAAAAATCGGAGAAAATTTGTAGAAGAAATAGAAGAAGAACTAGTGAAAATCGTTGGAAAAGAATGCGTTACAACGAACCCTGTTGATCTATATGCTTATGTCCGTGATGCAAGTCCTGAAGAAGGCGTTCTTCCACTTGCAGTTGTCAAGCCAGGTGACACCAAGGAAGTTTCAAAGATTCTTAAGCTTGCCAATGAGATGAAATTTAAAGTATACTCAAGAGGAGGTGGCACAAGTGCCGGGGGAGGCGGAATAGCATTCATGGAAAACTCGATAATACTTGACACCACTAGAATGAACAAGATCTTGGAGATAGATGAAGGCAATATGAGTGTAACTGTTCAGGCTGGTGCTATTTGGTCGAATTTCAACGAAGAGTTAGCTAAACATGGTTATAGAGTGCCTTTCTGGGGTCCGGAAAGTGCTTATGGCGCTACCATAGGCGGGTCTCTTGCTTTAGCATCCATGTCATCTCAAGGAGTAACGGAGGCTGGAGGGACATATAATCAAGTCATCACCTTAGAAGTAGTCTTACCCACGGGAGATGTTCTTAGAACCGGGTCCGATGTCCTTCCAAACGCGGGTAAATTTGCCAGGGTCTGCAACGGCGGAGACTACACTGGAATATTCCTTGGATCTATGGGTGTTTTCGGCGTGATAACTGAAGCGACAATGAAGATTGAAAGTTTACCGAGAATCACGCGATACATAGGCGTAGTATTCGATACATGGAAACAGGGAATAGATTTTGTTCTAAAAGTTCTTCACGTTAAGGCAATACCTAAGTCACTTAACATAAATCCGGGTAGAAGATCTGTCAAGTCTTCTTGGGGAATGAATGCCGACTGTGCTTTTAGAGTAGTTATAGAAGAAGTAGATGAAGGATTAGCATCAAGAAAAGAAGAAATCATAAGATCGATTGGAAAAGAGTTAGGTGGATACTTTCCCGAAGATGCTGAAGAAAAGGTTGATAAATGGTGGAGAAATATGTTTCTCAGACTAGTCTCCGCTGAGAAGGAGAGAGGATTCGCTGCTCATGCATGTCACAGAATACCTCTACATAAACTTCCAATAGCTGTTAAAGAGGCGGAAGAATACTTCCTTAAAGTTCATAATGTTGAACAACAAGGTATGAAGATAAGTCTAGGCGCATATGTGAGTGAGCAGAGACCTACTGTAGGCTTTTACCCCTTTCTCTTCTTTAGAGATGAGCCTGAAACAAGGAGAAAGGCGAGAGAGATATGGAAGGGATGGATAGCTCACGCAATAAAGACTTATGGAGCCTCACCATACTGGATGGGATGGGCTTGGACACAGAACCTTATACCTAATGTTAGACCAGAATATGTTGAATTCCTAAAGAAACTAAAGAAAGCCCTAGATCCTAAAAATGTCCTCAATCCGGGAATGCTGGTCTAAGATAGGTTGGTTTTTAAATCTTAAGGCATACGTATTCGACCTAGATGGAACTCTGGTGGATACGGAGCAGGCACATTTAAAGGCTTGGTCAAAGGCATTAAACATACTCCTTCAGGATAATGCAGCAGCAAAATATGAAATTGACTTAAGCATTATTCAACGTCACTTTGGAAAAAGCACCAGAGACCTAGCAATGCTAGTTTTAAAAAACGAGGATAAAGCAAAGAGATGTGAAGAATTAAAAGAGAAAATATTTACTGATTTATGGACTCATGAATCGAAGCTCATGCCTTGTGCGAAGGAAATTCTAGTCGCTTTGAAACGGAGAGGAGTAAAGACGGCTGTTGCTTCATCTAATAGTCCTGAAAGAATTACAAAGATGTTAAAGCATTTTAACCTTTTAGACATGTTTGATGCTGTTATCGGTTTAGATGAGTCTATAAGACATAAACCTTACCCAGATCTTCTTTTACGAGCCCTGAACCTACTTAGCATTAAGCCTTCAGAGGCAGTTTATATAGG
>CAYTSD010000007.1:10371-50164 GCA_964440495.1 uncultured Nitrososphaeria archaeon | reverse complement strand
CATATAATCACCGCCGAGGAGTATGAGAACTGGTATAGGAAGTTCATCGATCGATTCCTCGAACTATAAGTTCGGAAAATCTCTCAGCCTCAGTCCATCAATTAAGCGATCATTAACGCTGAGATAGAGACTTCTGAGAACCGCCGAAAAACTATGTCATGCTTGTAAATTTCGGAGGATGCCTCGCTCATTGATCTGATGTTTACATCAACCCTCATCTTCAAGACAATATAGAACCTCACATGGAGTGGCTGGGAAGGTGGCGTATCCGTGAAGAGAGGGCTCGCGGTCTTGATCTCGATCATAAGCGGCGTTTTAATGATCTTGAATTCTTGGAGCCTCTTCCAGCAATCGTCATTCTACTTCACCATCGCATGTTACTTGCTCGCATTCAGCTCGCTTACCATCCTCGCCGCGGCTTTCCTCCTGATTTGCGGGAAGCGCGATGTCTGCTGGGGGGCGTTGATCGCCTTCTACCTCGGAGCCGTCGGCGGAATGCTATTGCTTGCTGGCGGAACCTGATTCTTCCTCTTCATTTATCTGGAAGCTTATGAGTAGTGGGGTTGGGGAAGGGTTCATTCTCCCGAGGAAGTAGAAGTGGCCTTCTGGGAGGGTTAGGAAGGTTTCGGGTGAGATGTAATATGAGGCCGCGAGCCTCTGAGCCTCCTCGAAGTCCAGTGGGTGGATTCTGCCTATAAACTGGGTGTTGAGATTCCTCCTAACCGCCGAGTTCAATCCTATCTCGCCAGCCATTCCCTGAGAGAGGAGAATTATCGCTAATCCATAGCTCCGTCCAAGCGCGCAGAGCTCGATAATTAAATCCGTTGTCTCCCTCTCAAGTCCGCGAGGCTGCCAAGGCGCGTATTGTGGGCCTTCATCTATAACGAGGGCGACGTCAAGCCTCTGCTTCCTCTCCATAAGCCTCTTCAAGTATCTTGCAATGGAGTAGAATGCTGCTAATTTCTGGTCTTTCTCACCCTTACTCATGTCCACGACCAGTATTCCTCTATCTTTTGCCTCTGCGAGGATGTCCCATGGCTCAACTGTTCCGAGAAACTTCTCGAACTCTTCTTCCGTTAATTCGTCGAAGGATGAGTCAAGCCTGCTTATCCAAAGCTGCTTGGTTTCAGCCTTCATGCCGCTGGCCATACTCTCCAGAATAGCTCTCGCTTTGAAGTAGACGGTCTCTCTAGCTTCCTCAGGTGGTTTCCCCCTCCAGTCTGTTTTTCTTAGCGCTGTCTCAACGGCTGCCGCTACAGGGTTCTCCTCCCTCCCATAGTATCCAAAGTTCTTTGTTATTGAGCTGAAGTATCTCGCAACTATCGTGTCGTTCACCTTGATCTGGTCGAGCATCATGACTGAGTCGTAGTAGGGTGCGTAGTCGCTTCCCTTCCAGTCCATCACTATTACGCTGTATCCAGCTCTGCGGAGGAGGGGGATTATCTCATAGCGTGCTAGATAGGATTTCCCTGAACCTGTTACCCCAAACACTCCGACGTGATAGTTTATGTATTGTTTGAGGACTGGAACCTTCCATCCAGGCTTCCCCCAATAGTGTCCGAGGGTTAGCCCAGTGTCTCCTAGATACTTCATGGGATTATCCTCCTCCGTGAACATCTCAACAATTGATGTTGGAGCGATTATCAGCTTATTCTGCTGTAGACTGTCTCCCTCCACCACTCCTATCACCTCTAGGTTATAGAGATAGTATTCCTTGACGCTGCTGGGTGTTCTACCCGTCTTAGCGTAGGCTACTCCAGGGGTGTATCCCGCCGCCCTAATGTTATCGTTTACCCCCTTCCCTCCCCTACATACCGCTAGCACATCTCCTCCATTCTTGTTCCTTATTATGATGAGGCTCTCATTCTGTACAATCTTCTCCATTCCTTCGTAGAGGATTACCGTGGCCCGCGACTCACTCGCCCCGCTTGAGACCATCCCTATAGGTATGGTCAAGGCTTCTTCAACCCTCCTATCCTTAGGCTGCGGCCTCCTATTTTTGTTCTGGGAGGGGTGGCTGAAAATGGCAAGACTTTAATTAAGCCTCTGGGGGAGGGGGTGTTGAGATGAGCGTGGAAGGCTTCATAGACCTGCTTTATGGAAGCCTCTTCTGGCTCGCCCTAGCAGTATTCCTCCTAATAATAGGGTACACTGTTTATTCCTCCTTGGAGAAGGGTTAGGCCTGAGGATATGAGCTTCCTCTCCTCGGCTGAGGCAGTGTTCGTCGAGAAGGCTTTTAGAGAGTTCTACCGGGAGAACTATAGGGTTCTCTATCTCCCCGACCGCATCCAGGAGAGGGAGTTCGGCTACTTCACCTTCAGCGGGAAGCTCATGGTCAGGCACCTGGCCTTCGGCTCCCCTAGAGAGCTCTGGGAGACCGTTAGGAGGGTTACGCCGCTCCACCTCCACTACTCCGCCGCCTTCTACCGCTATCCCAAGGCGCCTATGGAGGAGAAGGAGTGGCTTGGAGCCGAGCTAATCTTCGACATCGACGCCGACCACCTCGACACCCCCTGCGGAAAGAGACACGACTTCAAGGTCTGTCCAAAATGTAGGGAGGCCTTCCCCCTCGACGCCGAGACCTGCCCAAGATGCGGCGGCCAGCTCCGTAAGGTTGAATGGGTCTGCGGCGAATGCTTGGAGGCCGCCCGTGAAGAGGCGCGAAAGCTCCTAGACTTCCTTGAAGGCGACCTAGGGTTCCGGAAGCTCCGCATGGCCTTCTCAGGTAACAGGGGCTTCCACCTAGTCGTCCACGACGAGCAGGTCTTAGACCTAGGCCAAGCCGAACGCAAGGAGATTGTGGACTATCTGACGGGTGCGGGGCTTGAGCTGAGGGCCCTCGGCCTAGATGGTAGGAGGGTTGACCCGGAGCTTGCACCCGATATAGGTGACCCGGGGTGGAGGGGGAGGGTTGCCCGGGCGGCGCTCCAGCTTGCGGCCCGCGCAGACGGCGGGGAGCTCTACAGGCTTACGGGAGATAGGAGGGCTCTGAGGCTCGGTGAGGAGCTTCGGAGGCTTGCCGAGGCATGGGGGGAGAAGCCTGGATGGAGCGTGCTAAGCAGGTCTTCGAGGGCTCTCCTAGTCAAGGCGGCGGTAGAGCTCTCGGCAGCCCACATCGACGCCGTCGTAACCACGGATATCCATAGGCTTCTCAGGCTCGGCAACTCCCTACACGGGAAGACAGGCCTCCTAGCGAGAACCTTCAACCCTAACACTCTCGACGACTTCGACCCCTTCACCCAAGCCCTAGCGCTCCCAACCGACAGAGAAGCCGAAATCTACGTGATAAAAGCCCCTAGATTCAGGCTGGGGGAGGGAGAGTACGGCCCCTACAAGGCTGAGACGGTGAGGCTTCCGCTGGCCGCGGCGGTCTATCTCTTGGCCAGAGGAGCTGCGGCGCTCCCTTGACTTATATTCGGCTAAGCCCATAGCTCATGAGGATGTCTGGCGAGGGCTCCGAGGTCTATGAACTGCTAATCGGTCTCTGGAGGGCTGAGAGGGAGAGCAGGGAGCTGGCAGAGCTTCCCGAGAAGCTTGAGAAGCTTCTCAGAGAGTATGTTGCGAGGGCTAAGGCGTATCTCAAGGTCTCGGACAAGCATTCTCTAACTGCCGGGCTTAGGGAGGCTGAGCTTAGAGCCGTTATACAGCTTGCTGAGAGGTTATTCGAGCTTAGGACGGAGAAGATTGTGAGGGCGGCCATGCGTGGAGAGGTTCCAGAGAACCTCTACGGGTTTGAGCACACCCTCTACTCAGACCTCCGAAGACTTCTAACAGACCACAGGGAGAGGGTGAGAACGCTTACCCAAGTCATAGCCTACAAGGACTGGAAACCCATAGAGGCAGGCTACGAGCTCGTCTGCTTCCTCACAGACTTCCCACAGATAGTAGGCGAGGACCTGAAGACCTACGGCCCCTTCAAGAGCGGGGATATAGCCTCCCTCCCACCAGGCAACGCGCGCGCCCTCCTAATGCGCGGGGTTGTAAGAAGGCTTAGAGTATTGGAGCCGGAGCTAAGTCAATAATGGATAACCTACGGCGGGGTGGAGTAGAGTTCCTCACCTGAGGCTGAGAGAACTATCGAGCCCACAACCAGTCTCTTAATCTGCTCTTGGAAGGGTGTGTAAATCTTGAGGTAGTTCTTCTGGAGGTTGAGAGCCATTAGGAGGCCTATCGCCCTAAACCTGCCGTCGAGGCCGTAGACGTAGGAGAGTATCCCAACCCTCTTACGCGCCAGCTCCTCAAGAAGCTTCGGCCCCTCAGCATCAGCTATCAGTCCCTGCTCCTCAAGATAGGAGGATGCGAGCCCCACAGCCTTCTCGAAGACTGTTCTCGGCCTCCTCTCTCCCCCTATGCTTTCAAGCTCAACCCAGCTCGCCTGAAGTCTTCTTACAGCGGATTTCCTCAAGAACCTCCCATAACTCATCTCCCTAAGCCTTTTACGTGCCTCAGGCTCCCTCCTCCTAACTATCGGAGGCTGTGGAAGCTCCTTTAGCTCGACGCCGTTCTCCTCAGAGAATCTCCTCACCTCGCTGGGAACCTCACCTATCGAGAGGATATGAGTCGGCTTAACCGTCTCCATGAGCATGAGTTTATGGCTTACAGCCGCTCCCCCTGAAACCCATCCATCGAGGTCCGCTACAGCCGAGACCTCCCCCCTTCTCTCACGCATCCTCTCCAAGAGTCTCCGACAGGCCTCAACATGTCTTGCCACCAGCGGGGCGGGTGAGGTGTAGCCGACAGCCTCCCCCTCCTCAGCTCTCAGCGCAGATATCTCTGGAACAGGTCTCCTCAGGTAAACATACCCTATCGTCGTCGGGGGACAGACGCTTGACTGACCTATGTCCAAGTCTAGGTAAGCCGCCTCGGAGCCGGCCGCCAAGTAGTTCGCCGCCAAGGTTGCGAGACTTGTCTTACCCGAGTCTATCGAGCCGTAAACACTTACAGTTACTTTGCCGAGTTGCGTTATCTCGGAGACCGCTTCTCTCCATTCAGGTGGCACGGTGTCGCCGTCGACGACCTCTACTCCACCCCCCTCTCCGCAGGTATACTTGAACAAGGAGTCCTCCTCAACGTAGACTGGCCTCGCTCTCCAGCTCTTCACAACCACAGGTCTCTTAGGGTTCATGGGGTAGCCGAGGATATTCGCTCTACCCTCAACTAGAGCTATTGAGGCAGGGCCTTTAACAACCACCGTCTTACCCGCCTCAACCCTCAGCTCGCTCAACTCCTCTCACTCCAGTTTGAGGATATTTCTGACTAGGAGTAGGAGTGCTGAGTACTCGTCTCTGCTCATCCCCCTCGCTCTCGGGAGAAGACCTTTACTCGTGCTCGTCTCATCTACTAGAAGTATCTCCACGTTCCCCTCGCCGTATACAGCTCTCCTAATCCTCTCAGCCAACCTAGCCCCAACCTCAACATCACTCGCCGCCCCTATCAGGATATACTTCCTCTCCGCTCCACGGTGCGTTCTCAAGAAATGAGCCACATCATCTACAAGGCTCTCCAAGACCCCGTAGCGCCGTGTATATACAACGCTTCCATCCAAGATGTAGGCTGCGCCCATCGTTTTCCCAGGGTCTATCGCGACAACCGCTACACGGTATCTCTCCACACCTAAAGCTGCCTCAACAGCCCTCTCAACAAGCTCCTCAACCGAGCCATAATCCTCAAGATACAGTATCCTCCATCCACGTTCTCTAATATCCTCCCCTCTCTTTGCGACGGCTACCCTCACTGTGAGTGGAAGCTCTTTGATTGAGGGGACGTGGAGCACTTTGGCTCCAAGCCTCGACGCCGCCTGCCTAACCTTGGCGGCAAACCTCATATCCATCGTTATAAGCCCTATCAAGGCCCTCTCCTTCAATCTCTTCTCCAACAGGCCTCAATAGCCACAGCTTATATCTCTTAACTCTCAAACCTAAAAAAGATGGATAACTTGGTGAATCTTGGAGTGTGAGGATTAGGGAATGGGTAGGAAGCGTAGGAAAATAGTTAGGAGAAGGGTGATTAAGCCTCCTCCGAAAGTCTTCCTCTGCCCCCTCTGCAATCAGGAGGCCGTCACAGTCTACCATGAAAAAGGCTCAGACCACGCCAAGGTTTCATGCGGCAACTGCGGTGTAAGCGTTGAGGTTAGGTGGTATCCAGCCTACTCAGCTGTAGACGCCTACTCGGAGTTCTATGACATCGTCACAGGGGCGAAGAAGCCCATAGAAGCAGTAGCATCCGAGTCATCTTCAGAGGCCGTGGAAGGAGAACTAAAATCAGGTGAAGCGGAAGCATCCGTGGGAAACGAGGTAGGTATCGATGAGCATCAAGCTGGGGAAGGTTGAGAGGTATCTCCTAGACAAGATAACTAGGGGAGAAAACGTTCACCTAACCCTATTCGACCCAGAGGAAGTTGGATTAGAGAAAGCTGGAGAAATCGCGTTTAGAAGCGAGGAGGCTGGAACAGATGGAATAATGGTAGGCGGCTCAACATTCTTCTCCCAAAACCTCCTCGACGAATTCATCAAAAGAATAAAGGAGAAGGTCTCCATACCAATCATACTCTTCCCAAATAATATAACTGCGATTAGCAGATATGCTGACGCAATATGGTTTATGAGTCTCCTAAACTCTGTCGACCACTACTACATAATCGGCGCGCAGGCTCAAGGCTCGATACTCGTCAAGCAGTATGGCTTAGAGGCTATCCCCATGGGTTATCTGGTCTTCGGAGGAGAAACAGCCGTCGCAGCTATAGGAAGAGTTCTACCACTTCCACCGAATCAGGGAGAGGTCGCGGCATGCTATGCCCTCGCAGCCCAGTATCTTGGAATGAGGTTCATCTACTTGGAGGCGGGTTCAGGTGCTAGAACACATATTCCATCTCAGACGATAAGGCGTGTCGCGAAGACTGTGGATATCCCTATAATCGTTGGAGGAGGGATTAGAAGCGGTGAGGCTGCCGAGGAGGTTATTAAGGCGGGGGCAGACATAGTTGTCACCGGAACGGTTGTTGAGAGGGATTATGAGAGATACCGCTCCGTGGTTAAGGCTGTGAAGAGCTCTACATCCAAACCATAGACCGATACATTAATTTTATACGCCGTCTCCTCTAACCTCGATGACCCTGACCGATGTATCGGAGAGAGTGTCAAGCGGGATACCCAAACTAGACCAGATGCTTGGAGGAGGATTCATCAAGGGAAGAACCTACCTAATAACAGGGGAGACAGGAGTAGGTAAAACAATACTCAGCCTACAATTCCTACTAGAAGGACTAAAGAACGGGGAACAATGCATCTACGTCTCACTCGATGAGAGAATAGATGGAGTTCTGAGAGGAGCCCTCTCACTTGGATGGGACTTCTGGGAATACATAGACCAAGGATTATTCTATCCATTCGAGTTCAGGCTCTTCACATCAGACCTAAGAAGATTCGGAAAGGAGAGCAAGGCATTCGTCCAAGCAATTGAGAAGATAGCTCACGGAAGAAGCATAAGTAGAATCGTTATGGACCCCATCTCGGCTCTCGCAATAGGAGCTAAGGACGAGTTCATTATCCGAGAATACTTGAGGGAGATAATTAACATGATGGAGGAGAGGCTTGGAGCAACAACCCTCCTAACATGCGACATACCTACAGGGTCGAACAGGCTGAGTAGATTCGGATTCGAGGAATTCCTATCCGCAGGCGTCGTTGTTCTAGGAGTTGTACGCTTCCACGGAAAGCTTCTGAAGACAATCTATGTTAGAAAGATGAGGTGGAGTCAGGCGGACTCATCGATATACGTCTTCGAGATAAGGCCTGGCGAGGGAGTAGTAATCAGGGAACCGCTCTCAGAGCAGATAGACTACTCAATGCTCGGACTCTAACACTACAACAGACTTAATAGCTGAATAGTCAAGCAAGATTATATCTGGTAAAGGTTTATCATGTTCTTCTCTCAACCCTATCCCGTGAAGCTGACTGAAGCCCAACGCGAGGAACTCAAGAAGAAGGTAATAGAGGTTCTCAAAACAGTCTACGACCCAGAGATAGCTGTAAACGTATACGACCTCGGCCTAATATATGGGATAAACGTCAGCGAGGAAGGCGACATCCATATCAAGATGACTCTAACGGCTCCCGGATGTCCCCTCGCAGGAATGATTGTAGCAATAGCAGAAGCAACCGTGAAGGAGAAGGTTCCAGAGGCGAAAAACGTTGAGGTCGAGTTGGTCTGGGATCCGCCTTGGACTCCTGAACGGGTTACGCCTGAGGGGAGGAAGATGCTTATAGAGATATTCAACTACGATGTTGTCGCGGAGTGGATGAAGCGTAAGGAGTCGCAGACATAATTCTCCAAGTTGGAGATGTGTGAAATATCCCTAAAATAGTGGCATCTACACTACTTTATCCAAGAGAATGAGCAACCTCCACAGAGAGATAATATCCTATCTACTATCTGAGTTGGGATGCAGCCACCCCTATCATGTCAGCAGAATACTTCTCCTAGCTGAATGGACTGCTGAGGAGAGGCTTGGGAGAAGGCTTACCTCCCTCACCTATCACTGCGAACCCTATGGATTCTATATAGAGGAACTTAAACCCATTATCCAAAGCTTGGAAGAATCTGGATGCATTAGGAGAAGGGAAGAGAAAAAATGTATGGAGTATGTATGTGATAAGCCTAAGCTACCTGAAGATGTTGGGAGAATCTTGAGAGAGGTGTTGGAGAAGGTGAGAGGCTTAAACGATGTTGAGCTTAACCGCCTAGTTATCCATGACCCTAGATACAGGAAGATGCTGGGTGAAATGTCTTGAAGATTGTGGCTGTTTCAGGGGGTAAGGGAGGCACAGGTAAATCGGTTGTAGCCGTGAATCTAGCCATACCATTATCCAAGGATAGGCGGCTAGTCTTGGCAGACCTTGACGCGGAGGCTCCCAACGACCACATACTCCTAGGAGTAAACCTAAGAAACGAGAACCCAGTAAACATAATGCTCCCCTTCATAGAATACTCGAAGTGTATCAAATGCGGAGTATGCGCAAAGGTATGCGACACAGGGGCAATACTCCTCTCACCTGAGAAACTCCCCTTCCTAATCCCCCGACTCTGCAGCGGATGTAAAAGCTGCTACCTCGCCTGCCCAGCCAAGGCGATCCTCGAGGGAAAAAGGACCATAGGATACATCTATGAGACGCCAGTAAATATTGATGGAGTAAGGTTTACGCTGGTAACAGCTATGCTGAGAGAGGGGGAGGAGCATGTTCCCCCAGCCGTGCTGGCGGCTAAGAAGCATGCCCTGAAAATCCCTGGAGACCTATATCTAATCGATACCTCGGCTGGGTCGAGTAACACTGTCTCCTCAGCCCTTTATGGTTCAAAACTGATGCTCGCCGTGACGGAGCCTACTCCACTAGGGCTACATGACCTTGAAATGATACTGGACGTAGCTGAAGAGTTCGGTGTCGAGACATGGGTCGTAATGAACAAGGCTGGGATAGGGCCTGAGCATAGACATGAGGAAGTCGTTAGGAGGAGAGGCTCAAAGATAGTTGCCCGCATCCCCTACTCAAGAGAGCTCATCGAATCCTATGTACATGGCTCCCCAATAGTTCTCTCAAACCCCGAGTCAGATGTCTCAAAAATCTTCCTAAACCTCTCGAAGCTCGTGGAGGAGGCGATATAAAGATGCTTGAACTTGTCGTTGCAAGCGGGAAGGGAGGTGTCGGAAAATCTACTGTTGCCTCAACGATAGCTCTCTTCCTGAAAGAGAGAGGCCTCAGAGTTATAGCGGTTGACGCTGACGCAGATGCTCCAAACCTCCACTTAGTTCTAGGGGTTGAAGAATGGAAGAAGCGTAGGGCCTACAGCGAGGGCAGAATCGCGGAAATAGACCCTGAGAAATGTATTGGATGCGGTGAATGCTTCAACATCTGCCCATACTCAGCCATAGAGAAGACCCCAGATGGAAGGTATAAGGTAATCTCTCTCCTATGTGAAGGTTGTCTAACATGTAGCCTAGTCTGCCCTGTTGGAGGAGCGATTAAGAGGTTCGCAGCGGATTCAGGTGAGCTACGTGTAGCCGACACCGAGTATGGTTTCCCACTGGTTTCTGCGAGGCTTAGGCCTGGGAGACCTAACACGGGCAAACTCGTGACCGAGGAGAAGACTATTGCAAAGGAGATGGCTTCAGAGGACTCGGTGATAGTCATAGACTCAGCCGCAGGTATAGGATGCCAGGTGATAGCGAGCTTAGCGGGAGCGAATCTAGCAGTCCTCGTAGCGGAGCCTACTCCAGCGAGCTTCAGCGACCTAAAGAGAATCCACACACTCGTGAGGCACTTCATGCAGCCCTCGGTTCTCGTGATAAACAAGTACGACCTCTATCCAGAGTATCTTAACGTCATAGAAGAGTATGCGGAGAAACATGGAATCGAGATTATCGGTAGAGTTCCCTACGACGAGGTTGTGCCGAGAAGCATGGCTCTGATGAAGCCTCTGGTCAAAGAGTTCCCAGACTCCCCCGCCTCCAAAGCCCTCCTCCAAGCCGCTGAAAAAATCCATGAAATAATCCAAGACTGGGGCAGCTGGTTCATGCAGCATAGGCCGCGGAAGCCTGAACCCTATAAGCCTATAATCATCAAACCACAATCTAAATAAAGTCGAATAAGCGAGGAAAGATGCAATGGTTAGGATTGCCTTTGCGTCTGAAAGCGGTAACGGGCTTGACTCGAAGATTAGCGTGAGACTCGGTAGAGCAAGATACTTCATAATAGTTGATGTGGAAGATGGGGAGGCCAAGGCTGTCCGCGTTGTGGAGAATCCAGGCGCCACCCAGCCAGGCGGAGCAGGAATACGGGCGGTTCAGAAACTAGTGGATGAGAAGGTTGAGGTCGCTGTTGCGGGAGCATTCGGCCCAAATGCTCTCTCGGCGCTCGAAGAACTCGGAATAAAGCATGTTGAGATTTCAGGTATCAGTGTGGGAGAGGCGGTTAAACGGGTTTTAGAGGCTCTCTAGCGGTCTCACCCTTATTTAGTAAGACTTCACAAGAATACTCTCGGCGGAATGGCTGGCGAAATCCCCTCCGAGTTCCAAGAATACTATAAGTCTATTCAGAGCGAGGTTGAGAGAGAGTATAGGGTTGCCGCTGAAGCCCGTAGACGGATAGCTTCTCCGACGACGAGGGTCGAGGTAATGTTTGCGAGAGACTTAGCCGAGAGGGTGGAACTCCTAGTAGGGCCAAAAGGCGTGGCCAAGAAAATTAGGGAGCGCTTCTGGAAAATCTCTCCCGAAAAACTCGCCTTCAAGCTGGCTGAAGACATAGTCTCAGAGTACCGTGGAAGAGTTGAGGACGAGAGGCTGATGCTCCAAGTCATTAGGACTTCCCTCGCGGTTCTAACACCTCCATGTATAACCGCAGCCCCAACCGAGGGGATAGTGGATGTTAAGGTAAAGAGAAACCCTGATGGAAGCAGGTATCTGGCAGTTTACTTCGCCGGCCCGATTAGGTCTGCTGGTGGAACGGAGCTTGCCTCGGTAGTAGTCTTAGCCGATCACGTTAGGAAGATTATGGGCTTAGACAGGTATAAGCCGACCCAGGAAGAGATTCTAAGATTCCTCGAAGAGATTAGAACCTATAAGAGGAGAGTTATGAGATTCCAATACAATGTACCCGACAACGTGCTGAGATTTGTTTTAGAGAATCTTCCAGTAGAGGTTACGGGGATAGCGACTGACAGAATCCTCACACCATCCTTCCGGAATCTACCCAGAATTGAGACAAACTATCTCAGAGGAGGGGCGCTGAGGGTTGTGAATGATGGAATCGCTGGCAGGGCGAAGAAGGTTCTGAAACTCGTCCAAGAACTCGGCCTAGAGGGATGGGAGTGGATACATGAGGTTGTCGAGATGACGAAGAACGGTGAGGGAAGGAGTGAACCAAGCTCCTTCGAGGAGGTCGTGGGCGGGAGGCCGATACTCTCGCTACCAGATAGATTTGGAGGACTTAGAATAAGGTATGGCCGCTCCTTCTCCACAGGAATGGCGGCTGTAGGTCTCCACCCAGCAACGCTTGAGGTCCTACAGGGCTACATAGTTGCGGGAACACAGCTTAAACTAGACTATCCTGGGAAGGGAGGGGTAGTCCTACCAGTCGATACGATAGAGCCTCCAATAGTCCTGCTTAGAGATGGAAGCGTCCTGAGACTCGACACGCCGCAGAAACTCAAAGAAGCACATGACAAGATAGAGAAGATACTCTTCCTTGGAGACATACTAATCTCACTTGGAGACCTAATAGAAAATAATGTCGAGTTCAAGCCCCCTGGATACTGCGAGGAATGGTGGGCTGAGGAACTTAGACTCAAACTTGCGGAGAAGAGGGAAGATGTGAAACCCTATGAGAGATTCATCGAAGACCCATTAAACAATATTCCAGCCATCGAGGAGGCTGTCAAGATAAGTGTGAAGCTCGGCGTACCAATCCATCCAAGATATCTACCCTTCTGGCGTAACGTTCCCCCAGAAGAGCTCGAGAGGCTTCGAAGCTGGCTTAGGGAGAGTCTCAAAAACCTCTCCCACGAAGATGAAGCAGCGCTCCTACCCCTCTCACATCAAGCCAAGGAAATCCTTACACATCTCTTGATTGAGCATAGGGTTTCTAGGGGGAGAATAGTTTTACCTTTTACCTGGCTTAAGTCTCTGATAGCCCTTCTAAGACCGTTCAGCAACCTACGTCTCGTCGGGGAAGATTCCATAGACGCCGTTGAGAGGATTTCTGGAATTCCTCAGAGAGATAGGGCTGGCTCATTTATCGGGGCTAGAATGGGAAGACCTGAGAAGGCTGCTCAAAGGGAGATGAGCCCCCCAGTAAACCTATTGTTCCCAGTTGGAGGAAGCGGTGGAAGCCTAAGAGACCTAGTAACCGCAGCGAACAACAATGAGAAGCCGGTGGTTGAGCTTGTTCTCCGTAGATGTCCAAGCTGTGGGGCAAAGACCTGGAAACACATCTGCCCAGAATGCAGAGTTCCAACAGAGATAATCGGTGTATGTAGGTCATGTGGAGCTGAGAACAGCTATAATGAGAACGCTGTATGCGGTAAATGTGGAGGTGAAGTCGTTTACCACTCGAAAACAATAGTGAATATTGGTGAGGAGCTTTATAGAGCTGCGAGAAGCATCGGCGAATCCCTCCCCTCAAGAATTAAGGGGGTTAAGGGTCTAAGCAACACACCCAGAGTTCCAGAGCAGATTGAGAAAGGAATACTTAGAGCGAAATACGGTCTCTACGTCTATAAGGATGGAACAATCAGGTTCGACTCAACGAATGCGCCTCTAACCCACTTCACACCTAGACAGATTGGCACATCGGTTGAGAAGCTCAGAGAACTCGGATACACTCACGACATTTATGGAAAGCCGCTGGTCTCACCAGACCAAATCCTCGAACTAAGAATACAGGATATAATTATCTCAAGAAACGCTGCTCAGCATCTGCTGAAGGTATCAAAATTCATCGACGACATACTCGTAAAACTCGCAGGCATGAAGCCATTCTATAGAATGGAGAAACCTGAGGATGTTGTTGGGAAACTTGTAGCAGCTCTCTCACCACATACCTATGCAGCTGTAGTTGCACGTGTTATTGGAATAGTTGACGGGTTGCTGTGTTTTGCTCATCCACTCTTTCACGCGGCGAAGCGTAGAGACTGCGATGGAGACGAGGACAGCATCATGCTGCTACTTGACCCATTGATTAATTTTTCACGCCTCTATCTGCCTGGCAAGGTTGGAGGCAAGATGGATTCACCTCTTCTCATAACGACCATAGTTTATCCTGAGGAGGTGGATGAGCAGGCGCATAATCTTGACACATGCTCTCGGATACCCTTAGAGGTGTATAGGGCTGCTCAGAGAGGGGAACATGTGTCGAGGGTCGCTCAACTCATCCCGACGATAAAGTCTACCCTAGGTAAGGCTGAAGCCTATGGAGGAATCTCCTATACCCATCCACAGAGAAGCCTAGTCTTCCATGTCTCAGAGTCATCTTACAAGCGGTATGGAACGATGTTGGAGAAGATTATGGGTCAGCTCAGGATTGCTGAGAAGCTCGTCTCAGTCGACACGTCTATGGTGGCTGAGAGGATAACTGAGACTCATATCCTCCCAGACATTCTAGGTAATGCTAAGGCCTTCTTCGTCCAGAAGTTTAAGTGTAAGCGCTGTGGAGCAAGCTATAGGAGGCTGCCTCTCGGTGGGAGGTGCTGGAACTGCGGAGGCGAGGTGGCGCAGACAGTTTTCCGCGGAGCGATCGAGAAATACGTCCAGCTAACAGACCAAGTTCTATCAAAGCATGTTCACGACGATTATCTCAGAGAGCATATTGAGGTAACTTTGGAGAATGTTCGCTCAATCTTTGGAAAGTCGTCGGAGAAAGGTGAAGGTAGGCAGATGAGCTTAGAAGGATTCATCTGAAAAGTTTAGCTCCATAGTTGCCGAGTTCTTTCAGAGGCTTAGGTGGAGTAAGAGAGATTAACCCCTTCTCACCAAACCTATAGGGCGTGAAGCATTCCCCGTAAATCGCTATGCCATCGATTTTACCGCCTGTTTCTTCCCTAACATTCTTCAACCTAAGCTCCATGTCTACGAGCCCTCTTCCTCTAAGAGTGGTTGACATAGGATAGGGTAGAATGTTCTCGATTTTTTCACCTATAGGTATCGTGATTTCTGAGGAGGCTTCGTCGAAGACGCCTATCACGGGGATGCCGAACATGCGTACCGCCTCAACAATACTCTCAACCCATCTATCCTCCACCAGGTTGTCGAGAACTATTAGTGAGATCTGTGAGTCCATTCTAATCCAGCGTAAGAGGATGAAGGTTTTATGGGTGTCAGCCGCCTTTAGGAGCTTAAACCTGCTTCTCTCGGCATCCCATGCTTCGAGAATCTCTCCAGCCCTCTTCTCTTCAAGTCTTTCCCCAACGTCTATGTATGCTGCCTTTCCCCCGTTTTTGATTGTGACCGCGGATACTTGTAAAAGTAGGGTTGTTCTGCCTGAGCCTTCTCCGCCGTAGAGGACTGTGAACCCCTTCGGGAACCCTCCGCCTAGAAGCTCGTCAAGCCACCTATCACCAGTAGAGGCGTTCACAGCAGAGTCAATATTATCTCTTAGAATGGCTTCTAAATTAACATAATGCCTGAGATTAGTCCGAGAGCCTACCTGAGGAGGATAAAGAATGTGAGGCAGGGTCTCCTAACACGTTCAAGGATTATCTTCCTCCTCTCTCAGAGTGCTTTAACGACTCAGCGTCTCGCCTCGAACATCGGTCTAAGCCAGTCAACTATCCGGAGGCATCTCCGTAACATGGCTGCTGAGGGAATAGTTGAGAAGAGGAGGGTTGGTGGGAGGGTTCTATGGAGGCTTACGGGGATAGGGCAGAGAACCTTGGAGGAGGTTGCCACCTAGATTAGGAACTTGTTGGCCAAGACGGTGAGGGCTACGATTATGCCTGCAAGAATCATAACCATCTCGGGTCTAACCTTTATCCCCTTGGACTCCTCCTCAAAGAATCTTAGAAGCCCTGCGGCGCTCGCAGGCATCGGAGCCTCTCTACGCCTCCTCCTACTCACCTAGCTTCACCTTCTAGAACTGGTTTAGGCCGCCTCTTAATTCTTCCGCTCTAGAGGAGCTCCTGTCCCTCTCTCAGGCTTATCGCCCTCCACCCCATCCTCCTCAACCTCCTCGCAAAGACCTCAGAGTACCCATGAACAACGTAAACCCTCTTAGGCCTACTCTCCTCGACGTAGCTGAGGAGCCCGGGGTAGTCGGTGTGGCCGCTTAGCGGAAAGGCTGCATCATATTCTGGATACCTGTAGCGGAGAGCCCACCCTGTCGCCACAGCCCATCTAATCCTCCTCTTGCTCGGCGGGTTCAGCCTCCTGCTTGAGATATAGACGCATTCGCCCTGTGTGAAGGCTTCAACCCCCTCCTCGCTGTGAAGCGGTAGATACCTCAGCCTAACCCCATGCTTCAGGTGCTTCTCACTTATCCTAGCCACATTCCATCCAACGACCGCCGGGATGTCGAGATAGGCGTTGACGAGGCCTATTATCTCCTGAGCCTTCCCAAGTGCGTAAACCTTGAAAGCCGGGACCTCGCCCTCCCTAATACACCTAAGAATCCATCTAACTATCTGGGAGTATAGCTCCTCCCTCTCAGGGAACACGTAGCTGGGAAGCCCGTAGGTCGACTCGATTATGAGCTTATCCGCTTCAAGAGGCTTGGCAGCCTTCAGAAGAATACTGTCATAGGTGTTCAGGTCCCCTGTGTAGACCAGTCTCTCTCCATCGGCCTCTACTATAAATTGGCTTGAGCCGAGGACGTGGCCCGAAGGCTCAGCTGAGACCGTTGCCTCACCTATCTCTGCTTTCTCGCCGAAGCCCAGTATTCTCCCCCTAAATCTCCTGCCGATGGCTTTGAGGATGCTGACTGTTTCAGGGGTTGCGAGGGCTTCTGAGCGGGCTGCTGGGAGGTGGTCGGAGTGGGCGTGGGAGACGAGTGTCAGCCCTCCACCCCCTCCATGACAGTCGAACCAGAGCCTAAACCCGTTGACCTCCGCCCCAACCCCTAGAACCCTTATCCCAGACAACCCCACATAGAAGGCTTCCAGAAGCGTTATTAGGTTTCCTAATCCGAGTTGGGTTAAGCGGGTTACCCTTATAAATCTGCTTACTCCTCCGAAGCCTGGAGCGTCTTGGGGAAACCTAGCAGCACATCGAGGCTGGCGTCTCTCTACCGTTATGTCCAGGGAGTCCCTCTAGGGGGGAGCCTAACCCTCCCCGCGGCGGCCTCAGCGCTTCTCTCAGCAGCACTCTTCACCCATCTCTCCAGAAACCTCCTCACACTGCCTCTTGCGGCCTCCTGCCTCTTCCTCCTCATAGCTCTCAACAATTGGGTTGGTAGGCTTAGGGTGGGTCTCCTCAACTTCCGAAGACTTAACGGGATGCTCTTCCTAGACCTCCTAATACTCTTGGTAGGCGGCCTGCTCTCACTTCCACTTCCCTCACCCTTCTCCGAAGCACTCCTCTCCGCCTTCGCAGCCTTGGCAGCCGCTCTACGGGTCTCCATTACACGTGTCCTCTCAGGCAAGAGGACGTGGAGTGGCCTCGGCTTCTCTATAGGGGTGATTCTTCTCGAGGCGGCTCCTATCGCTATTCTTTCTCTTAATCCTCTTCTCGGCCTCGGCTTGGCTGTGGGCTACGCTGTGGGAGCGGCCTCGGCCTTAATCTCGACGACTCTGCTCAACAAGTTCTACGTTATCAGGAGGCTTAAGCCTCTTCTCCTCCTCTCAGGGATGCTGGCAATCTTCCTCGACGGAATCAAGGAGTGGCTTGAAGAGCTAGCCGAGTCCCTTACAGACGTGGATGAGATAAGGGTTGACGTCTTCCTCTTCCGTGAACCAGGCAGCCTGAAGCCCACGCTCGCCCTAATAATCCCAGACTTCCATCCAGGCCCCTTCAGAGACTTCGGGAGCAGCGGCCTCCCCTACCTAATAGCTGAGAAGCTTCGGGAGAAAGGGGTCTCAACCGTAATCATCAGAGGACTCTCAAACCACACCAAGAACATTATCTCCTCCAAGGATTGTGAGCGTATCGCTGAGAAGATTGTGGAGGCTGCTGAGAGCAGCGGCGGCTTCAACTCCCTTGGAGGAACCCCTCAGCAGCTATCCTATAGAGATGCTAAGGCTCTGCTTCTCCCCATAGGCTCGGCTAAACTACTACTCCTCACGCTTCACCCAAAGGGGATGGAGGATATACCTCCAGAAATCTACAACGGCGTATCCTCAGATAACCTGATTCCCGTGGATGCGCATAACAGTTTCTCCGACAATATTAAGGAGCTTGGAGGAGAGCAGCTGAACCAGCTCTCAAGGCTCATCCATATTGCCTCAACCCTAGACCCGGAACCCCTCGACGGAATCAGGGTAGGATATGGTTGGAGCGAGGTTGAAGGCTTCGGGCTCGAGGAGGGGATAGGGCCTCTAGGGGTCTCAGCCCTCGTCTTCGATCTAGGCGGCAGGCTCACGGCGCTCATAGTCTTGGACGGTAACAATGCCTTACCCGAGGTTAGGTCAAGGGTCTTGGAGGAGGCGAGGTCTCTGGGGGTCTCAGAGGCCGAGGTCTTGACAACCGACACCCACCTAGTTAATGGAGTGAAGCTCGGTGGAAGAGGCTACCACCCTCTCGGAGAAGTCATCCCCTCCGAGGTCTTAGCCAAGTATTCACGTGAAGCAATCTCTAAGGCTTTGAGGTCTCTGAAGCCTATGGAGGTTAAACGCGTCAAACTCCTCTTCCCCCAAGTCAGAGTCATGTCCGATGACTTTCTATCAGAGGCATCTGAGAAGACCTTCAAGTCTCTCCGCCTCTTTCTAGCAGCCTTGGCGGCAGCGTTTCTATCCGCTTCAGCTTTGACTCTTTTCCTAGCATGGGGGTAACGATTTTATCTTTCCCTCAGCTCAGTCTCACGGGTTCCGCGCTGCGATGAGTCCCCCGATGGTAATCGTTGGAAGGAAGCAGGTCATGCGCTATGTTACGGCATGTATTACACTATTCAATAGAGGGGAGAGGGAGATACTTCTGAGAGCGAGGGGGAGGAGTATAAAACGCTGCGTCGACACCGTGATGCTTCTAAGGAGAAGCTTCTACTCCAACCTCAAGATAAGGGAGATAAACATTGGAAGCGATACGCTGACCTTTGACGGTGAGAGGAAACGCTACGTAAGCTTCATGGAGATTCTGATAGAGAGGTGAATGCTCCCCCATGTCTAAGAAGGATGTGCCGAGGATACTTAGGCCGCCGTCGAAGGGAAGAGCCGGCAATCTAATATCACGGGACTCGGCTCTAATGGCGCGCTCCTACTGGAGGCCGTATCCTCTTGCGGTTAAGAGGGTTGAGGGAGCGGTTGTCGAAGACCTTGACTCCAACCTCTACATCGACTTCACGGCAGGCCACGGCCTTCTACCCCTCGGGGGAAATCCTCCAAAGGTTCTTGAAGCAGTTAGGAGGCAGGTCTCCCAGCTCCTCTCCTACCCGCTGAAGGCGGCCTACAGCGAGCAGGCTCTAGACCTCGTCGAGCAGCTCTCCAAGATAGCGCCTATCAGAGGCTCCTCGCGGGCAATCCTCTTAACCAGCGGCTCCGAAGCCGTTGAAGCGGCTCTTAGAGCGCTGAGACTACATACCCTTAAACCCCTAGTCCTAGGCTTTCTCGGCGGGTTCCACGGCACCACGCAGGGAGCCCTACCCGTCTCGTCGGACTCTGCTGGGAGGAGGCGTGGCCTCTCAGCGGTGAATACTGTTCACGCCCCCTACCCCTACTGCTACCGGTGCCCACTAGGCCTAGACCCAAGCCGATGCGGTCTACGGTGCGTAAACTACTTGGAGGGGCACCTCTTGGAGCATGTTGCCTCTCCCGAGGAGCTGGCTTTAGCGCTCTTCGAGTCAATCGAGGTTGAGTCAGGGGTCGTGACCCCGCCTCAAGGCTACTATGAGAGGCTTCTACCGATGCTTAGGAGGAGAGGTGTGCACGTAGTCGCCGATGAGACCAGTATTCCTCTTGGAGCAGCAGGCAGATGGCTTGCCATAAAGCATTGGGACGCTGAGGTTGACGGCCTCTGCCTCGGCTCATCCCTGGCCTCAGGCCTACCTCTCGGAGTCTTCCTAGCACGTGAGGAGCTGCTAGACCTCGAGCCAGGTCAATGGGAGTCAGGCTCAGAGGGGCTTCAAATCTCCATCGCCGCCGCACTCGCAACCCTTGAAACGATACGGGAGGAGGGGTTGATTGAGCGTGCTGAGAGACTTGGCAGAAGACTTGTGAGAAGACTTGGAGACTTGGCTGATGAGCTTGAGACCGTCGGCGAGGTGAGGGGAAAGGGGCTTCTACTAGGAATAGAGCTTGTAGAGGACGAGGAGTCTAAGAGGCCTGCCCCCAAGCTTGCTCAGACGGTCGTGGAGGAATGCTTCAGGGTAGGCTTGATAACTAGGAGGAGTAGGCAGACAATAATCCTCACCCCACCCCTCAACATAGAGGAGGAACTGCTTGAGAAGGGTCTCGAGATACTTGAGGCAAAGCTCCGAGAAATCTCTACCGGGTGATCTCAAGCTTCCTGAGCCTTACACCCTTCTTGTGGATGGTGTAGCCGCATTCCTTACAGATGAGTTTAATCGTCTGCTTCTGAGTTGTCTTAGCCTTCTTGCGTTGAAGAGGATACTTCTGGCCGCCGTATCCATGGAGCTCCCTCTCATGTCTCCGAGCACCTATAGCCAAAGCCCTATCCTTACCCTTCTTGTATAGAACAACCTTATGCTCAGTATACTTTCTACAGCGGGGGCAGTAGGTGTTGATGGTGTCGGGAATCTTCATCGCAGCCCTCTCTCCCTCCATCCCCTATTTAACCATCAACTTAGATGGGTCAGCTATAAAAGCACGTTAACCCTTCTTCATAGACGGTGTTATCGTTATGCGTGTAGGTTTCATAGGTTTAGGTTTAATGGGTAAGCCTATGGCGCGCAGGCTTCTGAAGGCAGGCTATGACCTAACAGTCCATAACAGGAGTAGGCCTCCAGTGGATGAGCTTGCCTCCGAGGGCGCTAAGCCCGCATGGTCTCCCAGAGAGGTAGCTGAGAGAGTTGACCTCGTGATAACAATGGTTCCAGACTCTCCCGACGTCGAGAAGGTTCTCTTCGGCGAGAAAGGCGTGATAGAGGGCGCCCACCCAGGCCTAATAGCGATGGATATGTCGACAATATCTCCGATTGCTACACGTAGATTTGCTGAGAGGCTTGCTGAGAAGGGTGTAGAGATGCTTGACGCCCCAGTGTCAGGTGGCACAATAGGAGCCGAGCAAGGAACACTTACAATAATGGTTGGAGGGAAACGTGAGGTCTTCGAGAAGGTTAAACCTGTGCTCGAGGTTCTCGGTAAAAAGATAACCTACATGGGAGGCCATGGAGCAGGCCAAGCCACGAAGATATGTAACCAGGTCGCTATAGCTGGAGCGCTTCTAGGAGTCTCGGAAGCCCTCCTCCTCGCCTCAGCAAACGGACTAGACCCCATGAAGGTGATAGATGTGCTGAGCGGTGGAGCGGCCTCAAGCTGGCAGCTTATAAACCTCGGCCCAAAGATTGTTAAGAGAGACTTCGAACCTGGGTTTAAGGCGGCGCACTTCCGGAAGGACCTGAGGATTGCCCGGGAGCTTGGAGAGAACCTAGACCTCCCCCTCCTCGGCGCAAGCATGGTCTACGAGCTCCTAAAGAACCTCGAGGCCGAGGGACTCGGAGAGAAGGGAACCCAAGCTCTAGCCCTCGTGCTTGAGAAGCTGGCCGCGAGGAGGATAAGCGACTAAAGGCAGGGGAACGGTTTATAATCTAGCAGGCTCCATCGAGGCTTGGAAATGCCGACGGTTGAGTGGAGCGAGCTGATACCGAAGCCTCGGTCAAGCTTCATCCTAGTCCAGTGCAATGAGTGCGGCCACCGCCAAATAGTCTTCAACCACGCTAAGGTTGTGGTCAACTGCCAGGTCTGTGGAGCGGTTCTCGCAAGGCCTCGCGGAGGGAAGGCCGAGATACTTGGAAAGATTCTGGAGAGATACGGCTAGCTAATCTCCTCTCTATAAAAGGGGGTGTAAGAGTTTGTCCGAGCTAATAGTTCCCGAGGCACCTGAGAAAGGCGACCTAGTGATAGGGGTTGTACGTAGGATTGAACGCTATGGAGCTTACCTCGACTTGGTGGAGTATCCTGGATGGGAGGGATTCATCCACGTCTCAGAAATCTCCCTCAAATGGGTTAGAAACATCCGAGACTATCTACGGGAGAATCAACGCGAGGTCTTCAAGGTTCTAAGAATTCATCGGGACGCCAAGCAGGCCGACGTCTCCCTGAGAAGGGTTGAACAGAAGGAGCGTACATGGAAGATTCTTCGATGGAAGAGGAGGCAGAAGGTTCTAAGGGTTCTTCACATACTTGCTGAGAGGCTTGGGAAGAGCGAGGAAGAGATACATAAACTCGTTGCGGAGCCAGCGATTAAACGTGGACTCGAACTCTACAGCGTCTTCATGGATATCGCTGAGTCGGAGAAGCTTCCAAACTGGATGAAGCTCGACCCCAAGGCGGCTGAAGTCCTCCTACAGCTCGTGAAGCAGGAGATACGGCTGAAGAGAATAGCCCTCAAGTCGACCCTAGTCCTCACATGCAGAACCGGAGACGGGGTTGAGGTCATTAGAAAAGCTGTGGAGGAAGGATTAAAGCTTCCCAGAAAGGGGGAGCTCGTCTCAATCACAACCATCGGCGCACCTAGATATCTTCTAAGGGTTGAGGCCGAGGATAGGGAACGTGCGAGAGAATTGCTGAACGCTGTGGCGGAGAAGTGTATAAGTGTCGTCGAGGCCGCTGGAGGTCATGGGGAGCTGGTGACTAAGTAGAGTTGCCCCCGCTTCTTCACAAATGCACCATATGTGGGAGATATACTCTGAGAAGCGATAAGTGTCCTGTATGTGGGGGGAGTGTGAGGTCAGCTCACCCGCCCAGCATCTCTCTAAACCACCGCTACCTAAGACTCATACTGAAAACCCGTAGAAAGCATAAGGGTGGAGGAGGGTTTTAATACATCTCACCTCTACTGAGAGGCGGTGCATCAACAGGTGAGGGACAACGGCCTCAAAGCAGGCAGACTACAGGACGTAGAGATAGTTTTAACCAGGGATGGAGAGAACGTGGACTTAAAGGGGGCTTACGTCCTCGAGGCCTCACCCGGGCCAGGCGCAGCAGGCTCCATAGCCCTAAATTACCTGGTTGAGACCCTTAAGCCCCTGAAGCTCGGGGAGGTTAGGTCTCCTCACTTCCCCCACATAAGCTTGGTGAGCGGAGGATTGGCGAAGCCGCCGAGGATAGAGCTATACTTCTACGAGAACTCTGGTCTCAAGCTCATCCTAATCTCGAGAAACTTTCCAGTCGACACGGTTGAGGGAAGCTACCTAATAGCGAGAAGGCTCTACAGCTTCCTGAAAGAGAGAGGCGCAGTAAATTACTGCCTCCTCTCAAGCTCTAGAATAACCGGGGAGTCAGCGGTTTACGTGGCCTCAACGAGTCCAGAGAACGCTCGAATCTTCCTCAACTCTGGAGCCCGCATCTCCCCAAACCTAGAGATGCTCCCCATAGACAAGCTCTCATCCTACATGCTTATGCTCTATTCACGTGAAGGGAAAGCCTGTCTCCTCATCTCGGAGGTTCTCTCCTATTTCCCAGACCCGATGGCTGCGAAACGTCTCCTCCAAGTCCTCTCAAAGGCTCTAGGATTCGAGATAAGTTTGGAGAGACTTGAGAAGGAGATAGAGAAGCAGAAAAGCATCCTAGAAGAGATTCAGAAAGGATATGGGCAACTCTTCCAGCCAAAAGAGAAGAAACCAACCAGAGAGCCATTCTACATAGGCTGAACCAGCGTTGAAGATACTGACGGTTAGATGCTCTAAATGTGGAGCGAAGATATTTAGATACTTGAAGGTTGGGGAGGGGCAGCTCTGGCACTGCTGGAAGAATAGAATACTTGAAGACTACTCCATCCATGATGGCGAAGAGATTAGATGTAGATGCGGAAGCCTCATAGGGGTTGATGTCGGGGTATATATCAAGCTGAGAAGGAAGGCGGTATACTATTGATGCTACGGCCTGATCTCGTAGATGTAGATGTAGGCTAGGCTCTGGTAGGGTTGGTCTGACTGGTATACTAGTCTGAAGTGCTCCAGCTGGCTCGGCTGATACACGTGTCCCGTCATCCCTCCAGTCATTGTCTGAGGCTTGTAGGGTATCATCCTTCCAAGCATTGTGTTCCAGAACTTTTCCGTAGGCTGCCCCCTCTCATCCACATACTCCGTCTCGTTGAAGTGATATCCAACCTGATTCGCTATTCTAAGCATCCATATCCATTTAGACTCCTCCCCGAATCCAAGAAGCCTCGGCATCTGTCCACCTCCATAAGGGGAGCCTCCATGGGTTATGAAGATCAATACATGGGTTGCGCCGAGCTTCCTGAAAGTTATGTATGCCTCTGTCTCATTATCCGTCATGAATGCGTAGGCGATCTCACCTATCTGCGTTGAGTTGAGGGTTGCGTTGTCTACGATGCTTGTCCTATTTCCTAGAATTGTTATCCAGTATCCATAGTCCCACCATGAGGCGACGACCGCGTCGGGTGGAAGATTATCCCTCATCCAGTTTAGTGTCTTGAGCCATGAGGGGACGGCGGACTTTATCGGAATGCTTGCCGAGACGACTGTCGGCGGAGTATATCCAGAATCTATCGCCGAGATTGTGAACCTCACCCCATAGGCGCTTGGGACGAAGCTGAAGACTATGAGACCTACTATCAGGAGAGGTGTTAGAATATAGTACTCCACTCCTATGGGTCTGGCTCTACCCTTCTCAGCGAAGCTAAGCCTAAGATTTCTTCCAAGACCCCTAAGCACCTCTCCTAGTCCAAGCCCTGCCATAACAGCTATACCTGGAGCAGCAAGTATCGAGAGCCTAACCATCGTCGCAGCAAAATACAGTGAGAACAACGTGAAGACTGCTAACAGTATATCCTCATCCCTACCTCGCTTAAGAGCGTAATAAAATCCTATTGGGAGAAAGAGGAGCTGGAAACCAGCATCAGAAAACATTACAGACCATGTTGATATCTGGTTCTCGGCAACCGAGATAATTATTGGAAGCTGAGACCTCAGGGTTGGAACTAAAACGCTGAAGAACTTTAGTCCAGGTAGGTTTGCGGCTCCGAGACCTACGAGGGCTGCGAAGCCTGCTACTCCAGCTACTACAATGTAATAAGGTAAACGTTTAATGTTTTTACCTCCTGGGACTCTCTTAGATAACTCGAATGAGAATAGGATTATGAATGCCGCGAAGCCTGATAGCAGGGTTACTTCGAATAGGTATCTTGGCCCTAGTTTTGGAACCATTATCGCTATGAGGGCGTAGGTTGAGAATGTTACTGTAAACGCTGTGAGAAGCTGGCTCCTGTATCTCCCGATTAGCGCCAATATTACCGATATTAGTGGGATGAATGCTAGGGGGAATTTGCTTGCACCCCAGCTTGCGGCCACGTATCCGAGCAGTATTCCTGAGGCTATGGAGTAGGCTATAACTCCCTTCACAGTTCTCTCCTTCTTTATCGCCTCGATATACGACCAGATTCCGAGAAGCATTAACGGTATGCTTATGCTCTCGTCGTCGAACCATCCTAGATGGCTTCTACCTATGCTTGCGTTGCTTAATGCGATAAAGAATGCTGCGAAGAATCCAGCCGGCTTCCCGCCAAGCTCTTTTCCGAGAAGATATGTTCCTATGACAAGTATCATTCCGAAGATCGGTGGAATGAATGCTGCGAGCTCCAGAGGGTTGACCTGTACTCCTATTCCGTGGAGTATGTGGTAGATGAATGCGGCCATGAATGGGACTCCTGGGAAGGCGGTTTTCCCAACGTTTCTTCCGAAGGGGTGCCATGAGGTGTTGTCGTGCCATGAGAAGAATTCGATGAACCCGCTCCACCCTCTATCAACTATGAACTTCATCTCCTTATACTGCATCCATGGGTCGAACTCGCTTAGATAGAGCCCCCATCTCAGCGGAAGTATTCTGATGAAGAATGCTAGGGCGAGTATTGAGGTGAGGATTGCGGCTTCGAGGAGCGATATCCTCCCCCCGAAAATCCTATCAATCGCCTTGAAGACCCTGCTATCCTTGAGGCTGACCATCTCGAACCCGCTTCTCGCTCCACCTATTTAATGATTATTGCTCCTTAACCCTGTATCCTTCCCCCGAGCAGTGGACTACTCCCTTAACCCTCCTTATGAAGGAGACGCAGGCGAAGCACTCCAGGAATGGGACAATCTTGCCTGCGACGGGGCACTCTACATACTCTCTACTCATCCTACGCATCATCTTCCCGCTTACAGCTCCCTTTAAAGCATCCTTAACCTTCCTGCTAACCCTAAAGGCTTTCTCAGCGGTCTTAATCTCCACATAGAACCTCGGCTCCCTCATCTCCCTCAACCTCTCTAACCCGCATACTATAAACTCTCCTAACGATGAATAGAATCGCTGCTCCTGCCGCGGCGACAGCGACCCAGCTTAGAACCATAAGCCTGTAGTCATAGCTGTAGACAGCTTTAACCCTGTGAGGCCTATCCATGACTATCAATGAATCTGTGAAGAATCGTCCCTCCTCATCCATCCACCCACTCAGGCTTATGGAAGGCTTAAAGAATATCTCTAGTCCCTGTGGTGGGAGAAATCTGCATGCCGAGAAATATGCTGTGCTTCCATTCGGGTACCATCCTCCTCCAGCCTCATAGTTAAACTCTGACTCGACTATGAGGAGATGCTCTAGAACATAGTTTAGGGTTATGTTTGCTGAGTCGTTGAAGAACCTACTATACCTCGTAAGCCTATATCTACTCATCTCACCTAAAGCTATCACAGGTGTAGCGTTCAGCCCGTGAATCCTCCCATCTCTTAAGAAAATCCTTTCAACTCTCTCCTCTCCATGGAGAACGATTATCTCATTATCGAGTCTTAGGCTTGTCTCTAGAGTTGGGGAGAGTCCATCAACGCTTATCAAGACCTTATAGAAGGCTTGTGCATCAAGTTTTCCCCATCCCCAATCATTCGACGGCCTCTCCATCCCCATATCCTCGCTCCATCTGGCAGACGTTGTAAGTGCTAGGTAGACATCTCTAGGCGAGGCATGGGGAAAGAGTTGAAGGATTATTGCTGCTGCTCCGGCAACATGGGGTGCAGACATACTCGTCCCCTGCTTAACCGTATAGTATCTGCTTACGTCGAGTCCTGAGGTGGGAGAGCTGGAGGATTTCGCCGCAACTATCAGGGAGCCTGGAGCCGTTAGGTCAGGCTTCACCCTTCCATCCCTTGTAGGCCCTCTTCCACTAAAGTAGAGTAGTTCACCCCTCTTCATGATTGTTTCATGGGTTTTTCCGTAGATGTTTGTCCACCTATTCTTTGTTACATATGCTCCGACCGCTATCGCGTTTCTTGCTGTTGCTGGTATGCCGACTGTATAGTATTCGGTGATGTTGTATTGGCTTGATGGTGTGAAGTGTTCTCTCGAGATTGAGCACGTGTCGCTGCTTATCCACGCGTGCCATACCGCCTCTCCAGAGGTCTCGACGGCTCTAATCTTTAGGCCCCAAGGCTTCTCAGCTAAATCTCCTACATCCCGCCTAGCTAAACTTACATAGACTATAACGTCTTTCCCAGCCTCGTAAATGTTGGAGGATATCTCGACATTTATTGGGCCGATGGACTGGTTTCCCCTCGCTGAGCCGTAAGGTGTATGGAGTTCAACTTCCACCGATTCATCTGGGTCTAAGGTTAGGTCGATTTGGAACTCCGTTGTCTGGGGCGCAAGCACCCAGTTAAGCGTAAACTCTCTTATCTCTGCGAGGTCTCCCATTGCGTGGATTCCATCTTCAGCCGAGTTTCCAGCCGCTACCACCGTTACTACACCCTTCTCGGAGAGCTCATCGATTACTTTCTCGATTGGCGTGCTTCCATCGTGTGCTCCAGAGTTGGAGCCTATGCTTAGGTTTATCACGAGTCTTAGCCCAAGCTCCTCGGCCTTCTCAACAGCGTAACGTATTCCGTCGATGATTTCATCTTCCTCCATGAACCACTCCTTACCGTTGCAGACAGGTCTACCAGACTTAACTACGATTAGGTAGGCTTCTGGGGCTACGCCGCGGTAGGGTCCCATCCTCCCTGCTCCCGCCGCTATTGAGGCGATGTGTGTGCCATGCCCCATCTCATCGTATTCTGGGCAGCTTCCACCCTCTATCTCTTCTCGGAGGCACTCGTATCCGTAGCTGAAGCCCTTCGGAGGTTTTCCATCGATGGTTTGGTCCCAGATTGCGAGGATTCTTGTGCTCCCGTTTGGGAAGCTGAAGTCTGGGTGACGGTAGTCTATTCCCGTGTCGATGAACGCTATCGCCACCCCTGAGCCATCCGCCGGCCTCCCATACCTATCCCTGAACTCTCTCCAGACCTCTGGGGCATGGATTTCTGGAACGCTTTCATCGAGTAGCAGTCTGAAGCTTCGGGGTCTCTGAACTCTCTCGACTATGTCGAGGCGGGCTATCTCCTCGACCCTCACCCATGGCCAGGGCCTAAGCGTCGCGACTCCGCCGACCAGTGTTTCGAGGAACCCGTAGGCTTTCAGAGGCTGGGGGTCTGCCTCTCCCTTAAGCTCGACTATGACGGCGCTCCCTAGGGGCTGAGGACTCGGGGTTGGAAATAGTGGTAGAAGAACCCCCAGCAGGAGGGTTACGAGGAGGAGGGAGCCGAGGCCACGCATAACACTTACCTCTCTTCGCTCAGAAGATGGAAAAAAGGCTTTTCAAGTAAATGTTGGCGTTATGAGGATATGCTTCTCCTCTCGGAGGATGAGATGAGAGGTCTCCTCAAGATGGAGGAGGTTATGGAGGCTGTTGAGAAGGCTTTAGCGGCCTTGGAGAGGGGGCGGGCTGAGCTTCCCCAGAGAGTCCGTGTCAGGATTAGAGAGCTAGGGGACATACTCTCGATGAGCGGCTACGTCGAGGACTTCCAGCTCTACACCTCCAAGCTGATCTCAATCTATCCAGGTAACCCTGAGAGAGGCCTCCCAACGGTTAGCGCAGCCCTCCTAGCCTTCAACGCGTCAACAGGTCAACCCATAGCCCTAATGAGCGCAGGACACCTAACCGCGATGCGCACAGGAGCCATCTGCGGGGTGGCTACAAAGTATCTCGCCAGAGAAGATGCCCGTATCCTAGCAGTGATAGGGTGTGGAACACAGGCTAGAACGCAGGTGCAGGCGGTCTCGAAGGCTAGGAAGCTGGAGGCTGTTAGGGTTTACTGCCGCAGTAGGCAGAGGGCTGAGAGGTTCGCCGAGGAGATGGAGAGGCTTACAGGCGTTCCAGTAGCTGCTGCTTCATCGGCTGAGGAGGCTGTCAGAGCCGCAGACATAATCTCAACCGCCACCACGAGCAGCGAGCCTGTCCTCAAGAGGCAGTGGATTAAGGATGGAGCACATATAAACGCTATAGGCTCCTACACACCTGACGCCAGAGAACTAGACACGGAGACCGTCGTCGACTCGAAGATCGTGGTGGATAAACTTGAGGCAGCCTTGGAGGAGGCTGGAGACATACTCATACCGATAAGGGAAGGTAAGCTCTCTCCAGATAAAATCTACGCGGAGCTAGGCGAGATAATCGTAGGAAGAAAACCTGGTAGGGCTTCGGAGAATGAGATAACTCTTTTCAAAACCGTAGGGATAGCTGTCCAAGACACGGCGGCAGCCTACGTAGCCCTCAGAAACTATCTCAGAGCCTTCTCCGAAACTAAACCCTAAAATCAAGCCTAAGCAACTCGACCATGCTAGGTGACTCCTGGGTGCTGCCCTATGCTCCCTGGCTCTCATGGCTTCTACCAACACTCGGCAGCGCTCTTGTCCCACTCTTCTTCAAGGCTGGGAAACGTGTCGGGGAAGCATACTCCGTCATAGTCTCCTTCACGGCTTCGGCTTTCGCGCTCTCGATGATACCTGACGTGTGGGGTGGAAAGACATGGACTGAGACTGTTGCCTGGATACCTACGCCGAGAGGCCTCATCGAGGCTGGAGTAATCATCGACCCCCTCTCCGTCCTCATGGCCTGTATCGCCACCTTCGTCGGAGCATGGATAATGCTCTACTCAGTAGGGTACATGGCGCATGAGGAGGGGCTTCCACGATACTACTTCTTCATGACGTTCTTCATAGGTGGGATGACAGGCCTCGTGATGGCCGACAACTTCCTCCAACTCTACATCTTCTGGGAGATAGTTGGACTATGCTCCTACGCCCTCATAGGATTCTACTACAAGAAGCCTGAAGCAGCACATGCGGGAATCAAGGCCTTCATAACAACTAGGATAGGCGACGCCTCGATGCTGATAGGAATAATCCTCCTCTACGTCTCCCTTGGAACCTTCCGCTACACAGAGGTCTCGAAACTCCTTGAAGAAGGATTAGCCTCAGGAACACTAAGCCTCCCCTTCACAATACTCACACTCCTCCTAATCTTCGGAGGCGCTGTTGGAAAATCTGCTCAGATTCCGCTCCACGTCTGGCTCCCCGATGCGATGGAAGGCCCCACACCTGTAAGCGCCCTAATCCACGCCGCCACGATGGTTAAGGCTGGAATATACTTGGTCGCCCGCCTAATCTTCACCGTGATTCCTCTCCACGCATTCTCTCCAACCATGTTGTCTCAGTGGTATCTCACCGTAGCCTACATAGGAGCTGTCACTTCGCTCTTCGCCGCAACAATGGGGTTAGTCATGACCGATATAAAGCGTGTCATAGCTTACTCGACGATAAGCCAGCTCGGCTTGATGCTCGCATCCCTAGGCCTCGCAACACATCTCGGATGGATAGCCTCAGCCTTCCACATCCTAAATCACTCGGTCTTCAAGGCGCTACTCTTCCTAACAGCTGGAGCAGTGATGCACGCCGTTGGGACGACAAACATGGATGAGATGGGGGGACTGGGGAGAAAGATGCCGATAACCTTCGCAACAGCCTTGGTGGGAGCACTCGCACTCGCAGGAGTTCCACCATTCTCAGGATACTTCAGCAAAGACCTCATAATCGAGGCCTCCCTAGAAGCAGGAGCGCTCCCCGTCTACCTGCTCATAACCCTCGCATCAATCCTAACCTTCATCTACATCTTCCGATGGATTTACAGAATATTCCTCGCCCCGCCATCCTCGGAGAAGGTGGAGCATGCCCACGACCCACCTCCAACCATGAGCATCCCCATAATCGTCCTAGCATTAGGGGCAGCATTCCTTGGGCTATCAGCGGAGCTAACCCATGGATTCGTCGGATACGTGGGTTTAGCACTCCATGAATCAAGCAGCCTAGGAGTCATAGCATCATCTGCAGCAATACTCGGCGTAGGAGCGGCAGCGGTCTACCTAGTCTACTTTAAGAGGGTTATTCCACCTGAAGCCTTCAGAACAGGAGCGATAACCTCCAAGATACATAGACTCCTGGTAAACAGATACTACATAAACTATGCATACTATAGGTTTGTCGATGGAGTAATCTGGTTTTCAGGAGTATTGAGGAGATTTGTTGAGGATGGAGGAATAGATAGGTTTAACTATCTTGTGGCAGATGGGGTGAAGGCGGGGGTAAATGTCTTCAGAAACATTCAGACTGGAAGCAGCAACATCAACATAAGTGGATTCCTAATAGGGTTGGCGATAATAATACTAATCTTCTTAACGATTCTTTACGGAGGTGTGGTGTAGAAAATGTATCAGGGATTACCGCTGCTCAGCATAATCGTCTTCACACAGATAATTGCCTCACCAATCGCATATCTAGCGGCGTTCAAGTCTAAGAAACTTGGAAACATGGTCACCGTTCTCGCCTCCCTCATACCATTCATAGTCACGCTCTCCCTATTCTGGGAAATCTATGGCGGAGCCGTTCTATCTGAAAGCTATCGATGGATAACAACTATCGGCCTTAACTTCGATTTCCAGCTCGACTCTCTCAGCTACCCCTTCACACTCTTAATCTCCCTAATGGGGTTCCTCGCAGCGATATACTCGACAAAATATATGGAGGGTGAGAATGGATATGAGGCGTATCTCGCGCTCCTACTTCTCTTCAACTCTGGGATGCTAGGCGTGGTCTTGGCCTCAAACTTCTTCCTCTTCTACATCTTCTGGGAGCTTATGCTCGTTCCAAGCTACTTTCTAATAGCTTACTGGGGGACTGGGAGGCCGCGTATAATAGGATTCAAGTACTTCATCTTCACGCATGCTGGAGCGCTCTCACTGCTTCTCGGGATAGTTTGGATTTACGGGGTGTTCGGGACTCTCGAGTTCTCCAAACTCGCTGAACTTGCAGGGCGGATGCCGTTGACGCATGAGATATTGATTATCTCCGTCTTGATATTTGTTGGAGCTGCTGTTAAGATGGCGGTGTTCCCATTCCATACGTGGCTTCCCGACGCCCACGCTGAGGCTCCTACGCCGATAAGCGTCCTCCTAAGCGGGGTCATGATAAAGACAGGGGTCTACGCCATAGCGAGGATATTGATAGGATTCTTCCCATCAACCCTACCCATAATGCTTCCCGCTCTCGCGTTGCTCGCTGTTATAACGATGGTTTGGGGAGGGCTGATGGCCCTGGTTCAGACAGATGTTAAGCGTCTTCTAGCCTACAGCAGTGTAAGCCAGATGGGCTACATACTCTTCGGCCTCATAACCCTAGCTCCAATAGGGGTTGCAGGCGGATTATTCCATGTTCTTAACCACGGGTTTGCGAAGGGGATGCTCTTCATGGGTGCAGGAGTCCTAATACATGAACTCCATGAGAGGGACTTACGGAAGCTCGGCGGCCTCGCATCCAAGATGCCTCTCACGGCGGTGGCCATGCTCGTAGGAGGACTCTCAATAGCGGGGACGCCTCCGCTGGGAGGGTTTGCAAGCGAGTGGATGATATTCGGCGGGGGAATGGACGCTGGCCTGACACTCTACACGGCGATAGCGATAGCCACAACAGCGATAACAGCGGCATACTATCTCCGGATGGTTCGAGCAGTATTCTTCCTGAAACCAAAGATGAGCCTACAAAATGTTAGGGACGCGCCGGTATCTATGGCTGCGCCCATGGCGGCTCTCCTCTTCCTAGTCATAATTCTAGGATTCCTAAACTATCCGATAACGAAGATGATAGCGCAGGCGGTCTCAGGGATTCTGCCCTAAAGCTACCTTCTCAAGAGTCTCGGGATATCAAGCCAGCTTACAGGCTTATCGAATCTAAGCCTCCTTCCCTCTCCAAGGCCATAAATCTCTCTACCTATCTCCTCGAAGAGCTTAGCCTCGCTGGCGGCATACATTCCATCCCTAATCCATGCTACAACAGCGTCTTCCCGGAGGAGATAGACATCCGCCCCCACTCTATGGAAGTTTAACCCCCTAATGTTAGCGAATCTCATGATATGCCTTATGCTGGCAGGTGTCAGTTCAAGCTTAAGCTTCTCACTTCTCATCCCAAGCAATGGTGGACTGGAATCAACGAAGAGGTTCACGATGTAGTCGCCTTCTCTCAGCTCTGGGAGACTATGTGAAAGGATTTTCCCTCTAAGCTCCTCGGCTCCAATCTCCTCAACCATCTTCAAAGCCTTCTCGAAAACCTCTGACAAGGCATCCCACCAATACCTCAGCTTCCTAAAATTCTTTAGCCAAGGCTATCCTTTTAAGATGAATTCTCAGAGAAAGATGGAGATGAGCGGGGAAGAAGACTCCAAGAACCCTAGCGGACTTCCGATAATTCCCGACAAGAAGACCGGTTACCCAATCTGGGTTGATGTAAGGGAGATGGCTTTCCGGTACCTGCTCCCCGTATCCCGTGTTAAAAGATTCTTCGAGGCCTTAGAGGAGGGAAAGATGCTGGCGACGAGATGCAGCCGCTGCGGCGCAGCCTATTTTCCGCCTCAGGCAGACTGCTCAAGCTGCGGGTCAAGTGACATGGAGTGGTTTGAGATAAATGGGAGAGGAAGGCTTCTAACTTATTCCGTGATAAACGTTAAGCCTGAGACCTACTCCTCCTTCCCAGACTACATTGTCGGAGTAGCGAGGCTCGAGGAAGGATTCAATGTTCTCGCATGGGTTGACTGCAGCGACCCGAAGAAGCTTAGGAGAGGTATGCCTGTCAAACTTGAAGTAAAGAAAAGGGATAAAGATGGATTATTCTCCTATTACATAGTTCCAGAGAAGTAGGTTTAGCCTCTCTTCATCGTCGATACTATCGATAACACATCTCTATCTTTGAGCTTATAGTTTGCTGGAAGCCTGAGACCTGTCCGCACATCTATTGCATATAGGAGGCCTTTAGCAAGCTCGCTGTGAATCTCTCCCGCTAGGTCCTCGACAGTCGCTCCCTCAGGCATCAAATATACGTCTGGCAAAACGTTTCCATGCCTATCTGAAAGTTTCTTCGGGTCATAGACAGGATAGACGGCGTTCATCTTCAAGAGCTTAAACACCGCGACATTTATCGCAAACTGAACACCGGTCCTCATATATTCGTCGAGAATCTTATGCTCAATAAAGTTCAAGGCCCATCTCTGCCTATCGGTTAACTTATCCTCATCAACTATCTCGAATTTCTCTTCCCCTGGAATGTATTTTATAAGCCTTTTCTGCTCGGCCCTCCTAAGGGTTAGTTCGGCCTCGGCGCTACATGGGACGACGATCTTATCTGGAAGCTGATCACGTAGCTTCAGGAAATTATCCTTAGCCGTATCCAAGTCCATCTTATTCGCGACGATAATTGTAGGCTTCGAGATTTCTCTTAACACTGTCGCGAATTTCTTGTCATCGATTGGCGTCCAGTTCTCGAAATCCTTGTCTTGGAGTCTGCTCTCGATAAGCGCCGCCTTTATGTGGGCTTCAGTTACCTTGATTCCCTTTAAAACCTCCTCCATGGCCTCTGGAAGCTCCCTACCCTGTTTGAGGAGCTTGATTATCTTGTCCTCCGACTTCTCTATAAGTCTCATAAGCCACATTACAAGCTCCTCCTCTATGTCATAGTAGTCTGCGATAGGGTTTCCTGTACCAGGCTCTGCCAGTCTCCCCTCCTCGTCAACGCTTCCAGCGGCGTCTACAACGTGTAGGAGAACGTCTGACTGGGATGCGACGGAGAGGAACTGGTTTCCAAGCCCCTTCCCAGCCCACGCACCCTTAATCAAGCCTGGGAGGTCTATCAACTCTATCGGGATATGTCTCCACCCGTTGATGCATTTAGAGTTTCTTGGATCGTCTTTGACCCCGAATTCTCGGCAGACGCAGAGCGTTATCACGTAGGCTGTTCCATAGTTAGGCTGCTTAGTTGTGAAGGGGTATGTGGAGATTTCCGCAGCCCCCATGGTCGCCGCGTTGAAGAAGGTTGTCTTACCCGTGTTCGTCTTACCTATAAGCCCGACCTTGATGGTCGCCACTTCTCAACCCTCATCCTATATCTATCAAAGCCCTAGTCTTAAGGCTTCCACCATCACTCCCCACCGGTGTATGGTGCTAACTCCAAGCTTATAGTCTCGAGGAAGATTATTCCTGACCCGGCTTAGACTACTCCGCCGTTTGTCCCTCAACAGGTCTCTAGAAGACTCCCTTCACAGCGATTAGGCCATTGAACAACATTATAGACGACTTCGCGCCGCATTTCGCCACAATCTTTGCGACCTCCTTAATCAGACCTGAAGAAAGAGCCTCATTTTTATAATTTGATAATGTTTTTATATACCTAACGTTGATGCGGTTCCCGGTAGAATAAAATGAATTTAGGAAATGACGTAGAAGATAGAATAAGTCAAGCTAAGAATACTGTTCATAAAATTTTTAAACTACTTAAAGAACACCATCAATTCATCTCTTCAGCTATACCATTAATTGCCAGCGAGAATGTGACAAGCATTTCTGTTAGAGAGGCGTTGATAACGGATTTTCAGCATCGATATGCGGAAGGCTGGCCAGGAGAAAGACTTTATGCTGGATGCAAATATATTGATGAAGTTGAATTACTGGCTATACAATTGGCTAAGAAAGTCTATGACGTGGAATTCGCTGACGTAAGACCCATATCGGGAGTCGTCGCTAATTTAGTTGCATATTCAGCCTTTGCGGAGCCAGGCGACGTTATGATAGCACTTACAATACCGCATGGAGGACATATTTCATGGGGTAAAAAGAAGTGGGGTGGAACCGCGGGCGTAGTCAGAGGTTTAAGAGTTGAACGCTATGAATTTAACGAAGAAGAATACGAGATTGATGTAGATGGGACGCGTAAGAGATTGGAAGAGAAGGGCATTGTTCCCAAACTATTCATATTAGGTGGAAGTGTAATATTATTTCCACAGCCTGTGAAGGAGATAGCGTCTCTCGCCAAACACTATAATGCATATGTTATTTATGATGCTGCGCATGTCGCAGGTCTCATAGCGGGTGGAATCTTCCAAGACCCTCTAAGGGAAGGAGCAGACATAGTAACGATGTCAACGCATAAGACTCTGGCAGGTCCACAGCATGGAATGATTTTAAGCAAGAACGAGTACTCGGAGTTGATAAAGAAAGTAACTTTCCCTGGATTGGTAAGTAATCATCATTTACACGCGGTTGCGGCTTTAGCCGTAGCTCTTGCGGAGGCATTGGCTTACTATCAAGAATATAGTAAACAAATTGTTAGAAATGCTAAAGCGTTGGCGCAGGCCTTGTATGAGAATGGTTTAGATGTTTTATATGAGCATAAGGGATTTACCGAAACCCATCAAGTAGTAGCGGATGTCAGGAAATATGGGAATGGTAAAATTGTTGAGGAAAAGCTTGAGCGCGTTGGGATACTGATTAATAGAAACCTCATTCCAAGGGATTATAAAGAAAAAACAGATTATAGGGTTCCCAGCGGCATAAGGATAGGTGTTCAAGAAGTTACGAGGCTCGGCATGAAGGAAGATGAAATGAAATACATAGCCGAGCTGATAATGAAAACTCTGAAAGGCCACGATTCAGAGAAAATACGAGGAGAAGTTGAAGAATTTAGAGCCAACTATCAACGGGTTCACTACTGCTTTGACTCGCTGAAAGAAGCATATAAGTACATTAGTTTAATTAATGTTACATAGGAGCCGGGATGACATACATTAGCGCCTGCTTCTTCTCATTAGGTATTCCGACCCTTTTCTTGGCGGTTACCGGGAAGGTTAGCGTTCCTTGGAGGACACTCGGCTTAGTAGCAGGCTTAATCCTTCTTTGGATACACTCTTATGGAGCTGGGGCTTTGATACATATGGGGTTTGGAGCCGTGTTGGCGGCACAAGCAGTCCTCCTAATAATATACTCCTACATGTATGTCAGGTATGCCTGTGAAGCATTACGTGACGAGGTCTCATGGGGGAATGCAGGGGGTCTCGCACCGGTGGGGGTCTCATGAAGAAGGTAAGCATCCTAACCATATTCATACTTCTAACAGCGCTCCTCCTAACATCTGTAGCCGCCGTATCCCCTAGACAGGAGCAATCCCCAAACCAGTTCAACCTATGCGGGTTCCCCCTCTCATACAGGACCCGGCAAGTATCTCATCCATGGGTTCCTTGGGAGCCTAGACCTGTGGTTGGGCCTCAGAAGACTCTTGTCCTCATGGTGGAGTTCAGCGACGTGAAGCTCAGAAGCTCTACCGATAAGTTAGCTAATATGGTTGAGGCGGTCAAGAAATGGTTTGAGGAGTCCTCCTATGGTAAGATGACAATAGACTACTACATGTACCCATATCCGGTAACCCTGCCGCGCCCATACTCTTACTATGGCTCACCAGCATCGGGAGCTCAGAGAGGAGACGATCCCAAGAAAATAGTCGAATACTATGTATCGGTCTTTACCTACATTTACCGGAAAACCGACCTCGACTTCGGAGAATACACGCACATAATATTGATTCACGCTGGAGGCGATGAAGCAGTGACAGACAACGCTAACGATATTTGGAGCCACTGCTACTGTCTAGGCCCCGCCGTCAAGAAGCTTCCACCACAAGCCCTAGAAGAGCTTAAGGGTCTCCTCTACCTACCTGATAGAAGCGGTGGGTGGCACGCAATCTATGGTGTCGAGACAGTCTCGGAAGAAGAAGATATGCATGTTATGATACATGAGTTCACCCACAGCAACGGAATCCCAGACCTATATGTCTATGCTGAGGATGGTTACTCGAAGGGCTCTGAGGCAGGGTTCTGGTCAAACATGGATGCTGGAGCATTCATAGGCGCAGACATAGACGGATGGAGCAAGTATATCTTGGGTTGGGTTGAACCAAAAATCTATACAATACCTGTAAACGATGAGGTCGAGCTCTACACGTTAGACAATACTGAAGGATTGAAAGCGGTTCTCGTAAATATTCCAGGAGACCCAAACCACTACTACTTCATACATGCTAGGAGGCGGGCGGGACACGACGTCAATCTTCCAGGTGAGGGAGTCTTGGTGTTTAAGGTCGATAAAACCCTTCCAAAAACTGTTGAAGACAATTTCATGGTAAAGTTCTATGACGCGAACCCGAATACGCCTGAAGCTTGTAAACAATGGGAAAACGATTTTAACATGTGGAGTATGTGCGTGAAGCTTGACGCACCATTTAATGATCACAAAACCTATAAGTGGCGTAAGTTCGTCCTGAACTTCGAGAACCCTGTTTTCTGGAGCGAGGAGGATAAGTTCGGAATCAGGGTACTATCCTACGACGAGTCTCGCGGTGTCTTCAAGATAAGGTTAGCAAGCTCTCCTGAGGCGCTTGGAGGCAAAGGTGCAGTAACTACAACAACTACGACGACTGTCACGGAGACCCATGTCTCTACGGTAACGACATCGATCGCTGGCACTGTAACCACGGTAACGGGGACCGTTACGAGCGTTAGGACGATTACTACAGCGGTTGCTCCTAAACCTGCTGGGGGTGATGTCTGGGTCTTCATAATCCTAGTGATAGCTGTATTGATAGCGGCGGCGTTCGTGATATCAGTTAGGAGGAGGGCTGCTCCGCCCCCGCCTCCACCTCCGTCGGTAAGCTACCAGTACTGCCCCGTCTGTGGCGCCCCTCTCTATCCAGGTGTTAGGTATTGTTGGAGATGCGGCGCTAAGGTTGGCTAGACTGGGAGAACAAGCGCTGTGAAGAATATCAGTCCTAGGAAGACTAGGTATCCGAAGATGTATATCCCGACAGCCACAGGCTCCTTCTGTACGTCGTCTAAGTCTATCCCGAAGGGCTCGATCTCAGCCATTATCCTGTAAAAGAATATGGCGAAGAGTAGCGATATCGCCAGCCCGGCTAAGAGGGTTATCAGCTTGTAGGCTAAGAGCTGAGCTGGAGTAACTGTGTAGCCTAGCCCAGTCACAATACCTATCGGGAGGGGCGATATCACCGAGGCATAGAATATTAGTCCGAGAAAAATTAGGAAACCTGCGGCGAAGAGGGCTGTTGGAACAGGCTTGCCCCTAACCATCTCGATCTCCTTTATCTTCGGCGTAATCTTGTCTAGGAGCTTGACCCCTGCGAGACCGAGGACGAAGCATAGTAGGAAGGTTACGATACTTCTTATCAGGGTCCATACGAGGTCCACGAAGAAGATGGCTGGGTCGCTTGTAGGCGGCATGGTTGGGTTTAAGGGTAGCTCCTGAAGCAGCATAACGAATTTTTGACCCGATCTCCGGCTTATAAATAATTTCCCAGGGTCTCCGACGATTCCTCAACGGGGCTGGGAGCATTACCTAGGTCTTTACCCTTCTTTAAAGCCCATGGTTGGAATATTCTTCCAGCCTTAGAGCACGCTCTTCTCTAAAAATCTCTATCCATAATTCATGCCCAGCTTTATCGTGTTGCTGAGGCTCTTACATGAAGAAGCCTGTTAGAATTAGGACTGTGAGTAGGGCTAGCTCGACTGCGAGGAGGAGGAAGACCTTGACGGTGAAGCGGTTACGCATCCACACCCCTCAACACCGAAAAACAATGCTAACTACACGCTTTTAGCACTTCCTATTCTAGAAATACTTCGAATTACTCTGAGAATATGTTGAGAAACTTAGAAAAACTAGAATCGCCTACCGAGTAACTCTAGTATCTGTTTTAGGATTCTCCCCGTTACACCCCAGATAACCCAAGCAGAGTATCTAA
>CAYTSD010000007.1:0-10361 GCA_964440495.1 uncultured Nitrososphaeria archaeon | reverse complement strand
ATCGAAAACCTGGAAAAACCCTGTAGCCTCCATTCGAGTCTCTTCGAATCTTCTCGGTAGGCTCTAGACTGCTAGCCCTAGCCCAGAAATAGGATGCGAGCTCCTCTCCCAGCTTGATTCTAGGTCTCCCCTTGGCTTCGGCTAGGAAGGGTGTAACCTTGAGCTGAGGCATATTGGAGGGAGCTACCTCATCTAGGACTCCGAGAACCTTTGCGTCTTCTCCAAGCCTCATCCCAGTCTCCTCCCAAAGCTCACGAGCAGCCGTCTCCAGAATATCCCTATCCCCCTCCATCCACATCCCGCCTGGGAAGGCGACCTCACCCGACCAGAGGTCCCGGCTCGATATCCTCCTAACGACGAAGAGTATCTCAGGGTCCGACGGCTCCTCGAGGTTCAGAATCGCGACGACGGCGGCTCTACCTCTCCCACCCTCCAAGACTCTTCCCTCAGGCTTCCTCAACCTATCAAGAGCGCTCAACCTCATCTAAGCCTCCATAAGAAATACCTGAGATAAAAATAGATTCCTGAAGAGAGGGTCAGTGATCGAGAGTCTCATCAAGCTTCAGTCAGCAGGGGTGCCGCATCATCCCCTCCTTACTGTAGGCCGCACGCCGCATCTGGAAGATTGCTGTCTCGGGTCTTAAGCTTTTTCTTCCTTCTCTCCGCTGCTGGTTGGCTGGGCTTCTAGTATGGCTTTGAGTAGGGATTTCTGGTCTAGCTCCACCCTGGTTCTCCACCCCATCGTGACCACGTCTTCATCGGTCTTGCTTAGGTAGCCTCTCCTAATCGCCCTCTCAATATAGGCTTCAGCCTTCCATTTCGGAAACTTCGTCTCCAAAACCTCTATGATGTCTCTTAGGGGGGCTTTCCCACCCCTGCTTGAGAGGATTGAGAGGGCTGCTGCGAGGGCGGCGACCTCATCTATCCTCCATCCAGCTGTAACTAGGTCTGACATCGTAAGCGGGTGAGCCAAGACAACGTAGAATCTTGCTTTCTCGAGGTTGTTCTCCTCACCCTCTTCAAACACGGTCTTTATCCTTAAGCCTAGTTGGTTGAGCCTCGAGTTCAGTATGTCGATTACCTTCATGTAGTTCTTTCCAAGCCTGTGTCTGAGCTCCCATCCTCGAACCCCGGGTCTTCTATGGCTGCGGAAGAGAAGCATCGTGGCGGCTATCATGAGTTTCCTCGACATCCGTTCCTCGCTGCTCATCCACCCTCACCCCCAATAGCTATTACAAGGGATGTTGGAGACCTACGTTCAACCCGCATCCTATTCGGTATAATCTTGACCTCACCTTTCAGCGGGTTGCGTCTAAGCTCGGCGTAGCCCTCCGTTATGAGGAAGCTGAGAACATACGCTCTCTCGAAGACTTCCTCAAGGCTTTCACCTCCTACGAACTCCCAGTAATCAACCTCTCCACCGCTTTTCTCAGCCCTCTCCAAGAGCTCTCTATGAAGCTGCTTCATCTTCTCCTCCATCAGCCTGCTTTCAAGCTTGAGTCTAGCTTCAGCCATCTCATACTCCTTGTCGGTGAGCTTCCATCCATACTGTCTTCCCTCGGCTCTTGGAGGGAGGCTGAGAAAATGTTCTAGACCTTGCTGGAGCCTCTGAGAAGTAAGCTGCTCGATTGACACTATGGGTCTCCAAGCCTTTAGGAACGCTTGGATAAGCTCCTTCTTATCCATGGCCGCAATCCTCGTTGAAATCATCTGCGAGTCTATGAAGAGGGCCTTAGCCTTCTCCTCAATCCACCTATGCTGGAAAGCAATTAGCGCCGCAATTCGGTAAAGTGTCTCAGCGTCTAGAACATAGTGGTCGAGGCTTGGATTCTCCTCAAGCATTCTCCTCAGCCTCTCCAAGAGTTCTCTGATATTTACCGTGAACGGGTCTAACCCCATCTTCTCAATATTCTCACATATCTTTATGATTCGCTCCAACTCTTCTCTAGTAACCTCTCTTCCAAGGCTCTTCACGGCCTATACCTCCCTATGCTCGATCTTCCGCCAACATTCTGTACAACGAGGATGTTCATTCCCTCCTCGACCGGGATTCGACCTGGCGTGATTATGATGTATTGAACGTTTTCCTCGCTCTTTGCGGAGCTTAGGAGAAGCTTAACCATACGTTCCCTATTAAGTGGGTCGAGGTGGACATCGAATTCGTCTACTGCTCTGAAGGGTGATTTCACGTATTTCTGGAGGGCGAGAAGAAATGCTAGGGTGCCGACTATTCTCTCTCCGCCGCTGTGGGTATGTGCGTCGAGGAGTGCGGGCTCAACTCCACGGAACCCAACGTAAAGCTCTAGACTCGCCTTCTCAGGGTCTTCAAGTCCTCTCAGAATTATCTTACCTGCGCCGTCGGCGCTTGAGAGTATCGCGTTAAATTTCGGCTCGACATCTGCGACAAGGTTTCTGAGGAAGTTTCTCCAGTTTTCTTTTCTGCGTTCAACTTCTGCGAGGGCTTCCCTAAGATTCTCCTCAACTTCCTCAGCTCTAACCTCTGTCTCCCTATACCGTGAGTCGGCAACCAAATACATGTCCTCTGCTTCCTCGGATACGTCGCCTAGAGAGGCTATCTTAAGTGAGATTGCCTTAATGTCTTCCAGTACTTCAGCGGGCTTCCTCCTAGTCTCAACCCTCTCACCGATTGCGGCGGCCTTCCTAACTCTCTCCCTTAACTCGGTTTCAAGCCTACGCATCTCATAGGAGAGGCGCTTCGACTCCGACTCGTTAAGCTTGAGTCTAAAACGTGCTACGCCTGAGGAGACGCTTTCATCAACCATTATGTTAAGCTTGTTCTCGAATTCATCTAACTGTACCTCCTCTCCTCTTCTTGCTGCGAGGAATAGGTCGATTATCTCTGAACGGATTCTCGCTGCCTCAGCGTCATGGAACTCCACCTCAGCTTTAAGCTTCTTCTCCTCGATCTTCAGCGCCTCAATCTTGTCCTCAATCCTCTTTATTCCAGACTCGGTTTCAGCGACCTCTGCCCACGCGTACTCAAGTTCAAGTTTCCTCTTCTCCTCCTCAAGCTTCCTCTTAGTTACAAGCTTCTCATATTCTTCACGCCAATAATCTACGGCGGCCTTAGCCTCTTCGAGCGCACGTTTCAGGCTCTTCTCCTGTGTCTGTAGGTCTCTGAGCTTCGCCTCTGCTTCAAGTATCCTTCTCCTAAACTGTGATGCACCTACAGCGTCCTCAACCATCCTCAGCTTCTCCACGCTTGACTTGGCTGCAAACTGTTCAATCATGTTCTGATGCATTATGATTAGCATGTTGTTCGGGTTTATTCCAAGCTGCTGGAGGAGATGCCCCACCTCCGCCTTCGTCTTGAACCTGTTGTTAATGTAGTGCCAGTAATCTCCGCTCCGCTTAAGGTAGCGTGTTACCACGAGTTGGTCGGAGTTAAGCCAGGGTATTGGACGCCTTCCATCAATCTCCCTGTTGTCGAAGATTACCGATACTCTTGCAGCCTTCTCACCCCTCCTTATCAGGTCGCTTAACCTCTCACTCCTATCGGTGTAGGTCTGTCCAAGGGCCACGGCTATCCCGAGTAGGATGGAGGATTTCCCTGAGCCGTTAGGCCCTGTTATTAGGTTGACCCCAGGCTTTAGGGGGACCCTGCTATACTCGTGGCTCATGAAGTTCTCTAGGATTACTTCTCGGATGTAGGTCGCCCTAGCCTCCGTCTCGGCCTCCTGGACTTCGGCGCTCCTCTCCCCAGACTCCATCCCATCCCCACCCACCGAAGCCGACTATTAAACACATGCTTCCTCGTCTTGAAGGGTTGGAGACCGGAATCTCCTTCCTCTAGGGGCGGGTCTAAGGAGAGGGGAAGGCGTTAAACAGCTTTGAGGAAGCATGCCGAGCCAAGTAACTTAGCTTTGGCCATATCCATCGGAGCTATACAGCTTATTCATCAACCGTTTATAAGCGGTGTCGATGTCTTCAGAGTCTAGGACGATTTTCTCGAAGGGGCAGACGCCTCCATCTCTACCCCTCACAAAGTCTATTATCTCTCCATACTCCACCTCTATCTCCTTGAGTAGGGAGAGGGCTTGACGGCTTATCAGATGACCGTAGACAGCATTCACCCCATGCTTAATCATTATGGTTGCCGCTGCTCCGCCGACGACTCTATCCGCTACAGCCGCATTCTCAAGAATCTCCCCTCCCTCGAGAGCTAGATTCATCAGCTCTCTCAACCCATGTCCATATCCTATGTAGGCTACGAATCCATCTTTGACGACAACTAGGGAGGCGTCCTTCCCTAGAAGAATCTCTCTAGCCAGCTTCAACCCATTCATCCCGAGCCCTCAGAGAACCTTCCCCGGCAGGAGATAATACTTTTACTAGAGCGGCGTCCTTGAGGGGGAGCTTCAAGGTAAAAATACCGGTCTAGGGTTTTTTAATAGTTGGGAGTGGCTGAAGAGCCGTGGTCCGAATCGAGGTTAAGACGACTCTTGAGAGATTCCGTCAATTCGTGATACTCAACACATGCCGCTCCTTCATCCCCCCAGGATACCTCAAGGACCCAAGCATCTTTCCTGAGAGGGATGCGGAGGAGGGTAGAATCTATGTGGAGGCGGCTTCGAAGCTTGACTTAGGCCAGATAAGGAACGTCCGCTTCGTGAAGGTCGCCGAGGTTCTAGGGGTGATTTACCGGTCGAAGAGTGGGAACACGGAGCTTATCTGGAGGCAGGTTAGAGGGAATATTGGAAAGGTTAGCGGAGAGGCCTCTCCAAACTCTATAGTAAATCTAATCGAGGCAGGCGTCCTCCAGAAATCCATGGTTAAGAGGATGATTGAGGAGCTTTCTTCGCCTCAGAGGGAGGAGGAAGGTGGCGAGGAGCCTATCTCCTAAGCCTTGAGGCACACTTGGAGCAGAGCCTCCAAGACTTATAGTCGGTGTCCCCTATCCAGTTGCTGAAGGCCATCACGCATCTCCGGTTGCTGCAGTGCTGTAGTCCGTGAAGGTGTCCAACCTCATGTACAGCCTCCTTCATCAGCCTCTCTATGAAGAGCTCCTTGTTGGGTGGAAGCCCATAGAACTCTTGTCTCAGCCTATGGGTTGAGACTACGGCCACGCCTCTCCACGCTAGTCCGAAGACGTAGTTGAGTCCAGCGGCGTAGAGGTCTTCCTCAACCACTAGAAGCAGATACTCATCCTCGCCTCTCATATCCCTGTATGCCTGAACAATCCTCCACGCATCATACTGCCCTCTATCAGGGTCGAGGAACCTATCGTCGACTATCGCCTCAGCCTTCTCGACCACTATCTCCTCCCCATAGTTTTCTTTGAGGGCTCTTGTAACCGCTTCCAGTGCCTCCTCATCCCACAGCTCTGTGAGCACCCTAATCCTCAACCCTTCTCGGCCTCCTCTTCAACCGTGCTCCACATCTTGGGCATACTCCACCGGCCACACCCTCTCCGCTCCATCCGCAGGCTGGGCAATAGGTCTCCCACCTAATCTCCTCCCTGATTCCCCGGTGAAGTATGGCCTCTACCCGTAGCCCTAGGAGCGACGCAATATTCTGGACAGCGTAGTCGGAGGTTACTAGGGAGGCTTCCCACCCCTCCTCGGAGAGCTCCAAGGTGAGCGCCAGAAGCTTTACATCAGCCTCGGATAACCCCTGCTCACCAGCCTTGGCCGCAGCCCTCCTCACCCTCTCAACATACTCTGCCCTAGGCTCTCTGACCTCTAGCCCAGCCCTCTCTCTGGCCGCGGTCACCCTATAGGGTGCGGCTCCACCGTAGCGTACCTCCTCCAAAGCCTCTCTACAGGTTAGGAGAAGTTCTCCGCTGGTCTCGGTGAAGCCTAGGAGGAGGGCTGCGGCATCCAAGACCTTCACCCTCCTAGCCGAACCTCTTCCAGACCCTTCGCGCAAAGCTTCCTCCACCTTTAATCCTGATGAACCTCACCCTCCTCTCAGAGGCCTTAACCTCAAGCCTAAGCCTCCCCTCAGGGAAAACCCTGCGGAAATGCCCATCAAAGAGGATCTGGACTTCTTCCTCGGACTCCATGGAGACGTGGACCGCTGAATCCAGCGCCAAGACCATGGCTCTAACATGGCCTAGGGGGCAGACAGGGACGAGAACCGCGGCCTCAAGCTTCTCATCCACGACCGGGCCCCCAGCCGAGTAGGCATAGGCCGTTGACCCTATGGGTGTCGCGACGACGACTCCATCCGCCTCCGTCTCCATGAGCGTTGAGCCCTCCTTCTCAACCCTGAGCTCGGCAACCTTCCCTGGGATGCTGGTTGAGATATATGCCTCGTTGAGGGCTTCTCCGAGTCTGACTCCTCCATGCTGAAAACTGAGCTGCATAACCTCTTCGACTAGGTAGTCTCCTCTGAGCAGGGCTTCAACCGCCTCTTCTAGGTCTTTGGGCTCAACCTCCATGAGGTATCCGCCTTTACCATAGTTGACTGTGAGTAGGGGTGTCTCGGGATTGGATAAGCCTCTCAGGGTTCTGAGGAGGGTTCCGTCTCCTCCGAGAACGATAACCGCCTCAGCCTCGGCTGGAACCTTCTCCTCCACAACCCTCCGCGCGTCACAGACATATACTCTGAACCCCCTGGACTCCAGAATCTTCTTGACATGTTCCGCAGCCTTGACTGCGAGAGGCTTCCTCTCCGAGTAAACCACCGAGAAGAGCTTCCTCATCCAATCAGCCTAGGCTAATAAGCCTCCCCCATTTTAATATCCTTATTCTAGCTTCACTATCCTTTTCTGGGGGAGAGGCGGGAGCTCTGTGAGGCTTGCGGCGCTCTTCAGCGGAGGCAAAGACTCGACCTACGCAATCTACAGGGCTGAGCGTATGGGCCATAGGGTGACGCATCTATTGACGGTTATCCCTGCCAGCGAGGAGGCTCTCTACTTCCATTACCCGAATACCTGGCTGACGGCTCTCCAGGCAGAGGCGATGGGCAGGGAGCATCTAACGGTGGAGTGTGGGGTGGGCAGAGAGGAGGAGCTCTCGGCGCTTACACTTCTCCTCGACACGGTGGTAGGAAAGGTGGATGGAGTCGTCGTCGGCGCATTGGCAAGCAGGTTCCAGTACGAGGGCTTCGGAAGACTCTGTAAGGAGAAGGGGCTCGACATCCTGGCACCCCTATGGGGGATAAACCCGCTAAGGCTTCTCAGAGAGATAATAGCCGAGGGATTCGACGTGATAATCTCTGGGGTGGCTGCGGCTGGTCTTGGGAGAAATCTTTTGGGAGCCCGTCTAACCCTCTCGGTGATGAGGAGGCTTGAGGAGGCAAGCCGTAGGCTCGGCATCCATCCGGGAGGGGAGGGAGGAGAGTTCGAGACCCTGGTCTTAGACTCCCCCCTATTCGAGAAACGTGTGGAAATCCTTGAGTCCGATGTTCTCTGGAGGGGTGATAGGGGGGTTCTCTACGTGAGAAAGGCTAGGCTTGTGGATAAAGGCTGAGAGGCTTCAACTACTCCCTCACATGAACTATCATGCTTCTACCCATTATCCTCCAATACTCCACCACCGCCCCAGGCTCAATCTTCTCCATAAGCTTCTCATCCTCGGGCAGTGGAACCTCAACTATCTCGAGGGTCTCGTTGTCCATGAGGCTGACCGTATCTCCTATAGAGACCACCTGGCCGCTCCTCTTCTCGATTATTGGAACCTCGACCCTGCTGTCGGCGGGGCCGACCATCGTCCGTTTAACCCCATCAAATATTCCTATTGCAACCAGCCTAACCTTCGCTGCTCCATGTTTCCCAGGCTTGCTCTTCTCAAGCTCAACTATCCTACAGGGCTCTCCATCGATTACTATGTTGTGTCCAACTTTAAGTGAGCCAAGCTCGGCAGGCTTACTCATAACGCATCAAAGGGTTTGCTCCATACCTTGATATAAGATTACCCTCTTGCCTCTTCTCTCTCCTTCAAGGCGTTCAGGGCCACGGCTCTATGATACAGTAGCCTAGCACGTGTGATTATCGCTTCCACCTCATCCTTAAGGGAGCTGGAGCTCTCCCCCCGGACTTTCTCAGCGTAGTGTAGTATCTCGTCGAGAATCTTTATGACAAGCTCTATCCTCACTTCCCTTTTCAGGCTCTCCTCGCAGAACCTTAAGTCGTCCTTCAGTTTTCCGAGAATCTCCTCCAAGCTCTCCCCCTTCTTAGGCACGTAGCGTCCTCCGCGATGGAGGCGCCACTCTATAATAAAAGGCTTAGGTTTTCGCTATCTCGGCGAGCAGTTTAATCGCCTCCTCCTGACTTTCTTCGGATATCTTTGGGAAGGCTATTCGGAGCATAGCCACGTCGGCTTTAAGCATCTTCATCTGCTCTCGAAGCTTCTCCGCAAACTCGTCAGGCTTGCCTAGAAGGAGGCGGTTAACTATCATCGGTTCTACATCCTTGAATCTAGTCTCCTTAGGGTCTATCGGCTTACCCTCGTCGTCGAGTAGATGCCCCCACTCATAGTAGTCGCTCTTATAGCTCATGAGTATAGCCTCTTCAGCCCTCTTAAGCTCCTCCTCATCTCTGGCTACGAATCCATCGCGTCTCAGAACAATCCGTCCACCCCGACCCTCCCGGAGCTTCCAATAGGTTTTCGACATCTCTTCAAGACGCTTGATGGGGGTTATCGGGTCTGTGAGCCACCCGTCGCCTAGGAGCGCCGCTCTCTTAACACCTGCCTCCACCTTGCTGGCGACCCATATAGGGGGTCTCGGCCTCTGAACCGGGAGAGGGGTTACCTTAAGCTTTCTAAGTCTCCCCCACTCAGCCTCAGCCTCAACCTCCTCGCCGCGGAGAAGCTTATCAAGCACCATAAGCTGTTCATCCATCCTTCTACCCTTTCCCTTGAAGGGGGATGCGAAGGCATCGAACTCTTCTCTTCTATAGCCTAGGCCGACTCCTACCACAGTCCTGCCTCTTGAGATGTTGTCGAGAACCACGGCCTCCTCAGCAACTCTAACAGGGCCGTGTAGCAGAAGCAATCTAACGCCTGTTGAGAGAAGTATCCTACTTGTTAGGGATGCGGCTGCTGCGAGGGGAAGGAAAGGTGCTGGACACCACCCAGTCTCCGTGAAGTGATGCTCACTTACACTAACGGCATAAAGCCCAAGCCTATCGGCTAAAACCATCTGCTTAAGGCCAGTAGCGTAAATCTCCTCCCAGCCCCCCTCCTTAGAATAAAAACTGTAATGTAAGCCGATGCGCATCATGGTCGCTGAGACTCGAACCTAAACATTAATTAATCTTCGTCTTCCCTGTTTTTAGAGCCGGTGAATAGTATGAATAAAAAAGCTGTTTCAACATCCCTGCTCGTAGGCGTAGTCGTAGCCTTCCTACTGGGAATAGGTGTGGGATACGCTGTCTTTTATGCTACGGTTACACCTAAGACGGTGACCGTGACCACCACGTTGACCGCTACCGCTGTCCCCACCGAGACCGCTAAGCCGACGGAGAGGGTTCACCTAATCTTCGGTCTAGACTGGGCAATCTATGGAAGACACGCACCATACTTCGTCGCGGTGGAGAAGGGGTTCTTCGAGGAGGAAGGATTGATAGTTGAGGTTGTAAGAGGATACGGCTCCGCGGACACGATATCGAGAGTTGCGTCAGGAGCCGTTGACATAGGGTTCGCAGACTTCGGCTCCCTAATCAGGGCTAAAGCCGCCAACCCAGATCTCGACGTAAAGATGGTGGCGGTAATCTATGGGAAGGCGCCTTACACAATATTCACTCTTAAGAGTCATGGGATATCGACTCCGAAGGACCTTGAAGGCAAGACCATTGGAGGCCCACCTGGAGACGCTAACCGTGTAATGTTCCCCGCCTTCGCCAAGCTGGCTGGAATAGATGCCTCGAAGGTTAACTGGGTGAATATAGAGGCTACCGCGAAGACTCAGATGCTTCTAAGCCATCAAGTCGACGCCATACCTGAATACTTCATGCATAAGGCGGTGCTGGAGAGAGAAGCCGCAAAGATGGGAGACGAGGTTGTCTACTTCCTGTACGCGGATTATGGGTTGACTGTCTACTCTAATGGGATAATCGTGAAGGATGGAATGCTGAAGGAGAAGCCTGAGATAGTTAAGAGGTTCCTGAGAGCCTTGGTCAAAGCCTTCGAATACACATTCGAGCATCCTGACGAGGCGGTGGACATCCTCCTAAAGAGGGAGCCGAAGCTCGATAGAGAGGTTGCGAGAGCAGAGATAGACATAGTTAAGGAGCTTGTTATGACCCCTGAAGCACAGGAGCATGGAATAGGATACATGACACGTGAAAAAGTTGAGGACAGCATTAAGATAGTCTTCGAAGCCTTCGAGCTCGGGCAGCCTACAGTGAAGCCTGAAGATGTCTACAGTATGGAGTTTCTGCCGACTAAGGCTTA
>CAYTSD010000006.1:0-50908 GCA_964440495.1 uncultured Nitrososphaeria archaeon | reverse complement strand
TTGAAGAACACCTTATCCTTCTCAAACCTCTCCCCAACATTCCACCAAACATCTATCCCAACCCTAAACAATGGATTCTCCTCGAGGAACATGAGAAGGTCGTCCCTCTTAATCAAGTCAGCTCTCCCAACATTAACCAGTATCGCGTCTCGCTTCATCCTCCTAAGTCTCTCTAAGTTTATCATCCATTTAGTCTCCTTTGTTAGGGGAGCTGAGAGAACAACCACATCGCTGACGCCTAGAACGTAGTCGAGTTTCGAAGGGTCTCCAACAAAGTCGCATTCGATCCTCGCCTTACCTGACCTAGTTATCGCATAGACCTTCATCTCAAAGGTCTTCGCGGTCTCCGCGATCCTTCTACCGATATGCCCCAACCCTATTATCCCTATGATTTTTCCTTTGAGGAAGGTTGCCTTAGGAGGTTTCTGAACATATTTTCCCTCCCTCATTCTCTGGAGATGTATGTGTAGATTCTTGGCGAGCATGAGTATCAGCGCCCACGCATGCTCCGCCACGGCCTCCGAATTCGACCCCGCATTACTACAAACTACCACGTGTTCAGGTATACTTTTCCACGGCAAGGCATCTACTCCTGCGGCGTAACTCTGGAAGAGTTCAAGCCTCTCCATCTTCTCAAGGTCTTGGGATGGAACCCTGTAACCTATGACTATGTTAACCTTTGGAAGAATCTCTTCCCCGATTTCTTCTCGGTTGTAGAGTTCAGCGACGCCTCTCAGCCTCTCCTCAGCCTTCGGTGGAAGCCTAATATATGTTAGAACTATTTTCTTCATTTTTCGGGTTTAAGGTGTGGTTATCGAGGGTAAAAACCTATCTAGTGTTCAGAGATGTTTCTGATTATGTTTGGCTGGGTGAGGTAAGATTCATCAAGAGAGCGAGGGTTATGAGGCCTGCGACGATAACCCGTGAAGGTTTCCCTCACCTCGTCCATCTCTGCCACTTCTTTGACAGCGAAAACATCTACTTCGCAACCGACTATGAGACAAAGAAGATTGAGAACATCGAGAGTAATCCAAGAGCGGCCACTCTATTCGACGAGTATAGGGAGCCATGGAGCAGGCTTAAGGGAGTAATGATTCAGGGTAAAGCAGAGATATTAGAAGGTGGAGAAAGAGTTCAGGAAGGCGGCCTGCCTCCTCAAAAGAAAATTCAAGTATTATGAGCGGGAGCCTTATGGCCCCTCGAGGAGGGAGAGGTTCTGATAGTTAAGATCGTTCCGGAGAGGGCTGTGAGCTGGGGCTTCAGATGAATGTTCTCTGAGTAGTCTTCCCGAGAATCCTCCAGAGGATACCCTATCCTCCTCAGCGGGTAGAGTTTATCCGAGGCTGTGGTGAGGGTTGGAATGTGCGGTGGCCATTCATTAGGAGGGGGAAGGTTAAGGTCTTAAAGCCTCTTCCCAGGAGAATAGATGAGACTGTTTCAAGGCTTGAGGTAATAAGGACCAGGCTTAGAAGCAGGATTAGAGAGCTTGAGGCTAGGAGTAAGCAGCTCTTCGACCTCATAGTCAAGGCTCAGGCCGAACGTGAAAACGATAAAGCGGTAACCTATGCTAACGAGCTCGCCGAGCTGCGGAGAATGATTAGGAAGGCTGTTCACAGCGAGCTTGCATTGGAGGGTGTTGTTCACAGGCTTCAGACACTTAGAGACTTTGACGAGATTGGTGATGCTCTTGCGCCGCTTAGAGAGGTCTTGATAGCGGTGGGTGGAGACGTTAGGGGGGTTGCTCCAAGGGTCTCCGAGAGCATTCGAAGCATTCTCGACTCCTTAGATGAGGTTTCAGCCGAGGTTGGAAGGGTTCCGGAGATGGGGTATGCTTCGCCGACCCTGAGCGAGGAGGCTCGGAGAATCTTGGCCGAGGCCAGTGAGATAGCTGCCCGAAGGTCGGGTAGAGAGGCGGAGCTACCGACTCCCTAGAATCTCTCCAATCTTCTCCCTAGAGAGCCTGTCAGCCTCCCTCAACGCCTCAGGGTAGCCTCCACCCATATCTGAGATTATCCTCGGCACCTCCTCTACAGCTACACCGTAGCCTGGGCTGACATAGAACTTCCTCGAGGAAGGAGGGTGGAACCCGTAGCCTAGAACCTCTCCATCTAGACGAACCTCTCTTACCTCCCCTTCTCCCTCCTCCACGCCTACTAGAAGCCTCTTCGCAACCCCCAGCGTAGGTCTATCGAGGATGAATCCTAGGAAGACCGCGAGGCCAGCCCTCCTCGGATGGAGGACTCCGTGAGCATCCACTAGGAGGAGCTGCCACCCACCCCCAAGCCTCTTAACCGCTTCAAGCATCGGCGCCCCCTCTCTCAGGAAGAGGAGGCCTGGGATATAGGGGTAAGGAGGCTCACAGACATGAATTGCCTCATCCACGATTTCCCTGCTCTCCAGACTCCACGAGACGGCCGCGGCTGCCATGAAGCCTCCCCCATAGGCGGCGTCTACTCCAGCCACTACCCTGAGCTCTTCTGAGCCGAGCCTTGAGCCTGAGGCATAGGCAGCTCTCCCAACAGCCTCCTGAAGCTCCATCAGAAATCTCTCTAACGCTGGAATCCTCGAACTCATTTCCAACCTCTCTATGGGTGGTCGCCGATAATTCTTTAGGTTCCGACGGTGTGAATCATCTCTGAGAGAAGTCTTATCGCCTCCTCAGCCTCCCCGCGTTCAACCCTCCTACCCTTCTCCGACAACTCTCTCAGTCTCTCCTCCAAGACTTCCCTAACCTCTCTGCCCCCAAGCTCAATCCTAGTCCGCTCAATAATCACAGGCTCAGGGGACACCAGCGCTCCCTTAACCAGGAGCTCGTCATCGAGTCTTGTTACCTCTAGAACTCCAACCTCAGCATCACCTATCTTAACAATGTAGAGCAGGTCTCCCACAGGCGACCTCCCAGCCTCCTCTACACGCAGCCTCCTCTCGACGATATCCTCAACGCTTACCAGAGCCTCCCTAACAATCTTGTCAACCTCCTCCTGCGGCACACGGCGGTAAACCTCCACCCTCAAGCTCTCATAATCCCATCTAATTCCCCCATCCTCAACCTCATATGCGGCTCTGATCCTCACAACGTCGCTCTTCTCAACTCGAAGCTTCTCAACAAGTATGTGGTAGAGAAGCATGTTAAGCTCTCTCGAGGCCCTCGCAACGTCGTTTGAGGAAATCTGCCTAGACTTCAGCCTTGGTGAGAGCTGAGCAAACAAAGCCCTCCTCAACTTATCCGCATAAGCTCCAGCTATGACAAGCCCTGAGCTAACCTCACCCCTCTCCCCCATCCCTTCTCACCCATAAGAAAAATACAGCATTCTTATCCATAAATATTATGCCTTAAAAATATAAGGCCCTCAGCCATGAGGCGATTAAACTATAAAACTAACGTTACAGCATGAATTATGCGGGATGATGATTTCAGCCTTGGCTGAAGGTTTGATGAAAAAGGAGTCTGACCGAGGTGAAATTGGTTTAAGATGTTTGAGTATGAGATTAAGAAGGTAGTGCGTTGGATTAAGGACAATGGGTTTAGACGGGTTTTGATTCAGTCTCCGCTGGGTCTGCGGGGGGAAGCAGTCAAAGTTCTCCGCTTATTAGAGGATGAAGATATTGATGCATTGTTGTCAGGTAGCAATTGCTGGGGAGGATGTGATGTTGCTTACTCTCAGGCTAAAGTGGTCAACGCTGACGCGGTAATCCATATGGGTCACTCAAGGTTCTTGGAGAGAGATGAGGTTCCAACCTACTATCTTGAGTGCCGATATAGTGATTTACACCCTCTCCTATCTCTGGCTGAGAAATTCTCTAAAATACTCCCTCATGGCAGTGTCGGAGTGGGATTAACTGTTCAATGGCTTAACGGCCTCGACGCTTTTCTCAATAAACTTAGGGAACATGGTCTGAAACCTTATGTCGGTGAGGCTGAGGGTGTTCTTAGGCACAGGGGTCAAGTGCTTGGATGCGGGTACTCATCTCTCCTCAAGCTCTCCAGCCTCGTAGACTCCTTTCTCATAGTTGGAAGCATCTTTCATGGTCTTGGACTGGCTCTCCAGACACGGAAGAAGGTTTACGCTGGAGACCCTCACACACAGAGAATAACCGACTTGGAGAGGGATGTCGAGAGGGTTCTTAGGGCAAGGTATGCCCAGATAGAGCTTTTTAAGAAGGCTGAAAAAGTGGGTATAATAGTTAGCGTTAAGCCTGGTCAGAGGAGGATGGGTTTAGCTCTGAGGCTAAAATCGATGCTGGAGGAGGCTGGAAAGGAGGCTGACATAATAGCCGTGGACGAAGTTGAGGAAGAATCGCTTGCAGACTTCCCCTACCAAGGATACGTTAACACAGCTTGTCCAAGACTCTCGATAGAGGATCAGATGAGGCTTCAGCGTCCTCTCCTACTACCCTCAGAGGTCTCAGTAGCCTTAAGTAAGGCCAGCTGGGAATCAATCATCAGAACACCTAGATATCTTGCCATGGGAGTGGTTTAGAGAAATGGTCTTCGCGAAGAACAGCTCACTGGTAGTTCCTGGAGAACCACTATGCGTGGTAGAGGAATTCGTGCCAGGAGAAAACACAAAACTACATGAGGATGGCGTTATACTATCCATAAGAAGCGGCCTGGTCAAATATGACATCTCAAACCATGTTGTTCATGTTAAGCCGGTTAAAACGGTAGAGGAGATTAAGCCTGGAGACACTGTCCTGGTGGAGGTTAAAGACGTTCAAGACAAGATAGCTATAGCTAGAATACTCTCAGTGAATGGCAGGGCCTTAAAGCATCCGCGGGACGCCTTCATACTTCCGAGACAGAGAATGAGGGATTTGATGAAGGAGTATGTCGGGACAGGAGACCTCGTGGTGGCTCAGGTTATAAGCGTCTTCGCAGGGGTAATAGGTCTAACCATATGGAAACAGGGTTTAGGCGCTGTGATCTCGCTATGCGATAGGTGTGGGGGGATACTTAAGAGGACAAAGACGGGGCTTGTATGCACGAGATGTGGCCATAGAGAAAAACGTAAAATCGTGCCCTACTATGGAAACTTTACGAGAATAATGTCAATGATGAGGTGAAAGGGTTCTGGAATTAAGAATTGTTAGGAGAAGGGGGGACTTCCTAGAGCTTGAAGCCTGGGATGAAGACCCAGCGCTCTTCGACTCCCTCAGCGAGCTGATGCAGAGAATGGATGGTGTAGAGTATGCTGGGATCACGATAGAGCATCCCCTGACTAGAAAAGTTATACTGAGAGTGAAGACAGACTCCACGAAGCTCAAAGCCGAAGATGCTTTGAGGAAAGCCGTCAAAGACTTGCAGACGCTTTCAAAGGAGCTTAGGGAAAAGTTCGAAAACCTGTAAACCCAAGATTAATTAACAGGTTTAACATGGAGAGCTGTGCTGGTGTCAGGGAATGGAGTTCTGCCCAAAATGTGGTAAAGTAATGGTTCCGAAGAAGAAGTCTGGTAAAGTGGTCTTAGCATGCCCTAGATGCGGATACGAGAAGCCTCTCAAAGAAGAAGTGATAGTTATGAAGGTTCCGAAGAGGGCTTCGAGTGAGGAGGTAGTGGTCATAGAGTCTGAGGAAGAGGATAAGGTTCTGCCGATTACAACAGATGTTGTCTGCCCTAAGTGCGGGAATAGGGAGGCATACTACTGGAGTGTTCAGACAAGGTCCGCTGACGAGCCTATGACCCAGTTCTTCCGATGCACTAAATGCGGCTACACTTGGAGGGAGTATGCCTAGTCGGAAAGTATGAATGAACGCTTAGCGCCAGGAGGAATATTAAGCTTCTGCAATATATCATTCTTTGCAACTATCATGAATATTCCAGCTATCTCAGCTCCCCTCCTTTTGAGAACTTTTACGAGCATGTTAAAGAAGGAGGGGTCAGGGGTCTGAGAGGCAACCGCTAGGATGCTCTCCTTCTTCCTGCGAAAGTTTGTTAGAAGCCACTTGGACTTAGCGTAGGTTGTCCCAAGCTCGGGATAGACTAGCGGGATATTCTCACCGTCGACTGAAAGTGGTTCAGGGCTTATTATGTGGAGAGGCCTCGACGTGGCCGTCGCAAGATAGGTTGCCAGAGGTATGCTTAGCACGTCTAGGGAGAGTATCGAGGTTATCTTGGTTCCAGCGAACTCGTTTATAACGTGGGCTCCAATCACTTTAACCATGTTCGAGTTCAGCATCACAGGCGTTAGGTCAAAGTATCCATCCCCATTCCTAATATTCTGAGCGATTATCGCCGAGAGATTAACATTCGCCACCAGGTTCTTGAGAAGTTTCAGAGTTTTAGGCCCCTTCGGAACGGTCTTCCCAGTAAGATATCTTGTGAGCGTTGAGACAGGGAACCCAGTCATAGCTGAGAGCTTCCTATAATTGTAACGAGACTTTAGTATCCTTAAAAGGTCTATGGCAACGGAGCTAAGCCCCTCACCTGAGTCGAATAGGGATTTCCCGCTTCGCCGCTTATTTTCCACCATACTGAAGGATAGAATACTAGAACCTCGCTAAAAACACTTACAACTCGAGATACGTCGAGATTATACCTGGAAAATACAGGGAAGACCTACCATCGACACCAAGCATATTAAAGAACCCCTTTCAGAAAAGGAGATGGGGAGGGGCCCGTAGCCTAGAATGGATATGGCGCCGGCCTTCGGAGCCGGAGGTCCTGGGTTCAAATCCCAGCGGGCCCGTCTATTAGACGGAATTTCCAAAAATTTTCTCCAATTTATTCGGCATTTTGACATATTCTTTGTAAAAAAGACAAATACTAGGTTGCATCGGAGGCTGATGATGTCTGGTGGGGGAGGCTCTTGAGGAGCAGGGTGGTGGAGAGATTCTCCAGGGAAGAGCTTGAAAGGCTGGCCCTCCTAGAGGAGCTTAGGAGCTCTAGGAAGAGGGCTGTCCTAAGGGTTGGCACCGAGGTTCTCAGGGTGATGGTGGAGAGGCTGCTTGACAAGGGATTTTACTGGATACTCCCAGTGATGCTCGCTAGGACGACAGACCCCCTCTGGCCCGACCCAGGCGCAAGCATAGAGAAGCGCCTAGAGCTTGAAATCTACGGCGCGAAGGTTCGGACGATGCAGAGCATGATTATTCATAAGAGGGTCTTGGTCTCCCTTGGGCCTGAGAGGTTCTTTATCCTTTCACCGAACATTAGGATTGAGCGTAGGGAGAGGGGTGGAACGGGTAGACACCTCTTCGAGTTCACTCAGCTTGAGGTTGAGCTGGCCAACGCTAAGATGGAGGATGTCTTCAGGCTCTATGAGGAGCTTATAAGAGAGTCGATAATAGCTGTCAGAGAGAAGCTCGGAGAGGAGCTAAAACTCCTTGGGCGAACCCTACGTGTCCCAGAGACACCTTTCAAGGTCTATAAGCGGAGGGAGCTTGAGGAGAGATTAGGTAGAGACTGGGAGGAGCCTCTCTCCAAGAGCATAGAGAACCCTGTCTGGGTCACCGATATCCCAAGAGAGTTCTACGACTATGAGGATGAGGGGACTGGAGAGTGGCGGAACTTCGACCTAATACTTCCAGAAGGCTACGGCGAGGTCGTCTCAGGAGCCGAGAGAGAATACGAGTATGAGAAGATGCTTAGGAAGATGGAGAGAGACGGCGTGAACGTCGAGGATTATCGGGTCATACTTGAGCTGGCTCGGAAGGGCCTGTTGAAGCCCTCGGCCGGGGCAGGCCTCGGAATAGAGCGGTTCATAGCCTACGTAGCAGGGGCGAAACACGTGGCGGAGGTTCAGCCCTTCCCAAGGATTCCTGGAATCGTTCCAGCCCTCTAGACCAGCGAGTCAGCCGCCCTGACAACAACCTCGTAGTCCCGCTCACTTATCCTTCTAATACTTCCCCTGAAGACCGCCGCAGGCCTCTTCCTACCTATAAGCAGCGGCATCTTGTTGAGGAGCTTGTCTAGGGAGAGGAGGTTCGGCCACATCTCGGCCTCCGAGAACTCTACAGCGTAGTCAAAGTTTATCGAGGGCGCTCCAATCACGTGAAACCTCTGCTCAATGGTTATTGGGTGAGCTGCCCCAGCCAGAACCCCCTTGCCCATAAACCCTCTCCCATCACCGCTGGTGACATAGAAGAGAACCCTGTCTCCCTTGCTCAGCTTCCTAACATTAGGAGCCCTCGAGTTAAGCGACCAAAACTTGTTCCTAACCCTGTCAGCTAAAACCTCGCGAGCTGGAATAACCCTGCCCTCGAAGAGGTGATCCTTGACCACGAAGACCCAGTAGCCGGGCATACTTCAATACAGCGTTGCTCTCATGTATAAAGGGTTTGGATGAGGGTTAAGGTGGAGGTTGCCGACGAGCTGCGCACGCTCTACAGGAGGCTTGAAGCCGAGATTGAGAGGAGGCTGGAGGAGTTTAGAAGCATTCCTAAACAGGGGTTGGAGAGAGTCTTCGAGGAACTCTGCTTCTGCCTCCTAACACCTCAAACCAAGGCTAGAGCAGCTGACTCCGCATCAAGAGAACTCCGTTCCAAGGGTCTCCTACTTGGGGGAAGGAGCTGGGAGATAGAGCGCATCCTTAGAAAGCATGGTGTAAGGTTTCCTGAGGTAAAGGCTGAGAGAATAGTTGAGGCACGGCGACACCTCTCCACATCATTTCTAGCCATGCTCTTGAGACTTGCTGAGAAGAATCCGGCGAAAGCGCGTGAACTCCTCGTCAAGAATGTTAGGGGACTTGGATACAAGGAGGCTTCGCACTTCCTCCGAAACATAGGTTTCAGCGGGCTGGCAATCCTTGACCGCCACATCCTCAGAACACTCCATGAACTCGGAGCCCTAAACAGCATACCGAAGACCCTCAGCAAGAAAAGATACCTCGAGATAGAGAAGACTTTCCGAGAAGCTGCGGAGGCCTTAGGAATCCCCGTCGATTCTCTAGACCTCCTAATGTGGGCGAGGAAGACGGGGGAGGTCTTCAAGTAAAGAAAAACTTTTTCACACACAGGTCTCGGCTAACATCCATGAAAAGCCAGCTGAAGGTGCTTAACATATTCCTTGGAAGTAAGGCTAAGAGAGGATGGCCTTCACCGAATTATGACTATGAGAATAGAGCCAAAGAGTTCATGAAAGAACTAGATAGGTTGAAGGACTCGCTGAAATTCTCAGTAGATTTCGAGAACAGGATAGTCTCGTCCCTTGAGGAGATAAACCAGCTTGAGAGAAATATTGGGGAAGACATTGACGCCATATTCGCCTACATCTTGACTTCTGAGAGCACGCGCTACACCTACTGGGCTTCACGTAGAATAGCCGACCTAGGATACGATTACATACACAAGTATGGTGGATACGGTATCCCAACAGTGTATGTCATAGACCTCTATGGAGGAGACATCTCTGCTCTCCCATTGGTGGAGGACTTGGAGAAGGCTGGTAGAAGATTCCTAGTAATCTCCTCATGTAGTATGGATGATGTTGGTAGAGCTCTTAGATGCGTTTACGCCGTGAAGATGCTTCGTTCATCGAAGATACTTCTAATCACGAGGAGGGAGGCCAACCCAGCGAAATACCTCAGCCCCCCATATCTCGCTAAAATCAAGGAGAAATTCGGTGTAACGGTAGAGTACGTCGACTACATGGATGTTAGGAGACTTTACGACGAGTCAGGTCGAGAGGAGGCTGAGAAGCTTGCCGAGAAGCTCGTCAAAAATGCGAGGGAGGTTAGGGAGCCAACGCGGGAAGATATAGTTAAGGCTGCTCAAATGTATCTTGCCTTAAGGAGGCTTCTCATGGAGAGAAACGCCGTGGGTTTGGCGATAGACTGTCTAGGCTGGCTTGAATACCGTAAGGTTCCGATGCCTATGACTCCCTGTATAGCGTTGTCTCTTCTCAATAGTGAGGGCTTCGTAGCGGCATGTGAAGCGGATATGCATTCAGCTCTAACAATGCTTGCCTTCCAGTATCTGGCGGATGCTCCATCCTTCATCTCAGACCCCGTAGTCGACACCGCTACGAACACCGTAATTCATTGCCACTGCACCGCTCCAATACGAATGGATGGGGGTGAGGCGCCCTATATTCTCAGAAGCCATGCGGATAGCGCCGAAGGCGCAAGCATCCAAGTCTACATGCGTGAGGGAGTCGACGTAACTGTTGGAAAATTCATTTACGGGCTTGACACGTTTCTAGCCGCGAGAGGCAGGATAATTGAGAACGTTGATGTCGATAGGGGTTGTAGGACGAAGGTTAGGGTTACGGTTAAGGATGCTGAGAAGTATCTATACGGCTATCGGGGAGGGCTTCACAGGGTTCTAGCCTACGGCGACCACATCAAAGCCTTCAGAGACCTAGGACGGCTACTCGGATTCGAGGTAAAGCTTGAAGGAGAATAAATGAGCCGCCTAATAATCAGCGACGACCTCAAAGAATATCTGAGAAGACTTCCCATAATAGACATAGAGCTCCTACTCGAAGCCTATGAAAAACCATTACCTGAAGGATTCCGAGTTAACACCCTGAAAGCCGATGAGAACTATGTCTTGGAGAGATTGGAGAGGAAAGGCTTCAGGACGCGGAAGATTCCATGGGCACGCTACGGCTACATAGTCGAGGAGGGTGGAGAGCTTGGAGCAACACTCGAACACATGCTAGGCCTAGTCTACATGCAGGGCCCAGTCTCTATGGCGCCTGTCGAGGTTCTAGACCCCCATCCAGGGGAGATAGTCCTCGACCTCTGCGCCGCACCTGGCAGTAAGAGCACTCAGATAGCGCAGCTCCTTGAGGGCAGAGGTGTGCTTGTCGCAAACGACGTCAGCTATGAGAGGGTTAAGGCTCTCTCCTCAAACCTCCAGAGATTCGGAGTCCTAAACGTCGTATTAACACTGATGGATGGGAGGAGGTTTCCAGCCTGGGCGGCAAGCCTCTTCGACAAAGTCTTAGTAGACGCTCCATGCAGCTCCCTTGGAGTCGTGAGCAAGGACTGGGGCGTAGCAAAGTCTTGGAGATACAGGACCATTAAAAGGCTCTCCCACCTACAGCTCCAACTCCTCCTAGCCGGATTCAAATCCCTGAAACCAGGAGGCATCCTAGTCTACGCTACCTGCACCCTAACCGTCGAAGAGAATGAAGCGGTTATAGATGAATTTCTAAAGCTTAGAGAGGATGCGATGCTAGAAGGGTTCAGTCTTAGGGGTCTTAGAGGAAGGTCTGGGCTAACAGAGTGGGAGGATAGGGTCTTCAGCAGCGAACTAAGGAAAACCATGAGGATAATGCCCTACGATAATTGGGCTGAAGGATTCTACATAGCGAAGATAAGGAAGATGGGTGAGCAGCGGTGAGGAGGCTCTCTCAAAGAGAGATAAAGAACCTCCAAGAGTCTCTGAAGAAGCAGTATGGAGTTGAAGATGCATTCGACGGCCTAGTCCTCTACATAAGTGGTGGAAGAAGAATCCGAGCCACTACGCCTGAGACAGCTAAGCTCGCCAGAAAGCTTAGAAAGGTTCAGCAGATAGGTCTCTATGTAGCCAAGCTCTCGAAAGCAGGGGTCTCACTCTCACCAGAGGGTAGCCAACTCCTAGACGACGCGATAAAGAAGAACATAGTTGAGCTTAGTGAGGAGGAGGCTGAGCTCTGGATGAAGGCTGCGCCCCTCACCCTACATGCTGAGACCGAAGGAATCTACGTCGTCGGAAGACTTGGAAAACTCTACCTAGGCTCAGGAAGAGTTTCAAGAGATGGGAAAATATATCCTCAGATTGCTAAGTGGAGGAGGATTCCAGAAAAATCCTAGAACGCTGAATAGTAGGCATAGTCTATTCGCTCCAGCATCTTCAGGGTCAGGAGGATAGATGTTCCAGCCAAGACTGCTGACGACAAGGCATAGGAGAAGGCTGCATACTCGTATCCAATAAGCCTCGTAAGCAGGAATCCGAGAATGAGATTCATTCCAACCCCAATCGACATCGATGCCAAGAACATCTTAGGTCTATAGAGAAAGATTCCAATTAGGAATCCTAGGAAGAATGCTGGTAAAAGAACGTAGCTCACCCCGCTGAATAGGTAGATAAACCAACTCTTTGCTGTTGGAAGCCATCCAAGATAGAAGAAGAGAATGGAAAGACCCATATATGAGAGAGCTCCAGCTCCAAGCACAGCTAGACAAGCCTTAAGAAAATATCTCTTAATATCCTGGGCAAAATTCCTTGAATCCTTTATGGAAAATCTATCCCCTCCCTTCGAGATTTCCTCATAGAGTTTAGTTAGGTAGTAGTTCATTACGCCGAATGGAGCAGCTAATATTAGGAGAGATAGATTCGCAGCCTTCTCATACTCTATGTTAGCGAGAATAGGATATGCTTCCGCCATCGTCCAGACGAGAAACCTATCAATAAATATGAATAGGAAGTATAGTATCCCTGCTATAGCGTAACTTGAGCCTAGATAGAATACCGTGGAGAGCTTCGGCGGAATAGTGGATTCAACGCCTTCTCCAGCAGTAATCCTTGACCTAACATATAGAAGACTGGTGAAATACATTATTGCAAAAAACGCTCCCAACAATATTCCATAGATGTGAACTACGTGAGGTATAATTTCGGAGCCGAACAGATAGTTTACCGTCCCGATAAATGATAGTGAGATTATGTAGGAGAGGGCTAGGGCGTAGTGTCTTCTAAGGGCGTAGAGAGGAGCCAGCGCAAGCCAGAAGAGAGAGAACGGGATAAAATATGATAAAATGTAAAGCGGCCACCAAGACGGATACATCCCAGACAAGTTAAGAATGATAGTTAAGACTGATGCACTTACGGCAACCATGACTGCCCCCAGAATATAATAGACTGTAGTAATCCATTGAGCATTATCTATATCGTCTTGGTAGATATAGTATAGTAGTTTGCGCATGAATGTTGGCTGAAGGAAGGCTGTGAGAATTATGCTGAGCGTTAATGTGAAGTCTATTGCGGTTGCGTAGAGGGGCTCCTCATAGACTGGAAGTAATGCTACCCCGAAGAGTAGGTAGGATAATGTTATTATGAGCCAGGGGGAGCTTAGGAGGACTCCGGAGAAAAAGAGCTTGACGGCTTCAACTATTCTTTTGAGCCTCGTCGGCTTCTCCTCGCCTACAGATTCTCCAATCAACCTATAATGCTCAACCACTTTCATGACATCTTTGGCGAGTGTGAAGACATCCGGGTATCCCAGGCGGTTGGCGGTGCTCTTCGAGACCCCTACGGCTTCAAGTATCGCCGCCGCCTCGAGATAGTCCTTAACCTTATCATCTATCTCTAGAACTGTTCTAGCAAGGGTGTCCAAGTCTCTGTAAAGCGACATCTACATCAACCCCCTAGCCCTAGCCTCCGTAACGGTCTCAAGATACACTCTCCGATACTCCTCAACAAATTTTCTATAAGTGAATAGTCTTAGAACTCTTTCTCTACCTCTCTTCCCGAGCTCCTCTCTGAGTTCTCTATCATCCATAAGCTTGACGACGGCTTCCGCGAGCTCTTTAGGGGCTCTAGGTGGAACAACTATTCCAGCGTCTCCAACAGCCTCCCTTACCCCACCTACATCTGTCGCCACGATAGGCTTGCCGCAGGCCATAGCCTCGATAACCGTGAATGGGAAGCCTTCGGAGAGACTAGGCTGAACAAAGACCTCAGCCCTATTATAGGCGGCCTCGGGAGCATCTGTAGGCCCCATGAACCTAACCTTCTCCTGAAGCTCCAGCTCATCCACCTTCCTCAAGCAGAGCTCATAATATCTCTCATCACTAATGGGGCCATAGATTTCAAGCCTGGCTTGGGGGATCTTCCCACCTATATACTGCATGGCCTCTATAATGTTTAGAACATCCTTCAGCTTCTCTATCCTCGTCATCGCGACTACGGGTCTCACACCCTCCTCAACGTCCACAGCCATAGGCTTAAACCTATTAACATCCACTCCATTGTATATCATCTCAATCTTCCTATGAGGTACTCCGAACTCCTCCTCCCATTCAACATTGAATTCGCAGACAGGCATTATCTTGTCAGCATAATGATAGTTTACGGAGGTAATCGCCTTAAACATATTCATCCAGAGAATCTTTTCCGGGAGAGTCATCTCCGCATATACGTCGAGCATCCTCTCCCTGAAATACACCCCATGCTCAGTGACCAGATAAGGTGTCCCATCCTTAATCTTCTTAACAACTCCTATGAGGCCACATAGAGCAGCGGCAGAAGAATGATAAATATCCACATCCGGATAATTATATGAGAATATACGCATTATATGCTGTATAATTGACGCGAGGCTTATCGCGAATGATGCTCTCATAGTCGAATATAACTCGTCTTGAACTATTTCTTCATAGAATGTGTTCCAGACATCTACGTTTTTGAATACCTTGGTGTGGCTATGTGTGCTTAGGAACTTATGGATTTCCGATAACGCTTCTCCAAGTTCTTCAGGATTCTTTCCACCGACCTTTATCTCCTCTAAGAATGTTCTAAAGTTTGGCACGAATTTCTCTTTTACCTCCTCATCCCTTGTCTTTGCATTTAATTCCATTAATTTTCTTAGGCTGAATTCTTTCAGATGTTCTCCAACTATTTCTGTTCCCCATAGAGGTATCTGTATTAGATGTTTGACGTTTGCGGGTTTTTCGTAGACTATTTTTCTAAGAGGTTTTGTTGTTATTGAAATTATTAGGAATTCGAATTCATTTAGGCTTTTTATGAGGTTCTGTGTCCATGTGCTTACTCCGCCTTTATAGTATGGGTAGGTTCCTTCATGCAGCATCGCTATCCTCATCTGTTTTCTCACCCTTCTTGGGCTTGTAGGGCTTGAAGAGAGGCATATACTGTCTTCCACGTTCACCCATTTTCTCAGCTATTGAAGATGCTTTTTCAAGTGCTTTCTCAGCGGAGGAGTCGTCTCCAGCCCAGGCATAGCATCTTGAAGCCATCTTATAGGCCCAGGCTGAAGAGTTTGGGGATACGCTGAGAATGGAGTCCCCGTAGTCTTCATACTTTTTACCAGCTTTTAGGAAGAGCTTCGAGGCATCATCTATTCTTCCAAGTTTTAGCGCGCATTTAGCTGCGGAGAGATAGCTTAAGGCTGTGAGGGCTGGGCTTCTTTCCTCCTGCTTCTTCGCCTCCTCTAGATAGAGTGTTAATGCCTCCCCGTATCTTCCCTCCTTCTCAAGCTTGTTCGCCTTAAACCACCTGCTTTCTCCACCAACCTTCTCAATCCATGAACTCATCTCCTTAATTATTGGAGGAGACCGATACTAAATATTTAAATCGCCTCCATTGTTCTCAAGGTCTGTGAAACGGGTTAAGACCGGGATACATGGGTTAGACCCGCTCATAGAGGGAGGGTTCCCCGCTGGGAGAACCTACCTCGTATGCGGAGAGGCAGGTGCGGGTAAGACCACGTTCGCGTTACAGTATATCTATAGTGGCGCTCTGGAGGATGAGCCTGGGGTCTATCTAACCATAGATGAGAAGCCGAAGCATATTGTTGAGGACGCATTATCCCTTGGATGGGACTTGGAGAAGCTTATGGATGAGAACAAGCTGCTTATAGCCGAGATCTCCCCCTACTTCGAAGACGTTGAGAAGATAAGTGTTGAGAGGATAGTTGATGAGATTAAGTCTTTCTTGGCTCAGTCTGGTGCGAAGAGATTGGCCATAGATCCGCTTGCACCCCTAATCTTGAGAAGCGAGAAGGCTGTCGACCCTCTGACGGCTGAGATGAAGGTGAGGAACTATATTCGCGGCTTAATCCATAATCTCGACGAGCTTGGAGTCACTACCGTAGCAACCTCCGAGATACCTACTGGGACGAACAGGCTTAGCAGATATGGTGTCGAGGAGTTCGTGGCCTCAGGGGTCATAGTATTAGCGTTGAGGAGAAGTGAGATGGGGTTCCAGAGGGAGCTCTATATAAGGAAGATGCGGGGCGTCAACCACAGCATGAACGTCTACACATTCATAATACAAGGGGAGAGAGGAATAGTTATATCTCTTTAAGGCAGGTTACGTTTTTGTGAAGTTTAAGACTGGGATACCGCTTCTCGACGAGATGCTTGAGGGAGGCCTAGAGTTAGGGTCAAGCACCCTAATCTGGTCTAAGCCTTTCACAGAGGCAGCGCCCCTCGCTTACCAGATATGCCATCAGTGGCTCAGCCAGGGCTTCTCGGTCCTATACTTTATCAACAATAAGAGACCTGACATAGTTCTGGAAGACGCTCAACGCTATGGATGGGATCTATACAAGTTTAGGCAGAAGGATAGGCTTGCCTTCATAGACGCCTACACAGGATTCATGGGAATCTTAAGCGATGAAAAATACTTGGTGAAGAATCCATACAGCATCGACGAGATAGAGCAGGTGCTCAGCCAAGCCTTAAACAGCGTTGAGGAAAAATGTCTGATAGTCGCAGACTCTCTCTCAACCCTGATAGACCATTTCGGGAGAACGGTTGTAGACCGGATGAAGAACTGGAATAAGTTAACGCTTCTAAAGGACTCTCCGATAATCTATATTTTCACCGAATGGGACTTTGAGCAAGACCTTAAACGCGAGATAAGGGACGCTGTAGATAACATAATCAGCCTCAGCCCCGTTGAGAAGGGAATAATTCTAAGCGACTTCTTCACGGTCGAGAAAATCGCTGGAAAACCTGTTGAGCCTAGGCATATTCCCTTCAGATACATCAAGCCAGGGGGATTAAAGATCTATGTTCCAAAAATATTGATTACGGGGCCGTATCACGCTGGTAAGACGACGGTAGTCCACGCCCTATCGACGAGGGCTGTAAGCGTCCAGAGGAAGGGTACGACGATCGCCCTCGACTTCGGGCACTTCGAGCATAAGGGCTTCACAGCCGACCTATTCGGGACAATCGGGCAGGAGAGATTTGACCCAATTCTTGAGCAGCTTGGAGGAGAGACTCTTGGAGTGATACTCGTAGTAGATAGCACCAACCCCTCCAGCTTCCCCAGGGCTCTCGAGATGCTGAGAAAAGCTAAGGTCTATGGCCTTCCACTAGTCGTCTTCGCCAACAAACAGGACTTACCCGGGGCTCTCCCTCCTGAGAAGATTAGAGAGCTTATGAAGCTTCCACCCTCTATCCCTGTAATAGGCACCGTGGCGACTAAGAAAATTAATATACTTGAGGGGATAGAGGAGCTTCTGAAGCTTATCTTTAAAGGAGTGAGCAAGTAGATGTCCGCACCCCGTGAGATGCTGAAGAGCGTTCTAATGGAGTTTAACCAAAGCTCAGGCGCTCTTGCCTCAGCCCTGCTGACAAGAGATGGAATACTGATCTCGAGCGCTCTTCCAGAAGATGTTGACGCTGAGGCTTTCGCGGCCATGACGGCCACGATGGTTGGAGCAGCTGAGACGGCTTTCTCAGAGCTTAAGGCAGGAGTTGCCGAGAGAGTGATAGTTGAGGGAAGCAGGGTTAAGATAGTGGCCATGGGAGCTGGAGAGGATGTGATATTCGTGGCCATGGCTGCGAGGGAGGCCACACTAGGCTTAATCCTCCACCAGATGGCTAAGACCAAGGAGAAGGTTAGGAAGATACTCGCTTAATTTTTAACCAAGTATATCGTAATCTATTGCTGTGAGTTTGGAGAAAGCTTCCTCGGGATGCCCACTCCTCGATGAGAAGATAGGTGGATTGAAGAGGGGAGGGGTCTTCCTTCTCCTCGGCCCACCCCTAGGTGGGAAAAAACTCTTCGCAAGAAAGTTTGTTGCAAAGGGTCTGGAGCTCGGTGAGGGATGCATAGTCAGCATAACAAACAATACGGCTGAGAAGGAGTATGAGAATCTGAAGACCTTGATAGGGGAGAAGGTTAGCCGCTTCCTAAACGATGGGACACTGGTCTACATAGACCTATACTCTAGAGTCATAGGAATCCCGGTGGAAGAGAAGCCATACTTCAGGAGGATTCCAAGCATCGTCGACCTAGCATCCTATAATGTGGCTCTAAGAGAGGTTCTCTCAAAGATGATCCTGAAAGAAATTCAGATAAGACTCGTCTTCGACTCTATCTCAACACTTTTACTCTACAACCCGTTCCAAACCGTCTCCAGATTTCTTCACGTTCTCTTCGGGAAATTGAGGTCTATGAACACTGTCAGCCTCTTCCTCTTGGAAGAGGAGGCACACGACAAAAGCCAGATTGCAACTATTCTAGGAATGTGCGACGGCGTTATCTCTGTGAAGGTGAAGAATGGAGGTAGAATTGTAAAGTATGAGGCTGAAGGAGTAAGTCTTGAAGGAATAGAATGTGACTAAGGAAACCTCGCCTCCAAGTAGCTTTCCGAAATAGTAATCTTATAGGGAACATACCTGCTTGCATAGTATATCGCGTATCCATTCCTTAAGCCGATGCGGTAGAATTTATTCGCCTCAACCTGAACCTCTGCAGCGGGAGTAGCCCATCCATCCACAAAGTCGAGCACACATATACTATAAAGTATAGACCTTCTCTTCTCGACGGGGAGGACTCTAAGAAGATTCCTAACATACTCTTCATAGTCACTCATGGTGGCGTTTGCCCTCGCATAGTATATCGTGTTAACCCAGGGAGCGGTCCTCAAGACAACATAGTCGGAGTAGTTTAAGAGAAGTAAGACGTTCTCTAAGTCTTGAGCTGTATCGGCACTCTCAATAAAGATAGGCTTACTGACTCTATGTCTAAGCGCCGAAAGGAGGGGAATTATATAACCAGGGTCCGGGTTTTTGATGCGCCAAACATTCCAAGACATAAGGTAGATTCCATCAAATCCAAAGTCTTCTAAGACTCTACTAATCTTCTCAGCGAAATAATCCGAGTAGGGAATTATGCTGGAGTTGTCTAAAGTTATGGAGGAATTGAATAAGAGAACGTTTCTTGAGCCGAGAATCTGCGGATGGCTCATCACCCACTTTATATCAAATCCATGCATACCGTAATGCTGCTTAACTTGCTCAGCGTTCAGATACACTCCGAGCAGAACCTTAACCTTTCTTTCATGAAGTTCCTTGATGAGCCAGACGATGTCTCCATGCGTCCATGAGTTCGACCTCGTCTTAAACCTTAGATACTTCGTGACGTCCTCTCCAAATCTAAATCCGCTATAGGTGTTTATGAAGTCCGGTGAGAAGGATATAACGACATAATTGACATCGAACTGCTTTAGATAGTAGTCGACGCTGATGCTGCTTCCAGGTATGAATCCCGAGTCAACGCTCTCTGGAACCGCTATCCTTATGGGGGTTCTTGGAAACGATATACCTACCGGTGTCGGAAACAAAGAAACCATGAGGGAGAATATTAATAGAATTGCTAATACATTCCATTTGCTTAAAACCCTTACATCGAATCTCTTCAAGCCAACAAAGTTTAATGCGAGTGTTACAAGCCTCATTCCTGCGAAGACTGCAGAAGCAACCATTACAACGCCAGTAATTCCAAACTCATAGGTCTGTGGAATGAATAATTTTCCAAGATAATTAAGATTGTAGCCTGAAAAGATGCTTGCCGAGGAGGCGAACCACACAGCGCTCGTAGCCATTAATATCAAGAAGTTCAGTGAGAGCTGTCTCGATGTCCAGAACTCTGAAAATATTATTAACAAAGGTATGATTGTTAGAAGATACTGTATGTTTACTTTAGGTGAGGTTGCGAGAAATGCTGCGACTGTCGCAGCTGACATCCTCACATATTCCTGCCATCCATCATCTCTTCTATCTCTATATGCAGCCACTAGAAACGCTGCAAAAACTATTATTGAGATGAACCAGAAGTTTGAGATGTTGATGAAGTTTGAGAGAGCAGACCAGTAGGTAAAGCTTCCAACACTTTTCGTATGCTGGAAAATGTGTTTAAAGTATTCTAGAGGTGTGGTTAGGAAGGGTGCTGAGAATGCGAGGAAGACTAACGTGGCTGGTGTAAGAATCGTTTTTAACGCTTTTCCGAGGCTTATTCGCCTAGACCTAACTAGATAAACTATTGTAGGAGGTATCAGGAGTGCTGGGAGAATCTTGACGGCTGTTCCGACTCCTATGAACATCCCAGCTCTAAAATATCTTTCATCTAGGATGCTGTCTAATGCTAGGAGCATGAAGAGTACCGCTATTGAGTCAAACATTCCCCAGATTGCTGACATGAAGAATGAGATCGGGTTGAAGAGCCAGATCAATGTTGCTATAGTTGCCTTTTTCTCTCCCAGCCCTAGTTTTAGGGCAATCCTATAGACGAGGACTCCTACAGCTATGTCCGAGACTATTATCGGCAGCTTGATTAAGAAGACTTGGATGTTTAGGCTCCCAATTAATCCTCCTAAAGCTGAGGCAGCCATAAGCCAGTAAAGCCATGTCGGTGGATAGGCGTAGAAACCCCATGGATAGTCAACTGGATTCTCCACAAGATAGATGTTAACCTGCCTTAAAGCAATCTCACCCGACTTTAACCAAACATACATATCCCATGGATGGCCGAAGAAGGGTGAAAAGGCAAGGCGGGAGACAGCGGCAACCAATATAGCTAGCTTAAGCTCCCGCCTCATGGCATGAAGATTGAATACTCAACTTAATATAATTATATCTTGCATAAAGTCTGGGCATGAGGGGTCGATGGCTGGACTTTTATCTTTGGAGAAGACCCGCTCTCTTCTCTTCCCATAGAGATTATGAGAAAACCTCCTTCGCTGCCTATGGTTTCCCAATAGACTTGACTTCAGGATTCAGACCTGGAAGCAGATTCGGGCCTCAGGCCATCAGGGAGTCTTCTGAGAGAATAGAGAATCCCTATGGAGAATCTGTGCTTGACTTGGCTGATCTGGGAGATCTTCCTCCAACCAACAGTCTGCGAATGGCGTTGAAGAGGGTTTGGAGGGTTGTCCGCGAGATTGTAGGTGATGGAAAGATTCCTCTGGGGATTGGTGGAGAGCACACCATGACGCTTGCATCCGCTTCTGCCGCGTGTCGAGAAGGATGCGGGTTGATGATTTTCGACGCCCACTTCGATATGCGGGACGAGTATCTCGACACTAGGGTGAATTCTGCTACATGGCTTAGGAGGCTTATGGAGAAGAAGAGGCTCAGCATAATGGTAGTCGGGGTTAGGGGGTTTAGCGCTGAGGAGCGAGCCTACGCAGAGGAGAATGGAGTAACCTACTATCTAAGCGAGGATGTTGAGTCTCGTTTCAGCCTAGTCGCCGACGAGGTTGAGGAATTTGTCTCCAGAAACTCCAACATCTATCTAAGCCTAGACATAGATGTCCTCGACCCCGCCTATGCTCCGGGCACAACCTATCCTGAGCCATGCGGAATCTCCCCAACTAAACTCTACGAACTTCTGAGAAGAGCATGTAAGGGCAGAATAACAGGCTTCGACGTGACGGAGGTTAATCCACTCTATGATAATGGTCAATCAGCACTCTACGCGGCCAAAGCAATCCTTGAAGTTCTCTCAGCAGCTACCATCTCCTCAAAAACTTAGCTAGGAAGAATCCATTACATTTATCCCTGTGAGGGTAAAGTCTTCTACACTCTCTCAGTCCACGCATTCCATCACTTCCCAAAGCAGGAGTAATCTCAACAAGGGTAAACTCTGGATTCCTCTTCAAGAAATCCTCCACAACAAACTCGTTCTCCTCCAAGGCTATGCTGCACGTTGAGTACAATAGATATCCATCCACCTTGACGTGTTGGGACGCATTTTCCAGAATCTTAGACTGTAGTCTAGCGAACATCTTAATGTGCCTAGGCTTAATCCTCCACCTATAGCTTGGCTCCCGCCATAGAAGCCCAGTCGAACTACATGGTGGGTCCACTAGAACCCTGTCAAAATCTTTTCTCAGGGGAAGAGTGTGTGTAGCATCTGCTATAATGTTCTCAGCGATTCCAACCTTCATCTGCCTCATCCTCCTTAAGTGGCTTCTGAGTCTCTGAACCGATGAATCAACGGAGACAATTCTCCCACGATTCTTCATGAGCTTCGCAAGTATCCATGTCTTCACTCCAGGAGCTGCGCAAACATCTAAAACCTTGTCACCTGGCTTAACATCTAAGGCCAATGCGGCGTAATAGCTCGAGATGTCATGTACTGAGATTAGTCCTGCTTTGGCTGCATCGTTAAGTTCTTTAATGTTCTCAACTTCTTCGAGTATAAAGACTTCCCTAATTCTATAATCTCTAACCAGACTTAACCCACGTTCCTCGAGATAATGTAGTATTTTTTCGGGGGGTAGGGCTAACGTGTTTAGGGAGAGGTATAGGGGAGGCTTCTCATGGTCCTGGAATCTTAGAAGCCTCATAGCCTCATGTTTCCCCAGCAATCTGGAGACATAACGTGTAAACCATCTTGGATAGGATTCATCTATTCCTCTAACCTCTAGCATCTGAAAGCCTCTTAATACTCCAAGATACGGTTCAACTCCCTTTACCCTGTCTTCACCCATCTTTGCGCGAAGTCTTCTCGCAAATTCTTCCAAGTCTCCGAGATTAATCTTCTCAATCGCAGCTAGCAGTATTAATTCAAGCAGCAACTGTTCTTCTTCTCTGAGATTTATTTCTCCGAGAAATTCTCTTAGAATCTTCTTCACGTGAAGTCTCTTGATGGCGTAGAGATGGAGGATTCTTCTCGCGAGTCTTAGAGCATGGGTCTTCACTCTCTCACTCTTAGCGGCAGCGTATAGACTTGACTTCAGCGACATCTTCTCGGCGAAATGTCTCTTCAAGGCTTCTACAGAGAGCTTAAAGGCTTCAGCCGAATAATCTTCCATGGTCAAGGCCAGCCACCCTTAGAGCTGTGCAACTATTGGAGGTTGGGGTGGCGGCGGCACTCTCCTCCTTGAGAGAATAAGCAACACTATAAGCACTATCACGATCGCTATCAAGATAATCGTTAAAAGCATCAGCAGGCTGCTCATCGCGGAAACATCCTCAATCTTTCTCTTCAACGCATCAACCTCTTCTGCGAGAACATTCTTTTCCTGGTTGAGCTGATTATAGCTTGTCTTCAAACTCTGGTAATCTTTCTCAAGTTTCTGATACTTTGACTTAGTTGCCTCCAATTCTTGCTGTAAATTCCTATTTTCTTCTTGAAGATTGTTATAGCTTTCTTTGATTCTTTCAATTTCTTGCCTTAGCTTAGCGTTCTCGTCCTTTAGTGCCTGAAGGTCTTCGAGCTTCATCTTGATCTCCTTCGTCTCGATAAGATATTCGAGAAGCTTCTCAACCATTTCACTGAATGTAACTGCTTTATCATAGGATGAGAGGAAGTAATCGAATGCCGATGCTTTTTGGACTTTCAGTCCATAGAATTGGGACCAGTTAAAGAAGTTGTATTTTCTGAATTCTTCCACGCCTTTGTCTAGGTCTTCCTTGATTTCTTCGAGGAGGGAGAGAAGCCCGTTAGGTAGGTCTCGGCTTGTCAACCCGTTCTCCTCAAGTATTTTTAGGGCGTTGTAGACTGTGCTTCGTGTTTTGTTGAGGAGGTATATGTTGACGCCCACATCCATGCTGTCTAGGTCCATTTGTGCGAAATAGTATCCCTCGGCCTGCGTCTTGAGAGCTATGGCTGAGTTATAGGTCATAGGGGTTGCCGACCAATCATAAAGCCAGTTCAAAAGATCTTTACCCCATGGAATCGGGTCTGCGTCATGTGGATGCCTTAGGCCTAAAACATGTCCAGCCTCATGGTAAAGTGTGAGTGACGGCCCCTCATACTTTAAGGTGAATGCGCTTAGAGCCGAGATCGCTCCCTTACTGAACGCTCTCCCAACAACATCTTTACCGCAGACATATGCCTCCTCATCGAAAACGAATAGGACTGCGACGATTGTTCGAACACCTTTAGGCCGCTTAATAAGATCTAGATTCAACACAGTTTCTGGAACAACACTACAGTCTACTATGACATAGTCATCGGCTTTCTTTAGGGTTGAGAATAGGATGTTCTTAAGGTCGGGGTAGTCGTCGATATCTATGAGGTCGTATTCTATTATGCTGTAGGTGTAGGGTATGAGAGTGTTTATTGCGTCTGAGAAGATGTCGTAGGAGAAGTTCTCTAGGATGGAGGATGCCTCGTCATGACTTGTCGCATCTATAACTAACAGATACTCGTAGAGATTTATCTCGTATCTCGGGCTCCATAGATATCCCCTAAAGAAGATGTAGATTACCGTCTCGGTTATGTAGGTTGATAGAAGATTGTAGAAGTTGTCATGCTCTAGGGTCTCTTCCTGCCAGAGGGTTGGATAATAGTAGGGTGTAGCGGACTTGCATCCGCTTGCGCCTTCGCATTTATCTTTTCCAAGCGGGATTGATGTTAGGTCTATGAAGTATAGTCTGTGGAGTCCTCCGAAGGCTGACATCCCTATAGAAGCCATCTCCACACCCGTTTCAGGAGCAACCGTATCAACATAGTACTCTACAACTGCTTCAACCTCTGTTGCACTGATTATGAAGTATATTGTATAGTTGTTTGGGCTTATTCCAAGGTATTCTTGACCCTTTTCATTAAGCCATTCCTCAACCTTCCACGCGTCAACCCAATAGATTTTGTCACTGTTTATATGCGTGCCGAGTTGCTCGAAGTAGCTTTGCACAGCCTTGACCGGTGATGAGGATTCTTGGAAGATTAGCTTGTTCTCCTCTATAAACTCTGCATATTCCTCGACCATTTCATGGGGCGCAGTTATTAGGTTTAGGTTTATTTCGGTGAAGTTTACTCCGAGGAATTTTTCCTCAGAGGCGACGTAGGGGGCGTACCATGGAAGCATGCTTCTAACCCTGTTCTCCAGCTCTTCTTCGTCTGGGCTTATCCCCCCTCCTAGGAAGACCACATTGAGATTCAGGGGAGCGTCTACGAGAATCTCCTCGGGCTTCCACTGGCTCGATAGACCGTTATCCTCGGCTCCTGTCGATGGAAGGCTGCAGGCGGATGAAGAGATCGCTAAGAGAAGTATTAAAAACAGCGTTAAAGGCTTTTTCAACCCGTTGTTCCCCTCGGCTTTAAGCATTCGAGCCCTTTTATTCTTTTATATCTTAGGCTGTGTGAATAGTGTATGGGATGGGGCAGACGAGTCTCGATGAGCATCTGAGGCGGGAGACATACTTTCTCCTAGGATGCTCCTACGATGGGAAGGCTGGGAAGGCTTACCTCAAGCTCCTAGACCCTGAGACACAGAAAGTTAAGCTCCTCTACGACGAGACAGGGCACCGACCCTACTGCTACGTCAAGGAGTCTCCCGAGCAGATTAAGTCCATGAAGCTTCCCGGAGTCGTAGAGGTCGTGAAGGAGAAGAAATATGACCTACTGAGGGATAGAGAGGTTGAGCTTACAAAGATTCTTGCAAGCGACCCCCTCGCAATAGGAGGTGGAGCACACTCTATCAGGGAGCACGTTAAGGCATGGGAGGCCGACATACCCTACCATCTCTGCTACCTCTACGATAGAAGACTTACCCCCTGCATGCCCTACGAGACCGTCGGCGGAGAATTGAGGGAAATAAGGCCGAATGAATGGGAGGTTAAGAAGATACTGGACACTGTTTTCTCAGATTTTTCAGAGGAGGATAAGAAGCTTTTAGGAGAGTGGGTTGCGCTACTTGAAGCCGAGCAGCCTCCCCTAAAATATCTCTCACTTGACATCGAGGTATCCTCCCCTGTTCCAACAAGGGTTCCGTCGCCTGATAAGGCTAAGGATAGAGTTATAGCGGTGTCGATGGTTGGAAGCGATGGACGAAGAGAAGTATATCTTCTCAAGACCCCGAACTTTACAGACTTCAAACCAGAGGATAGCTTCCAGATAAAAATCTATGAGGACGAAGTAGAGCTCTTAAGAGACGTATTCAAGATAATCGAGGATTATCCTATTGTTGTAACATTTAATGGAGACGACTTTGACATGCCTTATCTAAGGCACCGGGGGGAGCGTCTGAAGATTCCGAAAGAGCGTATTCCGATAACCCTTGGAAGGGAGGGAGCGTCACTTAGACACGGAATACATATAGACCTTTATAGGCTGTTCAACAATAAGAGCATACAGATATACGCATTCGATAATAGATACCGTGAACATACGTTAGAGGCGATTGCCCAAGCCATTCTAGGTAAAGGGAAGGTGGCGATAGAGAAGCCTGTCAGCGAGCTCACATCGAAAGAGTTGGCAGTCTACAGTTTCCAAGACGCCCTCCTAGTCCATGAGCTTGTAACATTCGACGACGAACTCTTGTTGAAACTTCTCTTCGTTCTCTGTAGGATAAGTAGGCTTCCCATCGAGGATATCTGCCGACACGGTGTCTCAGGGTGGATAAAGAATCTCCTATATTATGAGCATAGGAGGAGAGGGTGCCTTATTCCCAGACCCGATGAGCTGATAGCTGAGAAAGGCATGGTCTCGACCAAGGCAGTGATAGAGGGGAAGAAGTATAGAGGTGCAATAGTTGTTGAACCCCTCCCAGGAGCGCATTTCAACGTAATCGTCTTAGACTTCTCCTCCCTCTACCCTTCAGTCCTCAAGGAATGGAATCTAAGCTACGAGACCGTTAGATGCCCTCATCCGGAGTGTAGAGATAACCTCGTCCCCGAAACCGATCACTGGATATGTAGGAAGAGGCGTGGAATCCAGAGCGAGTTGATTGGATGCCTTAGAGACATAAGGGTTAGATGGTTTAAGCCTAGGAGTAGCGACCCAACACTCCCAGAGAGGCAGAGAAGATGGTATGGTGTTGTTCAGAGGGCTTTGAAGGTTTTTCTCAACGCGGCTTACGGAGTCTTCGGATTCGAGGGCTTCCCGCTCTACTGTCCACCAGTCGCGGAGAGCACGGCTGCGATAGCCCGCTACGCCTTCAAGAAAACTATAGAGAAGGTTAGGTCTCTCGGGATAACCGTGATATATGGAGACACGGACAGCGTCTTCCTGAAGACGGATAAGCCTGAACTCATAGAAGAGGTCGTCAAATGGGCTAAGAAGGAGCTTAGACTGGACCTAGAGCTGGACAAGCGTTACCGATACATAGTCTTCTCAACTAGGAAGAAGAATTATCTCGGTGTAACCGATAAGGGAATCGTTGACGTCAAGGGTCTAACTGGGAAGAAGAGACACATACCGAAATTCATCAAAGAAGCATTCGACGAGATGCTTATGGAGCTTCAGAAAGTTCATGACGAACAGAGCTTCGAGGAAGCGAAGAAGAAGGTAGCTGAGATAGTGAAGAACTGGTACTATAAGCTGAAGAGGGGTGAATACTCGTTGGAGGACTTATCCTTCAAGGTTATGCTCTCGAGAAGCGTTGATAGATACGTTAAGACGACTCCTCCCCACGTTAAGGCCGCTAAGAAACTCATACGGAAAGGAGTCCAGGTTGCAGCTGGAGACATTATAGCCTATGTCAGGACGAGGGATAGGGACGGTGTTGAGCCGCTTGAGTTCGCTAGAAAGGAGCATGTCGATGTAGACAAATACATAGAGTATCTCCTCTCAACCTTCGGCCAAGTCCTAGACGCATTAGACATAGACTTCGACTCAATAATAGGTGTAAAAAGCCTTGAATACTTTCTACAGCCAGACAGCGAGAAACCTTTAACTCAAGGATAAAAAAGTTTCAGATACATGAAAGCGATAGTTCTAAGAGAATTCGGGGGACCTGAGGTTCTCCGACCCGGTGATTTCCCCTATCCGGAGCCTGGGCCAAGGGAGGTTGTTGTCAGGGTTAGGGCGGCTGGCGTCAATCATATCGATATCTGGACTAGGATTGGGAGATATCCTACGAGTCTCCCTCATATTATTGGAGCCGACGTTGCGGGAGAGGTTGCGGAGGTCGGAGATGGGGTTGAATCTGTTAAGAAGGGTGACCGTGTGGTTATCTATCCTCTGAAGACCTGTGGACGATGCAGTTACTGTCTATCTGGGAGGGATAGCCTATGCCCCAACTCGAAGCTTCTCGGCCTGCATCTCAAGGGCGGATACGCAGAGTATGTGAAGGTCTATGAAGATATGGTTTTCAAGATTCCAGGGGATGTTGGCTTCAGGGAGGCGGCTGCGATTCCAGTGAATTGGATTACTGCCTGGCATATGCTCTTCACGAGGGCTAGCCTTGGGCCAGGTGACACGATTCTTGTGATTGGGGGCGGGAGTGGAATAGGATACGCCGCGATAGAGCTTGCTAAACTTGTTGGAGCAAAGGTGATAACAACTGTTGGAGCTGATTGGAAGGTTGAGAAGGCGAAGGCTATTGGAGCAGACCATGTAATTAACCGTAAGAAGGAGGATATCCTCGAGGCCGTTATGAGGTTAACTGACGGTGAGGGCGTCGACCTAGTCTTCGAACATGCTGGAGCAGCTGTATGGGATAAGGCGATAAAGTCTTTGAAGAGGGGTGGGACGATGGTCTTCGCTGGAGCAACCACGGGAGACGAGGTCAAGCTCAGCATCCGCTCACTCTACAGACCCCAGCTAAACCTACATGGAGCCTTCCTCGGACACCGTTCAGAGTTTCTAAAGCTTCTCAAGCTCTTGGACGAAGGCGTAATAAAGCCTGTGATAGACTCCGTGTATAAGCTTGAGGATGCGGCTGAGGCTCATAGACGGATGGAGGCAAGCCTACACTTCGGTAAAATAATCCTAGAGCCATAATGGTTGAGTCGATGCTGGCGGTAGACGTCGTCGAGGTTGGAAGACTTCTAAGCAACAGCTACCTAGTCTATGACCGAGATACTGGCGACGCAGTGATAATAGATGCTGGAGACGAGGCGGAGAAGATACTCAGGCTTATCCAGAGACATCGAGTCCAGGTAAAGGCAGTATACGCAACCCACTGCCACTTCGACCACGTCCTAGCGGTAAGAGAAGTCAAGGAGGTAACCGGATGCAAGTTCTACATCCATAGAGACGATTTTCCATTGTTGGAGTCGTCTGCCGAGGAGGCACGTAAACTTCTCGGCGTACGTTATCCTCCTCCACCTAAACCTGATGGATTCGTTGAAGACGGTGACAGGATAAGTGTTGGAGCTGAGGTGCTTGAGGTAATTCATACGCCAGGCCACAGCCCGGGAAGCGTCTGCTATCTCTCTGGGAGAATGGTCTTCACAGGTGACACGCTCTTCGCAGGCTCGATAGGCCGCTCAGACCTCTCTGGAGGAGACCTCGAAAAGCTCCTAGACTCCATACTCAACAAGCTCTTCAAGCTCCCAGACGACACCGCGGTATATCCAGGGCATGGCCCCTCCACGACGATAGGTGCTGAGAAGCTCTATAACCTCTATGTAGGTGAGGGTGGGCTTCTTAGGAGATGAGCCACGTGGCTGCTAGACTCCGGCTCCTCAACGAGAGGATAATCTCCTGTAGACGGTGTCCGAGGCTGACCGAGTATAGGGTTAGGGTCGCTGAGAACCCTCCGAGAAGGTTTAGGGGTCAGAGCTACTGGGCTAAGCCTCTCCCAGGGTTCGGAGACCCCTTTGCACGGGTTCTCGCTGTAGGTCTGGCGCCAGCGGCTCATGGAGGTAACAGGACAGGCCGGATGTTCACGGGGGACAGTGCGGGGAACACGCTTATGAAGGCTCTCCACGCGGCTGGGTTCTCCAATCAACCCTATTCGCTGAGCCTCGACGACGGCCTCCAGCTCAGAGACATATACCTGACAGCCGTTGTACGTTGCCCCCCACCCGCGAACAAGCCCCTACCAGAGGAGATTAGAAATTGCTCCGAGTATCTCCTGGAGGAGCTTAGAATCCTCCCGAACGTCAGGGTCATCGTAGCTCTTGGAGGAATAGCCTACACCGTCACCTTGAGGATTCTGAGAGAAAACGGCGTCAATGTTGGGAGACCTATGCCAAGGTTCAGGCATGGTCTTCTCCTGAGACCCAGCGGGGGGTTCATGGGGAGGAAGCCTCCATTAATCCTCGCATCCTATCATCCAAGTAGACAGAACACTCAGACAGGTAGGCTGACTCAGCAGATGCTTAACCAAGTCTTCGAGAAGGCTCGGAACCTGGCCGAGACTCTCTAAAGAATTCCCGTTAAGGGTTAAGACCTACCCTAAATCTCTAGCGGAGGATGCCGTCGACTCAGGGGGAGAGGAGGCTTGGACTGAGACTCAACATCTCAGGATTCCTACTCGGCCTCGGAACCTCCTCGATACTCTACATCATCCCGATATTCTTGGAGAGGCTTGGAGCATCCTACACGGAGATAGGGCTTGTGGGAAGCGTCAGAGCGTCTCCCTACGCCTTTCTCCCCATAGCGGCTGGATATCTCTCGGAGCGGCTCGATAAGACGAGGCTCTACCTACTAAGCGTAATCTTCGCGGCCGTGGCCTCGGCGCTCCTCTACCTAGCTCGAACAGTCCCCGAGATTGCCGCCGCAAACCTTCTACTCGGCCTCCACATGGTCTTCTACTGGCCTATAGCTGAGTCGATTATAGCGGAGGCGCTTCCAGAGAGTATCCGATGGGGAGCCTACACACGGTTCTCGGTAGCATGGTCATCAGCATACTTCATAGGCCCGAGTTTCGGAGGACTCCTCGCAGACCTCCTCGGAATCCGCTACTCCTTCCTAGCAGGAGCACTGATCTCTGCTTCAGCCGCTCCAATAATACTCTCGATGGGGAGGCTTCAGCCCTCCGTGGAGAAGAGTCGTAGAAAACCTCAACTCCGAAAAATCCTCACTATCTGGCCCATCTATCTAAGCGTCTTCATCTTCACAATAGGTCTATCAAGCCTGTTTGTTCTCGCACCGAGCTACTTCTCGTCTCTGGGTTGGAGCATGACTGGGATAGGCGTGCTGTTCACGGTCTTCGGCGTAGCGCGGGCGGCGTCCTACCTGGTTATGAGCAGGTCTGGTAGGCTTCCAGCAGTCCCTCTCCTCCTCTTGGCTACCGTGATTCAAGCTGTCTCGCTTCTACTCCTCGCCAACGGCAACCCATTCATCCTGGCCCTCTCACTCCTACTGGCTGGAGCGGTAAACGGAGTCTATTTCACCTCGTCCTTCGACCTGTTGAGCAGCAGTATCCCAGGTGGGCTCAAAGGAGTTGCGATAGGGTTCTTTGAAGCTGTTCTCGGGGTAGGGTTCATCGTTGGGCCAGCGGCCTCAGGCTCGGCTATGGACTTCCTAGGCGGCTCCCGAACCTTCCAGCTTCTCGCAGTCGTTGCTCTCTTCGGCGCACCCCTAGGCTTTATTCTAAGGGGAAAGACCGGCTCCGAATGGAGTGGTTTAAGGTAACTATGGGCGTGTTCATTCTCACGAATCGGTTGAAGGCCACCTCCGCAATCACCTTACAGTTCTTAGCTATGTATCCAAGTGAGTTGAGGATGTAGCGGAGTGGACGTATGAGTTTCGGGTCGTCCAGCTCGATTATCTCCCTCACACCCTTCCTATAGACTCCGAAGACCCTGCTAACCTCCTCTATTACCTCGTTGGCAACCTTCACGTCGAGGCTGAAGAAGGCCTTCATGGTTTTCCCAAAGACTTGGTAGGCTGTCTCGAAGAGTTTTCTAAGTCTCTCAGCCTCCTCAGACCTAAACCTACTCCTCCTATTCTTCATGGAGGCAAGCTCCTCGGAGATGTATACGAGGTTGTCAGCTATCTCTTCGAGGGTCTTTACGACGACTCTTGCCCCAGCTGCGAAGGCTGGACTCTCTATCCCAAGCGGCTCTCCAAGCTCCCTCCTCTTTAGGTAGAGGAGGATTAGGCGGATTGTCAGGAAGTAGAGTTGGTCGACCTTCTCCTCAATCTCCTCAACTTGGTTGAGAAGCCTCCAGTCTCCAGACCCCATGAAGTCTATCAGGTTGTTCAGCATCGACGCGACCATGACTTGTAGGCGTTTGAGGAGGCCTTCGAGGGGGAACTTCGAGGGGTCTATGAAGCTCTGGGCGATTATTCTTCTACGGGTCTGCTCGACTATCTCGAATCCTGGAAGTCTGTCGACGATTTTGGAGGCCTCCCTGACCTGCTCCATCGTTAAACCACTCTCCGAGACTATCTTTACCGTGTCATAGCCCTGGTTGTAGCATCCGACTAGAAGCCTTGAGAGAAGGCCTGGAGACTTACATAGCTCCGCGTTGATTGTGCAGGTTACTTGGAGAGGGGTGGCCAAGGGAAGCTGAACCCTTATCGAGCCATCCATCTCCTCGGTGACCAGTAGGAGGTCTCCAGGCTTCAACCCCCTCTCAGCGACCCACCGCTTAGGCAGCGTTATGCTGTAGGCGGCTTTCCCAACATGCTGAAGCTTCCTATACTCTCTCGACCCCATCGCTTTTTACCTACTTACAGTAATTACTTCAAATACATAATCTTTATTTACTTCGAGGATTGCGCTTCCCACGGAGGCGAGAGGCAGAATGATACTCCTAGAGCAGCCTAAGATGTCGCTCAGGCGGAGCTACGCCAACGGCTACAAGTACTGCTCCCGATGCAGGGTCTACTATCTAACCGACAGCGTTAGATGCCCTTACTGTGGAATCCTTCTAAGGAACTCTCCGAGGAAGAAGAAGTCACTCCGCAACACGAAGGTCGTAAAGGTTCCACCTGAGATCGAGAAGGAGGCCGAGAAGGTCAAGGTCATAGTCAAGGTTAGGTCTACATAGAAAGGTTGCCTAATCTCCTAGGGAAAGCGCATAGAACCGCCTAACCCCTAGCATCAACTATCCCAAAATATTTTTTCCTAACCAACCCCAAAACCTTGGGATGACAATCAACCTAGATTATGTTGTAGAGCTGGCGTCCACCCTTGTTAGAATAAACTCCGAGAACCCTCCTGGCAGGGAGGCTGAGGCCGCGAGCTATGTGGCTGAGAGGCTTGCCGGGCTCGGGCTTAAGACACGTGTAGACAGGTTCGGAGAGGGAAGGGCTAACGCTATAGGGGTCTTGGAGCAAGGTGAAGGCCCGACGCTTCTCTTCAACTCCCATCTAGACACGGTTCCCGCGGGTGAGAGAGAGCTTTGGAGCGTTCCACCCTTCTCAGGCGAGGTCAGGGATGGGAAGCTCTACGGGAGGGGGGCTGTGGACGCTAAGGGATGTATCGCAGCCTTCCTGGGAGCCTTGAAGTCTCTGGCAGACGAGGGCTGGCCTATCCGAGGGTCTCTGGCTGTGGCGGCTGTGGCGGACGAGGAGGTCGAGGGGCAGGGAACTAGGAGGCTTCTCTCACAGGGTGTTGAAGCAGACTACGCCATAGTTGGAGAGCCTACAAGCCTCCTCCCCTCCATAGCCCACAAGGGCAGACTCGTCCTCTCAGCCAGTTTTCTGGGGAGGGCGGCTCACGCCAGCGTTCCAGGGAGGGGCGTCAACGCGGTCTACGCAGCCTCAGACTTCGCTTTAAGGGTCAGCCGGCTCTTCAGGAGGAGGCGGAGGAGGCACCCCCTTCTCGGGGAGCCCACCGCAGCCGTCACGGTGATACATGGAGGCGTGAAGGACAACGTAATACCTGAGAGCTGTGAAGTGATTATCGATAGGAGGATGCTGCCTGGAGAGCGGGTTGAAAGAGTTGTTGAGGAGGTGGGGCGGCTGGCCAAGGCGTCGGCTAAGTCTTGGAAGGCTAAATCAAAGGTTGAGGTAAGACGCTACATAGCTCCAGCCGAGACCCCTTCAAGCTCACCCATCGTTAAGGCGTCGGTCTACGCGGTCTCGGAGGTTTTGGGGAGACGGGTGAGGCCTAGAGGCTTCACAGCCACCTGCGACATGAGCCATCTCGTAAACCAGGCCAAGATACCGACAGTGATACTTGGGCCAGGAGACCTGAGACGGGCTCACGTAGTCGATGAATGGATCGGGGTCGAAGAGCTTGAGAATGCCTCCAAGATCTATAAGGCGATAATCCTGAGACTCCTCGGTTAAGGCTTATCAGCATAGCCCCTCAATAATTCTATGGATGACGAGTGGTTTAAGGCTCTGGATGCTTGATGTAGCGACGGAGACCGAGGATGGTAAGCCAGTTATATGGCTCTGGTGTAAGTCGGAGGACTCAGGAAACTACGTCGTCAAGCAACGTTACAGGCCGAGCTTCTACATCCATCCAACAAACATAACGGCGGCGGAGTCCACTCTAAAGTCTCTCGGCATAGACTATGTCGGAGCTGAGCGTAGGCTCAGAGGCAGTCCAGTGAAGGTTCTCAGAATCTACGCCGAAGTCGAAGACCTCGAAGACCACGCCAGGAAGCTTCTAAGAAAGATAGGTGACGCTGAACCCTACGAAGAAGACCTCCGCCTCTCAGCGAAATACCTGCTCGACCAAGACCTTAGGCCATGTAGCTGGTTAAACGTTAAGGGTGTTCTATCGGAGGAAGATGGGATAAAATTTGTTGAGGCGGAAAGCGTTGAGAGGCTTGAACCCGCTCCTCCCCCAAACCTTCTAGTAATGACCTTCAACCCCATCTATTTCGCTGAACGCGGCTCGCCGAGAGCTGAGAGAGACCCAGTTAGATTAATCTCAATACTCTTCAGCGACGGCGAAAATCATCAACTCGAGGGAAGTGAGGACAGAATCCTAAGAGAATTCGTCAAGCTAGTAAATGAAAGAGACCCTGACATAATCGTTGGGTTTGGGTCAAATAGAATTCACTGGAAGTATTTATCTGAACGTGCCTCGAGGCTGGGTCTAAGGTTTGATGTCGGAAGGCTTGGAGCGGAGCCTAGGACAAGTGTATATGGACATGTGTCGCTGAGAGGTAGAATTAACATCGACTTGGAGGAGATGGCCCGCGACATACCCGAACTAACCGTGGAGACTCTAGAGGAGTTCGTATCCTATCTTGGAATAGAGCAGGAGTTTGACGTGGTGGAGGAGTACGAGCTTGCAGAGCAGTGGAGGGAGAATCCCGAGCAGGTTAAACGCTACTCGATGCAGAGAGCTGAAGCCTTGCTGAAGGCCTATGAAGCCCTACGTGACTTCATCTTCAGCCTAAGCGAGCTAACGGGAATGCCTGCAGACTATATACTGACGGCCTCAACAGGCTTCAGAGTTGAAAACTATCTAATGCATCTAGCTGTTAAGGTAGGTGAACTAATACCGAAGAGAAAAGAGATAGGGCATGTAACCTATCCGGGAGGGCTGGTCAAGACACCTAAACCAGGATTACACACAAACGTTGCAGTAGTGGACTTTCGTTCAATGTATCCCAGCCTGATGATAAAATACAATATCTCATTCGACACGTTAAGCGATGAAGGTGAAAATATTGCTCCAAACGGCTACAGGTTCAAGGCCTCCCCTGAAGGCTTCCTCCCCCACGCGTTGAAGACCCTCCTAAAGGAGAGAAGAAGCATACAGGAGAGGTTGAGGATGCTTCCAAGAGATTCTGTTGAGGCACGGGTTCTCGACGCAAGGCAGAGAGCGGTAAAGATAATCACCAACGCAATCTATGGGTATACAGGATGGATTGGTGCGAGATGGTATTCTAGGGAGGTTGCTGAGGCGACGACCGCGTGGGGACGTGAAGTCATAAACTCCTCGATAGAGAAGGCCCAGGAGCTTGGAATGACCGTAATCTACTCCGACACAGACTCGCTCTTCCTCAAAAACTTCGAGAACAAAATCGACAAACTGATGAACTGGATTGAGAAAGACTTAGAGCTTGAAGCGAAGGTTGAGAAGATATTCAGTAGAATAATCTTCACCGAGGCCAAGAAAAAGTATGCTGGACTAACCAAGGAGGGGAGAATCGAGATAACCGGCCTTGAGGCAGTTCGAGGTGACTGGAGCATGGCTGCGAGGGAGGCTCAGAGAGAAGTAATTGAGGTGCTCCTAAGAACAGGTAGTCTCTCGGAGGCGCTACGTAAAGCGAGGGAACATGTCAGGAAGCTCATGCGCAAGGAGACCCCGCTGAAGAAGCTGATAATCTGGAGACAGATAACACGCCCCCTAGACGAGTACTCAGCCACACAACCCCACATAGTTGTTGCGAGGAGGCTTATCGAGGAGGGGTGGAGAATCCAGCCTGGAGACAAGGTGGGATACATAATCACATCCGGCTCCGGCCCTCTCTATAGGAGGGTTAAACCCTACTTCGAGGTTAAGCCAGAGGAGGTTGACTGGAGCTACTATATCGATAAGCAGGTTGCCGCAGCCTGTGCAAGGGTCTTAGCTCCCCTAGGTGTTAAGGTTGAGCAGATTAAGAGTCTAGCGGGTGAGGCCTCCCTCACAGATTTCTTCTAAATAGAATGCTCCCCGAAGGCCTCGTGAACTAGGACTCCGATGTAGTGGGATGCGGCGACCACCCCCACCGTTAGTAGAGCGTGCTCCAACATGACTTTGTAGGGGTTTTCACCCTCGTTCCTTGCTATGTAGTAGCTGAAGAGTGAGATGAGTATGAGTCCCCACACTATGCTTATCGGTACGGCCTCCCTCAACTCTAGAAGGATTATCGGGATTAGGAAGCTCAGTGTGGCCGCAACCTTCGAGAAAAAGGCGAAGAACGTGGCCTCCCATATCTGCCTCTTGGTCGAGGTTCTAGCAGCCTCCTCAGAGGTATGCATCCCTATCGCGTCGGAGAGGCCGTCTGCAACGGCTAGGGCTATTACTCCTCCGACCACCGCGAGTTTGGAGTGTGTGCCTGAGTAGAGGCCGACCATCACTCCAAGGGTCGTTATCACCCCTGTCGTGAGTCCAAGCCCCATCCCTCTGAGGTAGGTGCTCCGCATCCCGCCGCCAAGCCGAATAAGCCACGGTTAAAACCTTCCCATCAAGCTACTTCCTGTCAAAGTAGGGATTCTTTCCAGTAGCTGAGAGAGGGATGCCTATGGCCACATCGGCGTCGATTAGCCCGAGCTTAACCGCAGTAACACCCACGGAGAACATAATCCTATTATCAACGTTAAGGAGGGACGCTGTCTTAACAGCGGAGCCAAGGGCGACTCCGAGATCGATAAGCTGGAACATACAGCTTGGGCCGGAGAAGTCTCTTCCAGGCCTTCTACCAGCTTCCTCAAACTCGCTGCATGTCTCGTAGCCGCATGCGCCGCAGTCAAGGTTCTTCGGCCTGGACGACTTAACTCCGATTAGTAGGAGGGCGGCGGACTTCCTAACACAGCCTGAGTCTCTGATGAAGAACCTTCTCCCAGTCTCCTTCCCAATCTTCTCCATCTCATCCGCAACTCGGCTGAGCTCCTCACCTGTTAGAATGACTATTGAGACATCGTCTATTCCACGTGCCTTTGGAGCTGTTCTAGCGCTTATAGCCATGAGCTCGGCGGCTCTTAGAACCGCCTCACTCTCACTTTTCTCGATGACACGCATGTCAAGTTGCATCTAACCCTTTCTTAAAAACTTCATCCACATATCTTATTATTTTGATGGATTATCTTCAAGGTTTTCGGAGTAGTTCTCTTCTCGGTATCCTTGAGACGGAGGGCTGGGAGAGGTTTGGGGAAACGCTATTAGCCTGCTCCTAGGGTCTTCTAGACGGATGGGGAAGGAGGAGTATTTCGGGGAGCTTAGCAGGGTTGCGGAGAGGCTTCGTGGGAGAGCTGGTGAAGAAGTTGCCATAGTCTTTCACAACGATGCCGACGGACTCTGCGCGGGAGCCATCGCCTCCCTAGCTCTGAAACGCGCTGGAGTCAAGTATAAGCCGATAAGTATAGAGAAGATTCACCCAGCCATACTTAGACTCGTCCACTCAAGCGGCCATAAGCTCTACATCTACCTAGACATAGGTTCGGGTAGAGCGGACCTCGTGGCTGAGGCTGCTGAGGAAAGCGGCTCCGAGGCGGTTATCCTAGACCACCACGACCCGAGAAGGGTTGAGAGCAGCCGTGTAGTGAACCTGAATCCAGAGCTTTACGGGTTCAGCGGCGAGAGCGAGGTAAGCGGCTCGACTGCAACCTACCTCTTCATGAGGGAGGTCTCCAAGCTAAAGGATGCGGCGTGGATGGCCGTCGTAGGCTCAGCCGAGATCCCCGGACCTCTACAGGGCCTTAACCGTATTCCTTTGGAGGATGCTGTTAGCGTAGGGGACGTGGAGGTTAGGGAGAGCGGTGGAAAGGAACGCTACTATATCAAGTTTCTTAGGAAGCCTTGGAGCAAGGTCTCCTCAACCCTCACGGCGATAGGAAGCGTAGGATACTATCGCGGAGGCCCCTACCGGGCTGTAGAATACCTCCTATCTAGGAGTATCGACGAGGAGGAGGCTGCGAGGCTTGAGGAGGAGAGGAAGAAGAGGTTTAGGCAGGCGTTCGCGGTCGTTGCGCGCAGGAGGCTGAAGACCCATGGGAGGGTTCAGTGGTTCCATCTAGGCAGCCTCTTCAAGGGTCTTGGAACAAAGACTCTTGGAACCTTTACCTCCATGCTCAGCTACCGTGGAATAGTCCAGCCCGATAGGTATCTAGTAGGGTTCATGGAGTTTGAGCCCGAGCTTCCAGGGCTTGGAAGAGTTGAGGGAGAGTGGGTTAAGGTCTCGGTTAGAACGCCTAAAAAGGTCTCCGAGGAGGTTAGGGCTGGAAGACTCCCACCCGCATCCGAGCTAACGGTCAAGGCTTCAGAGGAGGTTGGGGGCACAGGAGACGGCCACAGCTTCGCAGCCTCAGCCCTAATCCCAGCTGGCGAAGAGGAGAGATTCATAGAAATCTTTGATGGGCTGATAGGGGGCTAAACCTCCCTCGACGCCCTGACACCATACCCTATCTCCGAGACAACAACTCTGTACTCTGGGAAGATGTCTCTAAGCCCCCTCTCAACTCTTGAGACATCTCCCCGCCTCACCAGCGCGTGGGCTGCTTTGCCGAGCATGTTCTGAGCATAGCCGAGTGTGGGAAGCCTTGAGAACGCCTCGAAGGCTTCCTCCACCTCTCTTGTAACAAAGCCTGCCTCGTAGGCGAAGCCTCGGGCATTCTTGAGAAAGTTCTCAGGAGTGGGGTTCGAGAGTATCCTCTCCATGTAGCGGTCTCCTATCTTTTCAACTCTTTTCAGCTTCTCCACCTCGCTTAGAATCTTAGATGTCTTAAGCTCGCCTGCCACGACAGCTACCAAAACAGCGTCTCTGGGGAGAGGTATGGTGTCTATCATGCATCGGGGAGGTGCGCCCTCTCTTAGGACGAGGACGAGTCCGCCGGCCATTATCCCAACCTCACTGTTAAGCCCGGTCCTACATCTCAGCTCAACCTCATGGGTTATCCTACAGGCTTCTTGGAGAGTTATCCCATACTCCATGATCTTTGAGAGCGAGAGGATGACTCCTAGAGCAGCCGCCGCACTTGTTCCAAACCCTGTCCCAATCGGAACTAGAATCCTGTGCCTAATCCTTATGAAGCCTTTGACTCCGAGGAGCCTACGCATGGTCTCCGCGGCCTCGGTGGATGGTGGGAAGCTCTCAACCCTGCCATTAACCTCAACCTCTTCGCCTTCTCCTTCCTCGACCTCAACCCATGTCTCAACCCCGTTTGCGAGCGCGAATCCCCCTCCCCTAGCCCCTATCTCCTCAGCTCTCTCCCTAGGCTTACCATCCCAGAAGAGTTTAGGCGAGAAGATGCTTGAGAGCGCCGCTGGAACCTTGGCAGATGCACGCTTCACCTTGATAGACACCCTCCCTTACTCTGCGGGGATTACCTCCCTAACCCTCTCAGGCATGGCCTTAGCCACCGCATAAACTATCGGTGGGAGGAGGAAGGCTAGGAAAGGTATCTCGGTTAGATAGGTCCATAGGAACCAGACCAGGGCTGCGACTATGGGTGCGCTGCTCTCGCCTGTGGGGAGGAGGAAGAATTGGCTGAAAGCCCAGAGCCCGACACCTATCACGGCGCTTCCAACCATGAGTCCAGCGGCCGAGGCGTAGAGGAGGTTCGAGTACCTAGGCTTACTTAAGGCAAGGTATGCGCCGAGGAGGAAGACCGCTGCGGCCACAGCCAAGAACACGTAGGCGACAACCTCCTCCACCAATCCGAACCAGTAGAGAAGCCCGGCAGCGGCCAAGGGTATCGCCTGAACCCCTAGAGAGGCCGCCCATGTCCTCCGCCTACTCCTAGCAAGCCTCCCAAGGATATAGAATCCTAGGAAGTTTGAGGGGACGCCGACGCTTAGGCTGAGCAGGGGGTTTCCATGGACGAGCATATCGCTTATGAAGATGCCTATCGCCGCCCCCACACCCCCTATCCAAGGCGTGAAGAGAACGGAGAAAACCGCTGGAACAACCACGGCGGGCCAGAACCTAACCGTCCCAAAGACCGGCGCGAAGAGTCCTAGATAGGTTAGGAGGCCGACGGCTGCGTAGAGGGCTGCATTAACCGCTATAAGCGCCACCTCCAGGCTGGCTCTCTTCACGACCCTTCTCGGACGCTCTTCAGATGCCTCAGCCAATATCTTTCCCAAGACTCTTAAAAGGGTTCATCAAGATATTAATCTTCATACGCTGATTGACGATGCTAAGCTAATAAGCCAGCCTCTAAAGCCTTCTACAGCCTTGGCGGCGAGAACGGTCTTCGAGAAGATTTGGGATGCTCATGTATTGGAGGAGCGTGAGGATGGGGCTTCACTGCTGTACATAGACCGTCATCTAACCCATGAGGTGACCTCGCCTGTCGCCTTCGAGGGGCTTAGACTCGCCAACCGTAGAGTCAGACGCCCAGACCTAACCTTCGCCTTCATGGACCACAATGTCCCGACAGGTGATAGGCTTCTACCCATCGCCGACAGGCTTTCAAGGGAGCAGATAAGGGCTCTTAAACAGAATGCCGAGGAGTTCGGGATAACCCTCTTCGACCTCCTAAGCCCCTTCCAGGGAATAATCCATGTAGCGGCCCCAGAGCTCGGCCTAACCCTTCCAGGAATCACCTTGGCCTGTGGAGACAGCCACACCTCAACCCACGGCGCCCTCGGCGCCCTCGCCTTCGGGATTGGGACAAGCGAGGTAGAGCATGTCTTCGCAACCCAGACCCTCTGGCTCAAGAAGCCCCGTAAGATGGAGGTAAGATTGGAAGGCAGCCTCCCAAAAGGCGTGACAGCGAAGGACGCGGTGCTCTGGATGATTAGGAATATCGGCGTCGGAGGTGCGATAGGACATGTAATCGAGTATAGGGGGAGGGTGGTAGAGTCGATGAGCGTCGAGGAGAGGATGACCCTATGCAATATGGCGATTGAGGCTGGAGCACGCACAGCGATAATCTCACCAGATGAGAAGGTCTACCAATACATCCGAGACGCACCCTATGCTCCGAGAGACAGGGAGTGGGATGAGGCGCTAAAATTCTGGAAAAGGCTTCCAACAGACCCAGCCGCATCCTATGACAAGAGTATAAGCCTAGACCTAACCAGGCTCGAGCCTCAGGTAACCTGGGGGACGAATCCAGCGATGACTGTCGGCGTCACGGAGAGCGTGCCCTCACCCGGAGACTTCGAAGACAAGGAGGAGAGAGCCGCGGTGGAGAAGGCTCTAAGATACATGGGTCTAAAACCAGGTGAAAAGATAACAAACATACCTATCGACGTAGTGTTTATCGGAAGCTGCACCAACGGTAGGCTAAGCGACCTAATAGCGGCGGCGAAAGTTGTTAAGGGAAAACATGTAGCGCATGGTGTTAGGGCGTTGGTTGTCCCAGGGTCGCAGTGGGTTAAGCGGAGGGCTGAGCGCCTCGGCCTCCACAGAATCTTCATCGAGGCCGGATTCCAGTGGCGCAACCCGGGATGCAGCATGTGTATAGCCATGAATGAGGATAGACTCGCACCTGGGGAAAGGAGTGCGAGCACCTCCAACCGAAACTTCGAGAACAGGCAGGGGCCAGGTGGTAGAACACATCTAGTAAGCCCGGTGATGGCGGCTGCCGCGGCGGTTGAGGGACACTTCGTGGATGTCCGTGAACTCGACTTGGATAAGCCTCTGGAGCTTGAGGGAGGCGAGGTCTAATGCCTAAGCCTATTAAGGCTATCGAGGGCAAGGTGGCGCCGCTTAAAGCCGAGAACGTCGACACCGACCAGATAATCCCAGCCCAGTTCCTAAAACTGCTCAGTAGGAGGGGTCTGGGAAAATACGCCTTCTACAGGTGGCGCTACGACGAGAAGGGAAACCCTAGGCCTGGATTCATCCTAAATGACTCAAGGTTCAGCGGCGCCGTGATACTGATAGCTGGGAGAAACTTCGGGATAGGGTCATCAAGGGAGAACGCTGTCTGGGCCTTAACCGACCTCGGGATAAAATGCGTTATAGCTCCAAGCTTCGGCGACATATTCTACAACAACGCCGCCAAGAACATGCTCCTATGCATAAGGCTTCCAGAGAAAACGGTTAAGATTCTTCAGGAGAAGGCTGAGAGCGGAGACCTGACGCTGAGAATAGACCTTGAGTCACAGAAGATAACTGGAGGAGGATTGGAGATAAGCTTCGACGTAGAGCCTCACATAAGGGAGAGGTTTCTGAAAGGCCTGGACGACATCTCCCTCACACTACAATACGGAAACCTAATCGAGAGATATGAGAAGAATATGCCAGAATACTTGAAGCCCAAGCCTAGGAGATTCATCTACGAGTAGAGACAACACCAATCCTCTCAAAATACATTCTCATTCCATCGAAAGATATCTTAAGGTCGCGTTTCACATGCTCAGGTATAGGTTCACCGGCTTTATCAGCGAATTCTTCAAACACCCTCTCATACGGGTTCTCAACCCCTTCCCCAACTATCTTTAATGTAAGCTTCCTCCATTCTTCGAGAACCCTCACCTGTTCCTCGAAGAACTCTTCACTCCATGGACTGGGGCCATAATGCGGCTTCATGACTACTCTTCCATCGAGTTTCGAGAGCTTTCTTATTGTGTTGATTGTTAGTTCGTGTAGATAGCTTGGTGGAGGTGTTGTTGGAACCGTTAGGGGAAAGTCTGGGAACTTCATCGGTAAAGCGTCTCCGCTGAAGAGAGCACGTTCTTCAACGTCATAGATCACCATGTGATGTGGAGCATGGCCAGGCGCATGAATTAGCCTAAGCGTTGTTGACCCTAGGTTTATCTCCTCTCCATCGGATGCCTCTACAATCCTGTCAGGTGGAATGGGGGTTACTCCGCCCAGCCTTTCAGCAAACTCTCCATAAACATCTCTAACGCTTTTGACAAGCTTCTCGGGGTTAATTAGATGTGGGGCACCTCTCGGGTGAACATATATCAAAGCGTTTGGAGCTATCTCTGCGATCTTGCCTGCTGCGCCAGCGTGGTCGAGATGGATGTGGGTCAACACTATGTAGCTGAGACCGCTTGGACTCACTCCAGCCTCTCTTAATCCCTCTAAGAGATTGTTTAAGGAGGAAGCGTAGCCAACCTCTGTTAAGGCGGTCTTCTCATCTTTTATTAGGTATGCTGCGACGGTCTTCTCCTCGCCTAAAGCTTTCGTGTCTATCATGTAGATTCTTTCTCCAACTTTCTCCACGGTTAAGGTGGTTCACCTCTCTTACTGTGAGTATCCTTTGAGAAGTCCTGCGACTCCTCCGAATGCTCTCTTAAGCATGTCTCCCTCCTCGTGGGTGGAGGAGATGAGTTCAACCCTCGTTCCAACCTTCTCAGCCTCCTCGATGAATAGGTCGACGAGAGGTTTCTGCTCCGCGACTTGGAGGGTCTTTGAACCACATTTCGAGCAAGGCTTGGAGAGAATCTCTGGAAGCTTCGATGTAAGCTCCTCCTCACTCAAAGTATATTCAAACTCTGCTCCGCAGCTATTGCACTTAACCTTAACTCTGTGTTTCTCTAAGTCTTCTGAGAGTATTAGTGTGTCAACCAGCCGAGACCTAAGGGCTCTCAAGACCTCCTTCTCACCATAAACCGCTGAGCTTCTATCCTTGCTAACCTCGTTTAGAAACCTTCTAACGAGTCTCTGCTCCTCAACCATTCTCAGCTCCTTCAAGAGATTCTCCGACCTCTTGATAGCCTCCCTAACTCCAGCCTCACCCGAGTAAGATGTATCAACTAGGTGAACCTTGTCCCTGAAACTGTAGTGGAAATAACCCTTCTGGAGGAAGACTTCCTTAGTCGGCCCAGGGCCAGCGACCAATATACCCTTAATCTCAGGATATTTTAGGAAGATTTTATTCGCATGTTCCGCGACCCTCTTATAGTATTCGTTTAGGTTCATCTCTCTAAGTCTCTCAAACCTCTTCGCCGACTGTCCTCCAGCTCTATGCTTCCCTGGAACACCTGAGGTAAAGGTTCTGAGCTCAGCTATCCTTCTACCCTTAATCACTGCTACGGCTGCCTCCTCATTGTCAACCACAAGTATTCCATAGATGTCCTTCTCCTTTAGAAGCTGCTTCAGAGGCTCGAGATAGAACTTGCTGTCGCACCGGTATAGAAGGGTCTGAATCGGCTCAGGTGGAATTATGTGATAAACCTCGATCTTCTCGCTTCCTGGGCCACCGTTCTGTGGAATTGCTCCGCTGAAGACTACTAGCCCTGTAGGCCCAGCCCTGGTGAAGAGCTTAAGCCTCTGGATCGCGCTCTCGATTGCGTCTTGAACGTTTTTACGGGTGGTCTTCGACTTTATGTTCGCCGCCGTAGCATACTCCTGCCGGAGATAACCTATTACCTCTGAGATTAGCTTGCCTGGTGGGATGTAGATTGAGATGAGCTCCGTTCCTCTACCTGTCTTTGACTCAAGCTCCTTGATGAACTTCTTAAACCTGTAAAGCGTTACAGAGTCCTTTCTATTTAGTTTCACTTCCTCCATAGATAAACACCTCTGAGTAGGGGTGATAGTCAAAAGCTTCCTGAAGGAGGTCTCAGGCTACTCAACTTAAGCTCACCTATTGGATGATAATGCTATTTAAAATGTCTTACCCGTGCTTTGAAAGGAAGTTGAGGACGTAGTCTAGTCTCCCTATCTTCTCAAGCTCGCTTATCCAGTTAACCTCAACGCTCAGCTTCTCGGCTTCTCCACCCGTAATCCCTTCAGCTATCTTCTCCGCAAGCATCTCTAGGTCTCTCCCAGTTACATCTATCTGTATTACTTTCTCATGGCCGAATCTTAGAGCCTCGTGGAGAGGTTGGTCTACAAGCTCTGCCGAGACGTTTTCCGCGACTTTTCTGGGAGGATATCCACGGTCGAGTAGAATTTGGATTAGCCTATCAGGTCTCAGCCTAAGGACTATGACGTATCTAATGGTTGCTCTGCGAGGCTTGAACACATATACCGACGCTATCACGAGTTCTTCCCTAGCTCTCGCAGCTTCAGCGCCTATTCGGGCTGAAACTCTCCTAAGGTCTATGAGGTATGCCTGCTCTTCCTCGTCGTAGGATGAGTAGAGTTTATTCTTCCTCACATACTCTGGGAGGTCTATGAATCTGGCTTCAAGTCTTCTCGCGAGAGCCGAGCCAAGGGACGTCTTCCCAACCCCAGCCACACCGGTTACAAGTATTATTGACCCCATCTACGTCTCAGTCCTTGCCTTCGGATAGGATCCCAGAACCTTCAGGAAGGTTGATTTATGTGTAAGCCCCTCCAAGGCTTCTCTGACTTTGTCTTCGAGTCTATGTCCCTCGAAGTCTACGAAGAAATAGTATTCGAACGGTCTATGTTTTGTCGGTCTTGACTCTATTCTCGTGAGGTTTATTCCACGGGTGGCGAACTCCTCTAAGGCTTTGTAGAGTGAGCCTGGAACATGGGGTAGGGAGAAGATTATCGAAGTCTTATCGTTTCCAGTTGGCTCAACGTCGTGGCCGCCTATAACTAGAAACCTGGTATAGTTTCTCCCATAATCCTCTATCTCCCTATCTATTATCTTGAGGCCGTATATCTTCGCCGTTCTCTCGCTTGCGATTGCGGCGGCGTCGAGAATCTTCTCTTCAATTATCATCTTTGCTGCTCCCGCTGTGTCGTAGCTTGGAACCGGCTCCAATCCTCTTGAGAGTATGTATCCTCTACATTGTGCTAGTGCCTGTGGATGTGAGTAGACTCTTCTTATCTTGGATGGCTCGGCCTCTGGGTGGGCGAGGAGGAAGTGTCTAACCCTTAGGTGAATCTCTCCGCAGACCCTTAGCCCGGTTGTTAGGAGTAGGTCGTAGGTCTCATTAACCGAGCCCTCTATAGAGTTCTCGACTGGGACTACGCCGTAGTCAGCTCTCCCAGACTCAACAGCGTTAAACACTGAGGGGAGGTCTCTGCAGGGAAGGCTCTCAGCCTCTTCCCCGAAGAACTGTATCACGGCTTCCTCGCTGTAGGCTCCCCTCTCACCTTGGAACGCAACCTTCATCAATCCCAAGCCCGCCTAACATTCCATCGCTCTTACTTAACCTTAATTTAGCTTGAGTCTACATTAGTCTAGTATGAGGTCTGGAGAGAAGGTTCTCGAAGAGATTTTCCACGTTAGGAAGCCTATCATGGGGATGGTTCACCTAAAACCTCTTCCCGGGGCTCCGAGGTATCAGGGGGAGGCCTTTGAAGAAATTCTGGAGGCCGCCGTTAAGGATGCCGAGGCTTTAAAGGCTGGAGGAGTGGACGGCCTAATAGTGGAGAATCAAAGCGATATACCCTACTTAAGGGGTGGAAGAATAGGGCCCGAAGCAATAGCATGCATGGCGGTGGCAACCCGTGAAGTGCATAAAGCGACAGGTCTGCCGACAGGGGTCAGTTTTCTAGCCAATGGGGCGAAGGAGGGCGTTGCTGCGGCTCTTGCAGGCGGGGGACTCTTTGTAAGGGTTGCTATGTGGGCCTACGCGTATATTGCGGATGAGGGGTTGGTTGAGGCGGCGGCGCCTGAGACCCTACGTTACATAAATTATCTCCGCGCCGATCACGTTAAGATATTCGCCGACGTTCAAGTTGAGTATGGAAGCCACTTTATAGTCTCTGACAAAACCTTGGAAGACCTAGTAATAGATACGGAGCTTTTCGGAGCCGATGCAATCGTGGTTACGGGGCCGAGAACCGGTGTGGAGACACCCTATGAGAGGGTTGTGCGGGCTAAGAAGGTCTCTAAGACCGCTGTGATAGTTGGGACTGGAGTTAACCCTGAGAATGTTGAGAGGCTTCTAAGCGTCGCCGACGGCGCCATAGTCGGCTCATACTTCAAGGAGGGAGGGGTCTGGTGGAACCCTGTAGTTGAAGAACGAGTTAAGAAGCTTATGAAACTGGTTGAGAAGCTCCGCTAGCATGGCTTAACACAAACTAAGAATTATATCCAGTAGTATCTTAGCTTCTAGATTGTGAAGCTTCGTCTGATACTGTCGACCGCTGTAACAGCTCTAGTTTTCCTCATATTAGTTCCCTCCCTCCTATACTTGGTCTCAAGGTTCATAGATGAGACTTTGGGAGTTCCCAGCCTTCTCACACCTGCTCTGAGAATCATGGTCTCGGTGCCTCTAATCGCGGTGGGTCTCGCTTTCGCAGGGTTAGCCTCCCTCGAGCTCATAAAGTCTGGCAGCGCACCGGTTTTCCACACTCCTCCCCATAAACTTGTAACTACAGGCCCCTACCGCTATACTAGGAACCCCATACTCTTCGGGGCATTCCTATACTTTCTCGGGGTCTCCACGCTCTTGGGCTCCTATACCATGATAGGGCTCTCAGCAGTCTTTTTCACGGCGCCGCTGCTTCACGCGAAGTTCGTCGAGGAGCGTGAGCTTCTGAAGCTCTTTGGAGAAGAGTATCGAAGGTATAGAGATGCTACTCCATTCTTCCTGCCTGTGAGAAGGAGGAGAAAGAGTTAACTTATGTTTTTGAGGAGGGTGCCCTTTCTTAGGGTATGCCTGAGCTTAGGAGAGATAGGCTCTCCGGGAGATGGGTCTCCTACGCCCCTGAACGTGCTAAGAGGCCTATGCCCGCCCATGAGGGTTCAGCCCTTCTAGACGACCCAGAGAACTGCCCCTTCTGCCCAGGCCATGAGCATATGACCGCTCCAGCAACTCTCGCGGTTCTTAAGGAGGGTTCAGGCCTCGTCTTGAGGAGAGAGAATGGTGAAGAGAGGAGTAAGGATTGGCTTGTGAGAATAGTTCCAAACCTTTACCCAGCCTTCTCCCCGCAGGACACACTAATCCTCGACGGGGAAAAGATTCCAGCAACAGGGTTCCATGAGGTTCTCATAGACACCCCAAAGCACTATGGAGACCCGTGGAAGCTGGATGTTGAGGAGCTTTATGCGATACTCTTGGCGGCTGAGACGAGGCTTAGGGAGCTTGAATCCATGGCTGAGATTAAGGCCGTGGCCTTCGCGAAGAATCATGGCCCCTTCTCAGGAGGCTCTCTCCGCCACCCCCACACCCATCTAGTAGCCCTACCCATAGTTCCACCGCTCCTCGAATCCGAGGCAGAGGCCTTGAGGAAGGAGGGCTGCGTCCTCTGCGCCGAGTCTGAGTCTCCGAGGCTTGTCCTCAGCTCTGAGGGCTTCAAGGCCTTCACCTCCCACGCCGGCCGCGAACCCTATGAACTCATAGTAGCCCCGAAGAGGCATGAGAGAGAATTCACCCAAGTGTCCGAGGAGGAGCTACATGAACTCGCCGAAGTGCTCCTAAAGCTATTCAAGGCTGTTCACAGAGTCTTAGGAGAATCCTCCTTCAACCTCGTCCTACATACCATGCCTAAAACTGTAAAGGACTTCCACTGGCATATCGAGCTGATTCCCAGGCTTCTCCTACCCACTGGGATAGATGTCGGGTTACAGGTCTATGTAAACACGCTTCCACCTGAGGAAGCAGCTAAGCGTCTTAGGGAAGCCTTAGAATAGTCGGTGAAGCTCCAGTCTCCCTCCGCCGCCATTAATGCTGTGGGTCTTATAGTAGAACAGGGCTACGGCGAGCGTCCAGCTGAAGGCGAAGATCGTCCAGTAGACTAGGAGTGTTACATCGGCCTCTGTTAGAAGCTCTATAAGCGCTAGGACGGCTATCGGTGGAAGCGTCATCATAAGGGCCAGGAGGGTCGACTCTTGGAGAAGCTCCCTCATCCCCACACCTATCCCGCTCCCATCACCGAGCAGGCGCACAAAAAGATGACACACAGGCTAATTAGTCTTTGTAGCATGTATTCCAGATTTGAGGAGGGCTTCCAGGAGAAGGTTCCCCAACACAACTATCGAGATCACGCTCCCCAGCCCTATCAGGAGCCAGAAGGCTGGAAGCCCAGGCAACACCACTCCAAGAGGCTCAATACTATAGCTTGATGGAAGGCCGAAGATAACCCAGAGATAGCTTCCAACTATGAGTGATATGAGGAGGGCTTGGAGCAGAGAGGCGGCAACCCTTACAGCCCTACCCCTCCCATAGGCAAGCCTCCAAGCCAAGTATCCTGCCGCGAGGTTGGCTAATCCTCCGCCGACGACATCTATCGGGGTCCATCCGCCGAAGAATGCCTGACCAGCCACAAAGTTCGCGACTATAGCTCCAAGAGCAAGCCCCAAGGCAGCCGAACCACCATACAGCATCGTTAGGGGTAGTAGGGCGTCTGCAACCCTCACCTGGAGAGGTAGAAAGCTTATTGGAGCTAGGGCTACCACAAGCACGGCGTAGAGGGCTGCAAAGACAGCCGCGGTCGCAGCCTTCCTGCTGAGACTTTCCCCCATAGTTCTTTCAGTGGATTATCTCTCCCTATATTTTTAAGGATGGGTCATGGTTCTTGTAGGGGGATGCGGCTCTCCTCAAGCAAGGTTGTCGCCGAGATAATTGAGTCGCTTAAACCCGTAGCAGAGCCCCTCAAGGTAGAGCAGGTCGTGATAGGCTTGTTCTATACTGGGGTTAGGCTCAGCGGTGGGTGGGGTGGGGTGGCCTACACCCCGCATGAATGGATTGTTGAGTCGCTGTGCTGCCCCGAGCTTCAGGGGAGGATGCCTTTGACAGGCAAGCTCTCCGGGATGAAGGCCGTAGACGCTATGATGCTTGCTCAGGGAGGCAACCTCCTCCTAAGAGCGGTTGGGGTAGCAGCGATTAACGCAGCCTCAGCGCCAATCCTATTCAGGGAAAACGTCTATGAAGTTGAGTATGACGCGGACGCTCTCAAAGGAGTTGAGCTGAGAAGAGATGACAGGGTGGTGATGATAGGGGCGTTCAAACCCTACCTCCAAACGCTACGCGAGAAAGGGGTTAAGCTGACGGTATATGAGAAGAACCCAGCCTTACTCAAAGAGCTAGGCTTAAAGGAGCCTGAAACCAGGTTGGAGGACTCTCTCAGGGAAGCAGACCTGGTCATAGTCACGGGTTCAGCCTTCGTTGCCTCAAACATAGATGAAATCCTACTAGCAGACCTAAGCAGCTCACGTGAGGTCATAGTAGTCGGCCCATCTTCAAGCATGGTTCCAGACCCCCTCTTCAAGCATGGGGTAACAGCACTAGGAGGTCTCAGAATAACCAGCCCAGAGAAGATGCTTCAAGTGGTAGCCGAGGCAGGGGGGACAAAATCACTCCTAAAGTATGCTGGTAGAAAGTTCTTGGTGAGGAGGAAGCAGAGCTATAGCCGGCTCAGCTGAGAGGAGGTGAAATCATCACAGGGCCGTTCAGACCCCGCTCCTACGCGACGTTCACTCCTCATGGCCTCTGGCCGCCAAGCTATCTAAACACGCCCCTGAAATAATATTTTACCCACCTTTAAAGGGATACTTGCTGAAGGAAGAGATGCGGAGAGAGCTTTACGAGAGGAATCTCCCACCAACTGTTAGAGTGAAGATAGTTAGGGTTGAGGATGAGGCCGCTGAGGCTGAACTAAGAGATGCTCCAGAGCCTCTGCTTAAAGCCCTTGAAGCAGCCGACGAAGCCTATGAAAGAAGGTGGAGGCAGATCAGAGAAAACTATGGCTTGGATAGAGAGTCTGCCGAAGAGTTTGTCTGGACGAATCCCGAGCCCGCGGCAGCCGAGCTACCTAAAAGCCAGCTCCAGAAACTCCTAACAATCCTCGGAGAGAAAAGCAGGAAAATCTACGAAAAACCAATAAAAATAAGACACCAGGGGAAAACCTACCTCCTATCAATCGAATACCCCTGCGGATAAGAAACCCTCCCTACTACAAAAAATAAAATACAGGGAGAGCGAATCCTTTAACCCGAGGCGGGGGTAGCCAAGCCTGGTCAAAGGCGCAGGGCTTAGGACCCTGTCCCAT